>NZ_VWNC01000002.1:235000-476111 GCF_013387455.1 Mariprofundus sp. NF
TACCCCTCCCAAACTCTAGCCTGCCAGTATCGAATGCAGTTCCAAGGTTGAGCCTTGGGATTTCACATCCGACTTAACAAACCACCTACGATCTCTTTACGCCCAGTAAATCCGAACAACGCTTGCACCTTTCGTATTACCGCGGCTGCTGGCACGAAATTAGCCGGTGCTTCTTCTAAAGGTACCGTCAAATCAGAGCGATATTAGCGCTCATCTCTTCTTCCCAATTGAAAGCGGTTTACAACCCGAAGGCCTTCTTCCCGCACGCGGCGTCGCTGCATCAGGCTTTCGCCCATTGTGCAATATTCCCCACTGCTGCCTTCCGTAGAAGTCTGGACCGTGTCTCAGTTCCAGTGTGACTGATCATCCTCTCAAACCAGTTACTGATCATCGCCTTGGTAAGCCATTACCTTACCAACTAGCTAATCAGACGCGGACTCATCTATCAGCACAAGGCCCGAAGGTCCCCTGCTTTCCACCGTAGTGCGTATGCGGTATTAGCTTGGATTTCTCCAAGTTGTCCCCCACTAATAGGCAGATATCCACGCGTTACTCACCCGTGCGCCACTAACTTTAAATCCGAAGAAATAAAGTCCGTTCGACTTGCATGTGTTAGGCACGCCGCCAGCGTTCGTTCTGAGCCAGGATCAAACTCTCCAAAGAAAGTTGATACTATTGTATTACTTAATCCCAGCATTGATCACTAGATCAAACTCAAATATTAAACGTTAACGTTCATTGCTGAACTGTTTAGTATCAGAGTCGATCCAATCAATGCTTGGAAAGATCCGACACGTCCACAGTTCAAATAAAAATCACTAATTGTAAAGAACAAAACTATCTTTCCGCTGCCTTCAAGCTTGCGCCCTAAGGTGCGCTATCTGGCTGCGGGCGGCGAACTATAGGTCTGCCGCTTGAGGTGTCAACCTCTATCTGTGCCACCCAAATCCTTGCGGATGTTTGACTCAGATCTGCCCCCTCAAACCAGTTGCCTGTCTTGCGGGGGCGGCGAACATTAGCGTCGCGAATCGGCGCGTCAACACCTTTATGATGAAGTTATCTTAACCCTGGATAGAAAGGTTGAAAAACCACCATTTATTGCCTCAGATTGAAGCCGAATCAGCAGCGCGTCTTTACTAACGAAGCAGTTGTGCCTGAACTATCCTGGCCTGCAGTGTATTGATCTGCTCCTGAGTCAGTTGCCCCGTCAGCCCAAGATCGAACATCTGCTGAGATCCGGCAGCAACAGAACCACGCAATGCGCGTTGAATTCGCTGCACCTGCCCTGCCGCATTCTGAAATTGAACGATCAGCACCAGAGCACCGACATTACGCGGTGTTGGATTGCTGATCTGGGCCACAATTCGACCCTGCCTGTCCTGCCCGGTCTGAATCTGAATGTATTTGCCGGGATTATCCTTCAGATCAATTTCAACCAGTGCGCCATAGGCCTGTTTACCAAGTTCCCCCTGCCCACCTGCCACTTTGGCATAATACTGCTTGGCTTCATCCATCCGCCCAGCTTTGCGCGCCAGATTACCCAACGCGTTATAAGCATTGGCTGTGGGTAGCAGTTTCACACTACGCTGCAGATCCGCCTGCGCCTGAGCACTACGGTTCAGTGACTCATTTGCCAAACCGCGCTGTAGATAGAAGTAGAAGAAGTTGGGGTTCAAGCTACTAGCCTTGTCATACTGCTTAACAGCAGCGTGCAAACGCCCGTGCTTCTTTTCAAGATCACCTTTCAAGCCATAGAAGAGCGCCTCTCTCGGCTCCGCACTGATCGCCCGGTCAGCCAGACGACTGGCCGTCGCCAGATCACCCTTTGCCAGTGCCTCGCGCCCTCTGTCATAGTTCTCATACGCTGGCTTGCTGCGTATCAGCTGTTTGGTTCTACTGCGATAGCGTTCAACACCGCGCTCCCCACCCTTGGGCAGCGTGGCCAGCAGCTCAATATTAGCGTTTACCCGCTCCTGTGATGGCGGGTGGCTGGCAAACAGCCCGCTTAACCAGTCCTGCTTTTTGCCTTCAGAGAGTTTGACAAAGGTACGCTGCAGATCGACTGCCCCCTGAGGATCATATCCGGAACGCACCATATACTGCATACCATAATAATCGGACTCACGTTCAGCATCACGCCCATACTTCTGACTGATCAGCTGGGCACCAATATTGGCCCCCATTTGCGCCAGGTTGGCATAATCGGATCCCTGCGTGGCAACAACAGTGCCCAGTACAGCGGTCTGCAACAGCATGCCTTTACTCATCTGCTGTGCACCGTGGCGGGCAGCGGCATGCACGATCTCATGGCCAAGCACAGCTGCCAGCTCGGACTCACTCTTCAGTTCGGTCAGCAGACCACGGTTGATGGAAATTTTACCACCGGGAAGTGCCCAGGCATTGGGTACAGAGTTATTAAGCACGCTGAATTCATAGGGCAGTTTTCTGTCACTGACTGCAGCAAGGCGCTGCCCCACCTCATTGACATAGGCCGTGAGCTGCCGATCCACCACATAATCACCACCCTGAGACTGGCGGGCGGGGCTATATTGCTGCGCCCCAATGGCAAGCTCCTGAGCTTCTGAAACCAGACTCAGTTCATTCTTTCCTGTCACCGGATTGGTCGCACAGCCGGTGAGCAGACCGACAGTAAGCAATAGTAATAAAAGAGCCCTCTTTGCCATTGCACTGCCTCCTGGTGTTGAACGTTATTTAATGAATATATCCTGCTGCCTGCAGCTTAACTGATACACCACCATTCACACTACCGTCAGGTTAGTGAATTTACGTTTACCGAGTTTAATCAGGTAGGGACCACCCGGCTTAAGCTGAAAATCCTTGTCAGTGATTTTTTCGCCATCTATAGACAGTGCGTTCTGCTTCACCATACGCATGGCTTCACCATTGGATGCGGTCAAACCAGCTTGGGTCAGCGCTTTGACAACCCATAGCGCCCCATCTTCAGCGGCAAGAGTTGCTTCAGGCACATCATCCGGAATCTCTTTCTTGGCAAACTGGGATTCAAAACCTTCACGTGCTGCCTGCCCTGCTCCTTCACCGTGGAAACGGTCAACAATCAGAGCGGCAAGGCTCTTCTTGGCTTCCATAGGATGCTTGGCTTTAACTTCATCCAGATCCAGATCGGTGAGCAGCTCATAGTATTTATACATCAGCTCATCAGAGACGCTCATCAGTTTACCAAACTGCTCTTTGGCCGGTTCTGCCACACCGACATAGTTGTTCAGGGACTTGGACATCTTATTCACACCGTCCAGACCTTCGAGCAGCGGCATGGTCAGAATCACCTGCTGCGCTTTGCCATAGGCATCCTGTAGCTGACGACCCATCAGTAGATTGAACTTCTGATCGTTACCGCCCAACTCCACATCGGCATCGAGTGCCACCGAGTCATAACCCTGCACCAGCGGATAGAGGAATTCGTGAATGGCAATCGATTGACCGCCTTTGTACCGCTTCTCAAAATCATCACGCTCCAGCATACGGGCCACGGTTGCCTTACCGGCAATGCGGATCAGATCAGCGGCAGTAAGATTACCCAGCCACTCGGAGTTAAATCGAACCTCGGTCTGTTTGGGATCAAGGATTTTGAATACCTGCTCTTTATAGGTCTCAGCATTCACCAATACCTCATCATGCGTCAGTGGTGGACGCGTCTCATTCTTACCTGTCGGATCACCGATGGTGCCGGTAAAATCACCGATCAGAAATACCACCTGATGGCCGCAGTGCTGGAACTGGCGCAGCTTCTCAATCAGTACGGTATGGCCAAGATGAAGATCGGGTGCAGTCGGATCAAAACCCGCCTTTACACGCAGCGGCCTGCCCTCTTTCTGAGCCAGCTTCAATTTCGCCTCAAGGCTGCCGGCTGGCAAAATCTCCAGCGTACCACGACTCAACAATTCCATCTGTTCTTGAATATTCATAAATCCCTCTGTCTTTCGAGTCACGAATCATGGCAAATTCACAGCAGCACCGCCACCGCAGAGTCAGATGCGAGCCTGATCACAGAGAAGAGGCTGGCAACAGCTAGGCTGCGTGCTATTCTAACCATCATCAAACATGGCAGAGTTGAACGTCTTATATATTAAGGAGAGCGACATGGCTGAGAACAGTAATGAAGAGATTATCACAGAAACGGTAGAGGAGAAAAAAGAGTCCTGCAGCGCACATAGCGCCTGCAAACCTCACACCTCACTCTACATCTCAATCATCGCGCTGCTCCTTGCCGCCTACGCCGCTATTGCAGCGGGCACTTCTACAGCTCCAACCAATGGAGAGGCGAGACTGGCGGGATTGGAGAGCAGTGTTCAAATTCTTGGCGATCAGGTTGTTGCGCTGAGCAAAGATGTCGAAAGCAACCGGGAAAATCTGGTTCAGAATCAGCTGAAGAAAGCACTGCTTAATATTCAGGAGATCAGCGGTATGGCCAGAGAAGAGACCAAAGCCACCATTGCCGAGATTGAGAAAATCCTGCATGACCTGACATCGCCGGCAGAGGCGCCTGCAAGTGACTCAGAAACTACGCCGCCAACCACAGAGGTCGAAGCACCCGCTGAGGAGCCAGTAGTAGTTGAGCCTCAAGTTGAAGAGCCTGCTGCAGAAGTGGCACCCGAGGCATCCGTAGAAGAGATCACAGAAGCACCTGCCGCAGAAACAGTAACAGAAGAGATGCCTGCAGCAGCAATCGAGGCACCAGCCGTGGAGGCTCCTGCAGTAGAAGCGCCCGCAACAGAAGCTCCAACTGAAACACCGGCTATAGAGGTTCCCGCAACAGAAACTCCTGCCGAAATGCCGGCAGCGCCAGAGCAGTCAGCCCCACAGGCTTTTTAAGCGCACATTATCCGCATGCAATCTGATCATCAGCTGTTCATCGGCATCATGTCCGGCACCTCCGCCGATGGCATCGATGTGGCAATCACGCGCATCTCCACTCAACCGGGAAGCCGTATGGAGCTGATCCACTTCTCTGAGTATCCGATGCCGCAGAGGCTGCGCGAACCTATTTTGCGACTGGCCGCACCCGGCCTGAATGAGATTGAGAGCCTGGGAGAACTTGATCGTGCGCTTGGGCACGCCTATGCCGATACGGTACTGGCAGCCATGCACGGGGTTGGTCTGAAGCGGGATGATATCACCGCTATCGGCTGCCATGGCCAAACCATTCGCCATCACCCCAAAGCCGATTACCCCTACACGGTACAGATCGGCTGCGCCGCCACGCTGGCTGAGCAGACCGGCATCACCACGGTGTCTGATTTCCGCAGCCGTGATATTGCGGCCGGCGGTGAGGGTGCGCCACTGGTGCCATTCTCGCATCGTCACCTGTTTACCCATAAACAAAAAAATATTGCTGTGGTCAATATCGGTGGCATTGCCAACGTCACATGGCTGGGTTTAGACGGCAGCACCATCGGTTTTGATACCGGGCCGGGCAATATGATAATGGATGGGCTGATGCTCGCCTTCAGTGATGGCCGCAATGCCTATGATCAGAATGGCGTGCTGGCTGCCAGCGGCACGGTTTGCCCCGCACTGCTTGAGAAGCTTATGTTACACCCCTTTATGCAACGCAAACCACCCAAATCCACGGGCCGTGAAGAGTTCGGTGAAGATATCGTTAATCTGATTCTCGGCTGGCCGGACATCTCTGATGCGGACCGCATGGCTACAGCCTGCCAGTACACCGCTGACTCGATTGCAAACAGCATCAATTTTATGCCGATAGAACCGGCTAAATGGCTTATCTGTGGTGGTGGCGTGCGCAATGAACACCTGATGGATCTGCTGACAAGACAGCTGGCACCAGCTTCAGTGACAACAACGGATGCGGAAGATATCCCTCCGCAGGCTGTCGAAGCACTCAGCTTTGCAGTGCTGGCACGACAAACGCTGATGGGTGAGACCAATACGCTGTGTGAAGTTACCGGTGCCCGTCATGCCGTTTGCGGCGGACAGATTACCCCCGGCAACAACTGGCAGACTCTGATTACATCTATTCCGGCATGGACCCGATAACCCACGCCATCTCAGGCGCAGCCCTTGCCCGAGCCATACCCAAACATCACCTGCCACCCCTGCAGTTGCTGTTTCTGGTGCTGCTCACCATGGCTCCGGATGCAGACATCCTGTTGCGCCTGTTCTCTGAGAATCTCTATCTCCAGCACCACCGGGGCCTCACCCACTCGATACTACTGATCCCCCTCTGGGGCTGGTTGATCTACAGCCTCAGTTCCAGAAAAATAAGAGCAAACACCACCATGCCGTGGCTTATTGGTGCGGCACTACTACTGCATATCTTTCTCGATCTGATTACCACCTTCGGAACCATGATTATTGCCCCCTTCTCGGACTGGCGCGCCAGTCTCGATCTGCTGTTCATTATTGACCCGTTTTTCACTGCCTGCCTGCTTATTCCTCTGCTGTTTGGCCTGATATGGCGTCAGCACAAACGCAAAATGGGGATTCTCAGCCTGCTGCTGATGTGCAGCTATCTCGGTTTAACCTATAGCAACCAGCAGCAGGCGATTGATCTGGCCCGCAAGGCGCATCCCGACGCGCTTGCCTATCACGCCTTGCCGATGGCCTTCTCACCTTTTCACTGGCAGATCATTATCAGCCTCCCCGACTATTACCTCAGGGCTGCCGTTAATCTTCAGCCCGGCTTTTCCGGTACACAGCCACTCTTTGATGAGGCATTTGCTACAGGCTTGATCTCAAATCAAATGAATGGGCCGGAGCAGATCAACTGGCAGCAATTGCCTGCCATGCAGAGCGTTAAAGGTGTCGAGCAACTGCCCGGAACAGCATTCTATCTCTGGTTCGCCCGTTTTCCTGTGCTGCTTGGGCAGGGTGATGGCTATATTGATTTTGGTGATCTCGCCTTTGGTGGTGGTGCTCCGGGGGTGCGGCCAGCCTTCCAGCTTCACATTGACCTGAATAGCGATCCGACAGCATCGCGCGCATGGCTGATCTGGCGTAATGATCGCAAGAGTGAACTCACCCTCTCCTCTGCCCCTTTTAACTGGCTCTAGCGATTCAGCTCATACCTGCTTTAATAGTAGAATATTACGCTTGCAGGGGGATGCCATGAAACAGTTATATTCCATTTTATTTGTAGTGATGTTGATGCTGCCCACGCATGGGCTGACTATGGAAATTGAAGGCGTCACGATTCCCGAATCTGTTCAACTCGAAAACAGAAACCTTAATCTGAACGGCGCAGGCATTCGTACCAAACTCTTCTTTGATATCTATATCGGGGCACTCTATCTCGAACAGAAATCATCCGATGCAAAAGAGATTATTAACAGCAATGGGACAAAACGTATTGTCATGCACTTTCTTTACGATGAAGTAAGCAGAGAGAAGCTGATTAACGGCTGGAATGAAGGCTTTGAAAAGAACCAGTCAAAAGAGCAGATGGGCCTGCTGCGCGAACGGCTGGATCAATTCAATGCACTGTTTGCTACTGCTCATAAGGACAACAGGATTATCTTCGATCTACTCTCCGATGGTCTGTCCAAAGTCCAGATCAATGGTACTGACACGGGTCAAATCGCAGGCGCTGATTTCCAGCAGGCTCTGCTGGCCGTCTGGCTCGGTAAAAAACCGGCAGACAAGGGACTTAAACAGTCACTGCTTGGTCATTAATCTACTCAACAATAGCCCGAATCTGCAGCTTTTAATCGGCGATATGTCGTCTTTCAGGAACGCTTACATACTCATCTTCATAATCAGCCAACGCAGCCTCAATCACTTTGGCTGCATGTTCAAAGCCATAAGGTTCGCCGATTTCGACATGGTGCGGTTTATTCGGCTCAAACTTATAAGTCAGGAAATAGTGCATCAGGCGATCAATAATTGCCGGTGGCATCTCTGAAATATCATCCACCTTCGACCAGAAGGGATCATCATCAATCACGGCAATAATTTTATCATCCGCTTCGCCATGATCACACATCGGAAGCCCACCGATCACACGCGCATTGACGATAATCTCAATACGTGAAATGGGCCGTTCGGAGATCACACAGATATCCAGCGGATCATTATCGCCGCACTGCGCGTGCGGCATGAGCTGGCCTACGCGATCAGCGCAAAGTGTGCGTGGAATAAAACCGTACAGCGCCGGATGCTGAGAGCTTGAACGCACCGAGCGATCCACACGCAGATATCCGGATTTTTTGTCGACTTCGAACTTCACCGTGTCAAAAGGGCTGATTTCGATATAGGCATGTACCCGCCTGGGCGGTTCGGCTCCAGAGTCCAGCCCGTGCCAGGGGTGTGGTCGCCATTGGGAGAATGATTTCATATCTCATTTCTAGCACAAAGCACGCCAAAGCGTACAAATAAGTTCAAGTTGTGATTCAACTTTTCCCAGATACATCGTTTCACATTTTCAGTTAGCCAGAGAAGACCAGCCGAGAGCATCAACAACATCTTTGAATGATGATTCCAGAGGGGCATCGATCTGCAGTAACTGGCCGGTTTCGGGATGCCTGAAAGCAAGCCCCGCTGCAGAGAGAAAAAGCCTGTGGCAATCGAACTTTTTACGGAAAAAATCGTTCTGTTTACCATCACCATGCGTGGTGTCACCGACAATGGGATGGAAAATATGTTTCATATGACGGCGCAGTTGATGTTTGCGACCTGTCGAAGGGGTAAGACGTACAAGTGAGTAACGGGCGGTTTGATAGCGTCCGACAGGATGAGGCAGCTCAACCGTGGCCAGTCTCTCATATGCACTAACCGCTTCCTGCGCAGCTTTATCCTGCTTTGCTTTGCTGTCACTTCTCCTGTCCAGCTCCTCTTTCAGCGGATAGTCAATCAGCCCCTTCTCATCAGTGAAACCGCGCACAATAGCCAGATACTCTTTTTTCGTCTCTCTGGCCGTGAATATATCCGTCATCTTCCGGGCTGTTTCGGAATTCAGCGCAAACAGCAGAACACCGGAGGTGGGCTTATCTAATCTATGCACCGGATAGACATGCCGACCGATCTGATCTCGCAGCATCTGCATGGCAAATCGGGTCTCAAATTTGTCGATCATGGAACGGTGTACAAGCAGCCCTGCAGGTTTATTGATCGCAACCAGCCACTCATCCTGGTACAGGATATCTAACATAAAGTAATAATTCTTTTAGGGCAGAAAAAGTACTGTTTAATCCCGTAGTGGGCCGTCGAGAAATGAGAGGTCATCCCAAATCGAGGTAGGCCTGCCTTCAGCATCACGGAACTTAAGGTTTTGACGACGGGGAACCAGACGGCGAGGGCGGCCAAAGCTGTCATTCTGCACATCACATGCGACATCAGCAGAGAGAATCAACAACCCCTCATCGTGCAGAAGGTCGGTCACCTCATAAGACTCATCAAGGTAGCGAACCGGCCGGCCAATCAAACCGAACATCTCCGCATGATCGTCAATCATCGTCTGCAATAGATGAACACCCATATGGAACCTCCTGCCTGATGAACCACTACAGGATATAAAACCGCTCAATCCACGTCAATCTTATATACATAGATAGCAGGGTCTCTATCCGCAGTCGGATATAAGCCGGAGATACTAGCGAGCGCGGATGAATTGGAGATGAAATGAGACGGGCACGGCCTGTGCAATGCTCGGCAGCTTGGCGATCTGGCGCAACGCTTCGATACCGGCATCCAGTCCAAAATCAGCAGCCTTTACAATCACCGGCTGCCTGCTTGTCACCAGCAGCTTGTCTGAAAGCACGATGATCTGAACATCTGCAACAACAGGCTTCTTCATGCCATGCAGGTTAAGCAGCATGGGCAGTTGTACAGCCACTGTATCGCCAGCCTTAAGCGCCTCATAGTTAACAGTGGAAAGATCGACGCTAACAGTGGCCGATGCAAATTGGCCTACCTCAAAGAGCATTGATCTCATGCGTTCATTGCGAATCGAAATGCCTGACTCAACCGTACTCAGATCAATGCTGATCTCAGCGCTGCGCTCTTTTATGGTGCCGCTCAGCCCTTTGAAGTGATGCACCTCGGCAACACTCCCTTTTTTCACTGAAACAAAGTTAACATCAGAGTGATTAACATCCAGTGTCCAGCCCTCGGCCCACGCCGTGGCAGGCAGTAGCATCAGAATAAGCATAAAAAGTTTTTTCATCTTCTCTCCGGAAATATATTTGATGCCGAAAAGCTATGAACAGCAAGATGAAACATTGATGAAAAAGAGACCCTATTCAGCGTATTGCCAATCACGGCCTCCACGGTGTGAGATGCTGTTTTTTCGGTTATGATTGGCGCCACGTTCGATTCAAGGAGAGAGTTATGCAAGCGATATGGACCCAGTTAAGCGATACCATGTTTCTGGATATACCACTGACCCGCTGGGTTCTCACTGCCACTATTATTCTCGCTACTGTTATCGCTCGAACCTTTGTGCTCGCAGCCTTTCAGCGCCTCAGCCAGACGCTGGCAGCGCGCACAAAAACCAAGCTCGATGATGTGCTGCTGACTGCTGCCGAGCGCCCTGTCGGTCTGCTCGTCTACGTGCTCGGTATTCTACTTGCTGTGCATATCCTGAATCCTCCAGCCGAGGTGTTTCCACTGGTATCGATCGCCGATAGTGCCGGACGCATCATCTCTATTCTGGTCACCATCTGGTTTCTCTGGCGTCTGCTTGAGGGCCTTTCAGCCTACTTCACAGCCCGTGCCCAGGAGACCGAGTCGGCTATGGATGATCAGCTGGTCCCCTTTATCGGCAAAACCCTTAAAATATTTCTGGTGCTAACCGGCTTGCTGGTGCTGGCGCAGAACATGGGCTATTCGATATCCGGCCTGCTCGCCTCGCTCGGCATTGGCGGTATCGCCATCGCCATGGCTGCCAAGGATACCATCGCCAACGTCTTCGGCTCGATCATGATTCTCGTGGATCGGCCATTTACCGTAGGTGACTGGGTAAAAACCTCGGAGTTCGAGGGGGTGGTGGAGGAGATCGGCTTCCGTTCTACGAAAATCCGTACCTTTGAGCGAACGCTGGTCAATGTCCCCAACTCATCTCTGGCCAATATGGTGATCGATAATATCGATGCCAGAAACGAGCGGCGTATCAAGATGCGCATCGGCCTGACCTATGACACCACACCTGCCCAGATGGATGCAGCACTCCAAGGCATCGAAGCGATTATCAGCAACCATCCGGGTGTTGATCAGAGTTACAAACTGGTCAAATTTGATGAGTTCGCTGACTCATCCCTCTCCATATTCCTCTACTACTTCTCCTCCAGCAAGGTGTGGGCAGAGTATCTGCAAGTGCGTCAGGAGGTTAACCTTGAGATCATGCATCTGCTTGAGTCGCTGCAACTTGAATTCGCATTCCCGACACAAACAGTTCATATCGAACAGGAGAAAACGCAGTGAGCGGAAAACCTGTAGTTGAAGCATTTACTGATGGTGCCTGTTCAGGCAATCCCGGACCCGGCGGCTGGGGGGTACTGATGCGTATGGGAAACCATGAGAAAGAGTTATGCGGTGGTGAGGCCCATACCACCAATCAGCAGATGGAGTTGCAAGCTGCAGTTGAAGCGCTCAAAGCACTGACCAAACCGTGCAAGGTCACCATCATCTCCGACTCCAAGTATGTTGTACAGGGCATGAGTGAGTGGATCCATAACTGGAAGAAAAAGGGCTGGAAAACCGCCGGTAAAAAACCGGTGTCCAATCTTGAACGCTGGCAGGAGCTGGACAAACTGGCTGCTATTCATGATGTCACATGGCAGTGGGTGAAAGGTCATGCCGGGCACGCTGAAAACGAACGCGCTGATGAGCTGGCGCGTCAGGGCATTCCTACAGGCTGAACCTCTGAATGCCCCTCTGCAGGCTCAAGTGCATCTGGAGTCTGCAGCTCTGTTTCATCCGCCGCTTCATCCACTCGGGGCTGATCAAGATTAAATTCAATCATGGTTACCGGTTGTGGTGACTGCATCAGCTCATCTGATGTGATCTGTAACGGCTTCCTACCCTGATATGGTAAAAATCTGTAACTATTGCCTCGCTCCAGCGTATCCAGAATCAATGTTTTATCGCCTGCCTGGCTACTGATGCCAGATCTTAACTCACAACAGAACGCAAAATCTTTATTGGGAAGACCCCTTGCATCGTATGATTTTAAATTCGCCTCAGAAAGCCTGACCACCTTGCCATCAACAATAAAACGCAACCAGACATCTCGGCTGGCAGGAGCTGGCTGTGCGGCAGGCAGGCTTCCATCGCTGAGAAACTGAATCACAGCTATCTGCTCATCAAGACGTTTGGCCAGCGCGTGATGATTGCCTCTGATAACAATATTGTGAGCCCATGGAAGGTGGGCAGAAGAGGGCGAAACAATCAGATCGCTATCCAACAGCTTCTGATCCGCCGCATAAGCATTAAGCACCTCAATCCCTTCCAGTTCTGCACCATGAAGCGCGTTCAACTGCCAGAGAAAATCACTGCCCGGCTGAATTTCAGTTGCCTGAATATTACCCTCAGGAATAACTTTACCGAGCTGAACCAGAACCTGTGCTACATTGGTGCCGAAATGGGGGGTTGCCAAAAATGCTACCCGTCGTACCCGATGCTCGGCATGATGACTCAAATACTGCCTGACCAACAGGCCACCCATGCTATGCGCAACCAGATCCACTTCCTGATAAGGGGCCAGATAACGGTCAAGCTGCTCTTCAAGCACCTCCAATGGCGGGTAGCGGTTGGCAAAAATACCTGTGCGATAGGTAAACAGAAAGATGTCGCGCTGCAGCTTCTGCTCCAGCTCAATCAACCGCTCAGGAACAGGCCATGTGAATTCGCCACCATTCCATCCATGCACCAGTACAACCGGTACAGCATCAGGGTAATCAACCTGAGAGAGAATCTCACTCTTCTCCCATGCCGCCCATAGATCATCTGCAACCTGTCGATCCTTTACTGTAGTTGTACAGGCAGAGAGAAACAGGATAAACAAAAACAGAGTGGTGAATTTAAGGGCGCGCTTATAGCAAAACATGCGCTGCATTATTGTCGATCCGGCATCAACTGCCAACCACGGCTACCATCCAACACTGTTATTGAAAAAAGTACCTGCTACTACTTGGCAACAGCCTCCAGCTGTGGTCGGATTCAAGCCATGAAAATGTTTTTTGACTTCCTGCCCGTACTACTCTTTTTTATCGTCTACAAAATGTATGACATCTACACCGCCACCGCAGTACTGATTGCTGCCTCTGCGATTCAGACTGTAGGCCACCGCCTGATTAAAGGCTCATTTGAAAAAACGCATGTGATCACGCTGGCTCTGGTGGCACTGTTTGGCGGGCTGACCCTTGCCCTGCAGGATGAGACCTTCATCAAATGGAAGCCGACAGCCATCAACTGGCTATTTGCCATCGTCTTTATCGGCTCACAGTTTGTCGGCAAGAAAACCATTATCGAACGCATGATGGGGTCAAATATCACCCTGCCCTCAGTCATCTGGGTTAAACTTAATCTGGCCTGGGCGCTCTTCTTTGTTTTCCTCGGCGCCATCAATATCTACGTCGCCTTCTCATTCGATACCGACACCTGGGTTAACTTCAAACTGTTTGGTCTGATGGGGCTGACATTTCTATTCATTATCGCCCAGAGCCTCTTTCTTGTTCCCTATCTCAAGGAGTCCTCTACAGGCGACCAAGAGGATTAACTGGCCGCTATTGATTCAACCTGATTGTGCAGCGGCAGAAAAATTCTGAACTCTGTGCCCCTGCCCGGCTGACTGGCAACCTCAATAATACCACCCACCTTGGTGATGGCACCATGTGCCATAGATAGTCCTAAGCCCGTTCCTTCACCCACTGCTTTTGTAGTAAAGAAGACCTCAAAAATATTTTGCAGTTTATCTTCTGGAATGCCATAACCATTATCTTTGACTGATATGCATGCGTAGTGACGCTCATGCATCTCCTCATGCCGCTTGGTGAATTCAGGAGTAGCTGTAAAACAGGACACCGCAACCTTCACCCATGGCGACTCAACATTCTGTACAGCATGGACTGAATTATTGATCAAATTAATCATAATCTGTTGCGCCTGAACTTCATTCCAGCAGACAGTCAAATCATGCTCCGGCAGCTCTGTAGAAATAGAGACCCCATCCTGAGAACCCATTGATGCCATTTCACAAGCCGTTTTCATACATGCGTTGAGACTGACAGGACTCATCTCCAGCGTCTCATTCCTGACAAACTTGAGCAATTGATGTATATGTTTAGCGGCCATATCACAAACCTGGTTGATCACTGAACTCCGCTTAAGTACAGCCGCACGATCCTCCGGTTTCCGCTCTAACATCAACGCATTTGCCTTGATTGCCGTCAGTGCATTATTAAAGTCATGCGCGATGCCTCCGGCCAGGATACCTGCAGTTTCAAGCTTCTGAGACTTATAGAGCTTCTCCTCCAGCGCCTCAAAGTCACTCATATCCTCCTGGCTGGCGATAAAATTAGTGATCTGATTCTGCTTGTTAAAAATTGGTGCTATCGACATAACTACCGGGAAGTGTGATCCATCCCTTTTTCGATTAATCAGCTCTTTATGCCACACCTTACCCCTGCCAATCACCTGCCAGAGCTTCTCATAAAATTTAGGGCTCTGGCTGCCAGAGTTCAGAATTGAGGTTTTCTTGCCTATTACCTCGCTTCGCTCGTAACCAGTCATCGAACAGAATGCAGCATTAACATATTCAATGATGGCGTTAGTGTCGGTAATAATGATCGATGAGCCCGAGTGCTCCAGTGCCTGCGCCAGTTTCATGTTCTTTTCAAACTCGATGGCATGAGCGATCCTGCTTTTCCTGAGCAGATTAAGCATTAACAGAAGCATTATAACCCATACAGTGAACAGTGCGGCGAACAGGGTGGGTTGATTCTCGAGGCTTTTACTAAACTGCTGATGAATTTCGTGATCTAACTCTGCTGCAGCCCATTCAGCAGATTTAAAATAGTCATCATGGATAACATCATCCTCAACAAGTTGTGCCAATTTTTCCCTGTACTCAAGCAGATATGCCGTCAATTCTTCCACGGCATGTTTCATCTCATCATTTTCGACCTGTAGAAAGTGTGGCCTCGATATAATTCCGGAGACATCCCCCATCTGAACATACCCTTGATGAATAGCCTGCGCATCAGCCTGAATCTTTTCTATCAGTGCAGTGACATCTGCTACCTCTATAGTTTGATGACCTTCTACATACTCATGAATGATTGAATGGGTTGCAGTAATATCAACTCGCAGCTGCATAATGGAATCGACTAGCGGAATCTCCTGCGACAGAAACTGCTTACCTGACTGATAAGCCCAGCCGAACAGAATCAGTGGAATCAAAACCCCTGCTGCGAGGAATATGATTTTGCTTCTTATATCGAAATATATCTGTTCGCTAGCCATAGCTGATTGGCAGCAAGCAGAGTGCCAATTCGATGCAGGTTAGCCATGTCAGAGTTGTGTGATGCGTGTGTTAGGGCATAAAAAAAAGGCCCCGCAACGCGGAGCCTTTTAGATTTAGTAGTTAAGCTGGAAGCTTAAACTTCAGTTGCCTCATCAGCAGTAGCGATGGTGTCAACCAGTTCGATGATTGCCATAGGTGAAGCATCACCGGCACGGAAACCGGTTTTGACGATGCGAGTGTAACCACCGGCACGATCAGAACACGCTGCAGCAACATCACCGAACAGACGATCAACGATCGGACGGTAACGCAGCTTAGAGAGCGCCTGACGACGGGCATGCAGATCGCCACGTTTGCCCAGTGAAATCAGCTTTTCAGCGTAAGGACGCAGTGCACGTGCTTTAGCTTCTGTAGTCTCAATGCGGCCATGTGTCAGCAGTGCTGTAGCCAGATTAGCCATCAACGCGCGACGGTGTCCGGTAGGCAGGCCCAAAGAACCATGATGTTTACGATGTCTCATCTCTCGTATCCTCTATTCAATCGTTAAATGCGATTCAGCTGTCGAGCGAATCGGTGGCATCCTGGGGTGGCCAGTTTTCCAGCTTCATTCCCAGTTCAAGGCCCATATTTTCAAGTACTTCTTTAATCTCGTTGAGAGACTTACGGCCAAAGTTCGGCGTACGCAGCATCTCCTGCTCACTACGCTGAACCAGATCACCAACGCGGAAGACATCATCAGACTTCAGGCAGTTCATAGAACGAACAGAGAGGTCAAGGTGTTCAATTGGCTGTGCAAGAAGATCATCAAGACCATCATCTACAACTTCAACTGGTGCACCCAGATCAATCGCCGCGAAATCAACAAATACTGCAAGCTGCTGCTCAAGGATAGCTGCTGCCGCATTGATCGCCTCTTCAGGACTCAATGAACCGTCAGTTTCGATCTCCATGATCAGTTTGTCGTAGTCAGTGCGCTGGCCTACACGAGCAGGCTCAACACGTGTAGCAACACGACGGGTTGGAGAGTAAGAAGCGTCAACCAGCAGAGAACCTACTGCACGCTCATCAATTTCACGCTCTGATGCCGGATCATAACCACGACCCTTGGCAACAGCAGCTTCAAATTTGAGGTGACCATCATCATTCAGGTGTGCCAGAACCAGCTCAGGATTAAGAACCATGAAACCGGCAGGGCATTTGATATCTGCAGCAGTAACGACTGATGATCCCTTTACATCCAGAGAGATGTTTGCTGTCTCATCACCTTCCATACGAATATCGAGCTCTTTCAGAGTTAGGATAATATCCATAACATCTTCACGAACACCCTTAATCGTATCGTACTCATGGGTAACACCATCAAAAGCAACGGATGTTACTGCTGCACCTGGTAGTGAAGAGAGCAGCATGCGACGCAGGCTGTTGCCGATAGTGGTACCATAACCACGTTCCAGAGGTTCGAACACGATCTTGGCAGAACGGCCGACCACTTTTTCTTCAATGGTAATATTGCGCGGATTGATCAACTGCATCTGTCGGCCCTCGTGATTACTTGGAGTAAAGTTCAACAATCAGCTGTTCGCGGATACCCGCATCAAGCTGATCACGAGCTGGAAGCTCACGGAAGGTACCCTGACGAGTTGGAAGATCAACATCCATCCACTCAGCAGTACCACGGTTTCCTGCAGCTTCTACTGCAGCAGTCACACGCAGGTGCTCCTTGGCAGAGTCAGCAAGCTCCAGACGGGCACCAACAGGTACACGCATAGAAGGAATGTTTGCTTCCTTACCATTAAGCTTAACCAGACCATGACGTACAATCTGACGCGCTTCAGTACGTGATGTTGCCATACCCATACGGTAGATAACATTGTCCAGACGTGCTTCAATCAACTGCAGCAGATTCAGGCCGGTAATGCCAGGCATGGAATCAGCTGACTTGAAATAGCTGCGGAACTGTTTCTCCTGCAGACCATAGATACGCTTAACTTTCTGTTTCTCACGAAGCTGCAGACCATAGTCAGATACCTTGCTACGACGGTTTTGACCGTGCATACCAGGTGCATACGGGCGACGCTCGATCGGACATTTGTCCGAGTAGCATTTGCTTCCCTTAATATACAGCTTTTCGCCTTCACGCCTGCATAGGCGACATTTGGCTTCCAGATAACGTGCCATTTAATAATACTCCTAAACGCGGCGCCGCTTGGGCGGGCGACATCCATTATGTGGAATTGGGGTAACATCACGAATTGATGTGACGTTAATACCTGCGGCTGAAATCGCACGCAGTGCAGATTCACGACCGTTGCCTGGTCCACGAACCAGAACTGAACAGTTCTTCACACCATGATCCATAGCCTTACGTGCAGCATCTTCTGCAGCAACCTGAGCCGCGAACGGAGTGCTTTTACGTGAGCCTTTGAAGCCTGAACCACCACTGGTTGCCCAGCAGATTGCGTTACCAGCATCATCGGTAAAGGTGATAATTGTATTGTTAAAGCTTGCTTTGATGTGAGCAACAGCGTTAGCAATATTCTTGCGAACGCGTTTCTTAGCAGGAGCAGCTTTTCCTTTCTTAGGTGCAGCCATCGTCTATCCCCTTACTTCTTCTTGCCGGCTACTGTACGACGCGGTCCTTTGCGGGTACGGGCATTGGTTTTACTGCGCTGTCCACGAACAGGCAGCCCTTTGCGGTGACGAAGACCACGGTAGCAACCAAGATCTGTCAGACGCTTGATGTTCATGGTCACTTCACGACGAAGATCACCCTCAACATCATATGACTCATCGATCACAGTGCGGATTTTTGCAACATCACTGTCACTCAAATCTTTCACACGCGTGTCTGCATCTACACCTGCTTTGGCTAGGATATTCTTCGAACTAGTCGATCCAATGCCAAAAATGTAGGTAAGCGCGATTACTACACGCTTCTGAGTCGGTATATTTACACCCGAAATACGAGCCACTTCTTGCCTCCTTAGGCCTTAAGAAAAAGGGCGCGAACCATAGCCATAAGGCTGCAGTTGCGCAACTTACTTAACCCTGACGCTGTTTATGTCGTGCGTTCTCGCAAATAATGCGGACTACGCCTTTACGGCGAATCACACGACACTTGTTACACATTTTCTTGACTGATGCTCGGACTTTCACGCCTGGCACCTCCTCAAATTACTTCTTACCGGAAACCGGCACAGGCCACGGATGGCCTGCCAAAACCGGTCACTTGCGCGACTGGTTTTGTAAACAAGGACAAAATTACACTTTTGGCCTTGCATCATGAAATACCACATGGAGGTAGTATTTCATCCAAACAAACTATTTTTCGCGGTAGCTAATACGACCACGAGACAGGTCGTACGGAGAGATCTCCACAGTAACCTTATCGCCAGGAAGAATACGAATGTAGTACTTCCTCATTTTACCTGAAATGGTGCACAGTAGTTCATGCCCGTTTTCCAGCTTAACCTTAAACATTGCGTTCGGAAGCTTTTCAACCACTTCCCCTGACATCTCAATAATATCTTCTTTCGCCATGTTTAATTCACTACCGCCTGTTTCAGTCCGGCATACACCAGATCCATTTCCCCGGAAGCATCAATCCTGCTGAATCCATCTCTACCCTGGTAGTAACCCAGCAGCGGTTCAGTCTGTTCTTGATACACTTCCAAACGGTGCGCAATCACATCTTCGCGATCATCATCCCGCTGGTAAAGCTCGCCATTACAGCGATCGCAATACCCCGATTTTTGGGGCGGTGAATACTGCCTATGAAATCCAAAACCGCAAGCCCTGCAAATCAATCGGCCGGAGAGCCTGACCAAAAGACTCTCTTTTGGTGCATCCATAAACACAACATGGTCAATGCTAACACCATGTTTAGCCAACATTGCATCCAGCGCCTGTGCCTGTGACACATTGCGCGGAAAACCATCGAGCAGGAAACCTGCATCTTTGTCAGCAGCAATTTTCTCTTCGATCATAGCCACAACCACGTCATCAGGAACCAGCTTACCGCCGTCCATAAACGTCTTGGCCTTCAAACCAGCATCAGTACCTTCGCGTACAGCCGCACGCAGCAGATCGCCCATGGCCATGTGCTGAATACCCTCTTCAGTCGCGAGCCTTTCACCCTGCGTGCCTTTACCAACACCCGGGGGGCCAAAAAGAATCAGGTTCATTACTTACCGGTTTTCAGACGGGCTTTTTTCATCAGACCTTCATACTGATGACTCATCAGATGGGACTGTATCTGACCCATGGTGTCCATGGTAACCACCACAACGATCAGCAGCGATGTGCCGCCGAAATAGAACGGCACAGAGAGCTCGGAGATCAGCCACTGCGGCAGTAGACATACCATGCTCACATAGGCTGCACCAACAACAGTAATACGCGTTAGTACTGCATCAACATACTCAGCAGTCTTCTGTCCTGGGCGAATACCCGGAATAAAACCACCGTTCTTCTTCAGGTTATCTGCGGTATCTTTAGGGTTAAAGACAATCGCTGTGTAGAAGAAGCAGAAGAAAACAATCAGACCGGTAAACAGCAGCATATAGAGCCACGCACCCGGAGATAGAATAGCAGAGATATCTGTCAGCCATTCAAAGCCAGGGGTACCCTTGGTGAACTGTGCAAATGTTGCCGGCAGCAGAATCAGGGATGAGGCAAAAATAGGAGGAATTACACCGGCAGTATTTACTTTCAGCGGCAGAAAGGATGACTTACCACCGTAGAGACGGTTACCCACCTGACGTTTAGCGTACTGAATCGGGATGCGGCGCTGGGCACGTTCAAACCATACAACCAAGCCGGTGACTAGCAGTGTCATGGCAAACAGTGCAAGCACAGTAAAAGCGGTGTACTCACCGGTACGTGCCAACTCGAGTGTGCCACCAATCGCTGAAGGAAGACCTGCAGCAATACCGGCGAAGATGATCAGTGAGATACCGTTACCGATACCCCGCTCAGTGATCTGCTCACCCAGCCACATCAGGAACATCGTACCGGTTACCAGCGTAATCACAGTCATAGCACGGAAAGCCAGGCCCGGTTCAATCACCACACCCATACCACCGACGGAGAACTGCTCCAGACCGATGGAGATACCAATGCCCTGGAAGGTTGCCAGAACCAGTGTGAAGTAACGGGTATATTCAGTGATCTTGCGACGACCGGATTCACCCTCTTTCTTCAACTGTTCAAGCTTGGGAGACACTACAGTCATCAGCTGAATGATAATCGCAGCCGAAATGTATGGCATAATACCAAGAGCAAAAATAGTCAGGCGTGAAAGCGCACCACCGGAGAACATGTCGAACATGCCCAGCAGAGACCCCTGTGCCTGACTAAAGAACTGAGCCAGAACAGCAGCATCGATACCTGGCACAGGAATATGTGCGCCGACACGATATACGATCAGCATTGCCAGGGTAAACAGGATGCGGGCTTTCAGCTCTGGAATCTTTCCGATGTTTCCAAAGCCGCCCATTGCTCCAGCTTGTGCCATAGAATTATGCCTCAGCCTTTGCCAGGTTCAGTGTACCACCAGCTGCAGTAACTTTCGCAGTTGCCTGCGCAGACGCTGCAGTGACAGAGACGGTTAGCTTCTTGGTCAGTTCACCAGTTGCCAGCAGTTTGATCGGACCCACAGCACTGCGAACCAGACCCGCATCAAAGAGTGCAGCCGCATCAACAGCAGCGCCATCATCAAATGCATTCAACTGACCCAGGTTGATCACCTGAAAATCGTTATCGATGCGAGCAGTAAAACCACGTTTAGGAACACGGCGGATCAGTGGCATCTGACCACCCTCGAAACCGCGGGCTACTTTACCACCGGAACGGGACTTCTGACCTTTGTGGCCACGACCACCAGTCTTACCATTGCCGGACGCGATGCCCTGACCTTTACGCTTACGATCCTTACGGGCACCGTCAGTTGCTTTCAGTTCATTCAGTTTCATCTCTTACTCTCCGGACTCAATACGAACGAGATGACGCACCTTGTTCACCATACCGCGAACAGAAGGGGTATCTTCCAGCTCTACAACCTGATTCATACGACGGAAACCCAAGCCTACCAGAGTTGCTCTCTGAGCTTTGGAGTAACCGATACCGCTCTTAAACTGGCGGATGCGAATAGTCTCTTTCTTAGCCATTTGAAACTCCTAATCCGATTAAGCTGACTTGCCACGACGGGTGGCAATCTGCTCAGGGCTTTCCAGTTCTTTCAAACCGTTGAAGGTAGCACGAACAGTGTTCAGTGCATTACGGGAACCGAGTGATTTAGTCAGAATATCTTTGATGCCGACAGCATCAAGAACAGCACGTACAGCAGAACCAGCGATTACGCCGGTACCTTCTGAGGCGGGCTTGAGCATAACGCGGCTCGCATCCTGAACGCCAATCACTTTGTAGTGAATGGTGCCCTCACGGCGTGGTACAAAAATAATTGATTTCTTGGCAATGTCAGTAGCCTTGCGGATCGCTTCAGGAACCTCTTTGGCTTTGGCGTGACCAAAACCGATGTGTCCATTGCCATCACCAACTACCATCAGAGCGGAGAAGCTCATGCGACGTCCACCGGATGTTGTCTTGGCAATACGGTTGATCGTAATCAGTTTCTCGTTCAGGTCCAATTCGTCTACATTGATCATCTTCTATAATCTCCTAGAACTTCAAGCCGCCGGCACGGGCGCCTTCTGCCAGTGCCTGTACGCGACCATGGTATGAGAAGCGGCCACGATCGAAAGCAACTTCACTGATACCCGCTTTAACAGCGCGTTCGGCAATTAATTTACCTACCTCTTCTGCGCCAGTTTTGTTGCCACCGGATTTCACGGCAGCATCAAGGCTGGATGCAGTTGCCAGCGTAGTACCACTAGCATCATCGATTACCTGCGCATAAATATGGCGGGCAGAACGAAAAATACTCAAACGAAGGCGGCCACCGGCCTTAACGCGAGCGCGAACCTTGCGAGCACGGCGCACAGCGCCATTGGATTCATAACGTTTAACAGACATCTCTTATCTCCTAACCTAACGCCCTTAAGCCTTCTTGCCTTCTTTCATCGCTACATGTTCACCAACGTAGCGAACACCTTTACCTTTATAAGGCTCTGGTGGACGGTAAGCGCGAATCTCTGCAGCAACCTGACCGACTTTCTGCTTGTCGATACCGGAAACAGTAATGATACTCGCTTCAACAGCCGCATCTACGCCATCAGGCAGCGCATAAATAACCGGATGTGAGAAACCCAGGGAGAGATTCAGACTCTTACCCTGTGACTGCGCACGATAACCAACACCGCGCAGCTCAAGTTTCTTCTCAAAACCTTTAGTCACACCAGTGATGTTGTTTGCAATCAGCATGCGAGCCAGGCCGAAGAAAGACTTGGTCTTCTTGGTCTCAAGATCAGCACAGCTGATGGTGAGTGTATTACCTTCCTGTGCCGCAGTGATATCTGCGAACAGTGGAGAGGTGAGCTCACCCTTTGCGCCCTTCACAGTAACTGAGTCGTCGTTCAGACGGATCTCAACACCGGCAGGGATATTAATAGGTTCTTTACCAACACGTGACATAACTTACCTCAAAATACCGTACAGATAACTTCGCCGCCAATTGATGCAGCACGAGCTTTCTTGTCGGTCATAATGCCCTGAGAAGTGCTCACTACTGCAACACCATAACCGGACTTCACACGCGGGATCTCATCGGAGCCGACATAAACACGGCGTCCAGATTTGGAAATGCGCTTAATCTCATGAATAATCGCTTTACCTTCGTCATCATAGCGCAGGGTCAGGCGCAGAAAACGGTGGCCCTTGTGGTTGTAGGCTTTCACAGCAGCGATATAGCCTTCTTCCTTCAGTACTTCAGCGATAGCCAGCAGAGCGTTACTCGCAGGCATCTCAACTTTTTCAATTCCAGCCGTCTGCGCGTTACGAATACGCGTCAACATGTCGGCAATACGGTCC
This sequence comes from Mariprofundus sp. NF, assembly GCF_013387455.1. Classification (NCBI taxonomy): domain Bacteria; kingdom Pseudomonadati; phylum Pseudomonadota; class Candidatius Mariprofundia; order Mariprofundales; family Mariprofundaceae; genus Mariprofundus; species Mariprofundus sp. NF. Next base: position 258,444 of record NZ_VWNC01000002.1, read on the forward strand.
ATCATCATAGTTCTATACCCCTTACCAGCTCGACTTAACCATGCCAGGTATTTCACCGGCAAGGGCATGCTTACGCAGGCAGATACGGCAGATGCCGAGTTTACGGTAAACAGAGTGCGGACGACCGCACAACTGACAGCGTGTATAAGCGCGAACTTTGAATTTTGGTTTACGATTGCATTTGACAATCATTCTTGTTGAAGCCATGAGCTAACCCTCTTAAGTGCGGAACGGCATGCTGAACAGTTTCAGCAGGGCACGTCCCTCATCGTTCGTGTTCGCAGTGGTACAGATAGTGATATCCATGCCGCGAATCTTATCCACCTGATCATATTCAATTTCCGGGAAGATGATCTGCTCTTTCAGGCCCAGCGTGAAGTTACCGCGGCCATCAAATGATTTTGGTGAAACACCCTTAAAGTCGCGAATACGCGGCAGGGCAACATTAACCAGACGGTCCAAAAACTCCCACATCTGATCACCACGCAGTGTTACGCGGCAGCCAACAGCCATGCCATCGCGCAACTTGAAGTTCGCAATAGACTTGCGAGCACGAGTCACAACAGGCTTCTGACCGGTGATGGTGGTCATATCAGCCAACGCGCCATCAATAGCTTTAGAGTTCTGTGACGCTTCACCCACACCCATATTAACAACGATCTTGGTAATACCGGGGATCTGCATCGGGTTGCTGTAACTGAACTCTTCTTTCAGTGCAGGTGCAACCGTCTCTTTATAAAATTCCTTCAAACGAGCCATTGTCGAAACTCCTAGTTATCCAGCACTTCGCCACATTTGCGGCAGGTGCGGACTTTACGACCATCTTCAAGCAGCTTCGCGCCAAGACGGACACCAGATTTACATTTGGAGCAGTAGTACTGCACATTCGAGATGGCCATAGGGGCTTCTTTCTCGATGATGCCGCCAGCACTGGCCTGACTCTGGCGGGTATGACGTTTAATCATATTCACCTTAGTTACCAGTACACTGCTATCCTGCGGCATTACACGGATGACCTTACCACGCGCACCTTTGTCGCGACCGGCAACTACAACCACTTCATCATCTCTGCGAATTCGGGTTTTAACCAACGTTGTCATTATTCTTTCGCCTCTCTTTCCGCTTACAGCACTTCTGGTGCAAGTGAAACGATCTTCATGTAACCCTTGGCACGCAGTTCACGTGTTACAGGGCCAAAAATACGGGTGCCCATTGGCTCATTCTGCTTGGAGAGCAGAACTGCCGCATTTTCGTCAAAACGGATGGAGGAGCCGTCAGAACGACGGAACTCTTTGGCCGTACGCACAACCACTGCACGCTGAACCTCACCCTTCTTCACTTTACCACCTGGCATTGCTTCTTTCACAGCTACCACGATCACATCACCAACGCTGGCGTAGCGACGTTTAGAGCCACCCAGAACCTTGATGCATTTAACGCGCTTGGCGCCTGAGTTATCTGCAACCTGCAGTACGGTTTCATTCTGAATCATTGTAAAACCTCCGGATTACAGCTGCTCAGCACGTGTCAGAACTGCTTCCATTACCCAGCGCTTGCGGCGGGAGATTGGAGCAGATTCAATGATACGTACGGTATCACCTACATTGCAGGTGTTTTCAGCATCGTGAGCCATATATTTCTTGTGTGAACGAACCGTCTTACGGTAACGGGCATGCAGGAATTTACGCTCAACCTGCACCACCACGGTCTTCTCACCTTTATTACTAACTACTACCCCTTCCAGGGTGCGCTTGTTTGTTGTTGCCTCGGACATCTCTCTTTTACCCCTTAGCCGCGCTCAGCAAGAATAGTCTTGATACGTGCGATTTCGCGGCGTACCTGACCAACACGTGCGGTATTGTTCAGCTGCATCGTGGCCCTCTGGAAACGGAGCTTCATGTGCTCTGCCGCCAGTTCATCCATGCGCTCTTTCAGATCGACATCTTTCATGCCACGCAGATCTTTTGCTTTCTTGATATCACTCATCGTCCTACTCCACGCACGACAATCTTAGTACGGATTGGAAGTTTGGCAGCCGCACGCTGAAGTGCGCCATAAGCCATCTCTTCATCAATACCGTCCATCTCATACAGGATACGGCCAGCTTTAACTGCGGCAACCCAGTACTCAGGTGAACCCTTACCTTTACCCATTCGAACTTCAGCAGGTTTCTTGGAAACCGGAAGATCGGGGAAGATGCGAATCCATACGCGCCCCTGACGTTTAACGTGACGGTTAATGGTAATACGCGCCGCTTCAATCTGACGGGCACTAATACGACCAGGTTCCATCGCTTTCAGGCCATACTGACCAAAGTTCAGGCTTGCGCCACGCGGGCTTTTACCGCGAATGCGCTGCAGCTCTTTATGGTGCTTGCGCCAGCGAATTTTCTTAGGTTGCAACATCGTTACTAATCCTCTTCAACTCAATCTTTATGCGTTGTCAGCGGCGGTGTCGCCTAGCTTCAAACCATGGAATACCCAAACCTTAATACCAACAACACCGTAGGTGGTGTGCGCTTCGGCAAAGCCGTAGTCCACATCAGCACGCAGGGTGTGCAGCGGTACGCGACCTTCGCGGTACCATTCAGTACGAGCAATTTCAGCACCACCAAGACGACCGGCGCAGTTAATACGAACACCTTTAGCACCCATACGCAGTGCGCTCTGAACCGCACGCTTCATGGCACGACGGAAAGCCACACGACGCTCAAGCTGGAAAGCGATATTCTCTGCTATCAGCTGTGCTTCTGCTTCAGGGCGACGAACCTCTACGATGAATACCTGAACTTCCTGACCGAATGTTTTGACCAGCTCGTTACGAACAGCATCGATCTCGGCACCTTTCTTACCAATCACAACACCAGGGCGTGAGGTATGAACAGTTACTTTGATCTTATCAGCAGGGCGCTCGATGATGATACGAGATACACCGGCATGTTTCAGACGAGCTTTAACATGACGACGCAGCTTAATATCTTCACGCAGGTTGTTGCCGAAATTCTTGTCATTGGCGTACCAGATCGATTCCCAGTTACGAATCGTTCCAAGACGGAATCCAATTGGATTTACTTTCTGTCCCATGACTTCTCCCCTTAACCGCGTTCGCTAACAGCAACGGTCAAGTGGCTGTGGCGGTGGAAACGTTTACGCATACGACCCATTCCTTTCGGACGGAAACGCTTCAGCGTCATGCCTGCATCAGCTTTTGCTTCAGATACAAACAGTGTATCCACATCCAGGCCGTGATTCTGCTCGGCGTTAGCAATAGCGGACTTCAGAACTTTCTCATACAGGCGCGCTGATTTTGCCGGAGACAAAGTCAGAACTGCCAGCGCACGATCAACGTCCAGACCACGGATAGCATCGGCCATCAAACGCGCTTTCTGGGAGCTGATCTTGCTGTTTTTGTGCCATGCACGTACTTGTTCAGACATGCCGATTACCTCTTCCTAGCCTTTTTGTCAGCACCGTGACCATAGTAGGTACGGGTAGGTGAAAACTCACCAAGCTTATGTCCAACCATGTTCTCAGTTACGAACACAGGAATGAACTTGTGACCATTGTGTACTGCAAAATTCATGCCTACAAAATCCGGTGCAATCGTAGAACGACGTGACCAGGTTTTGATCACAGCCCTCTTCTCTGCGGCCAGTGCAGCATCAACCTTCTTCTGAAGGGAGGCCTCAATGTACGGACCTTTCTTTAATGAGCGTGCCATCTCTTACCTCACTTCTGGTTGCGGCGGCGAATAATATCACGGTTCGACGCCTTCTTCTTTGCACGGGTCTTATGACCCTTGGTTGGTACACCCCAAGGTGTTACCGGATGACGACCACCTGATGTACGGCCTTCACCACCACCATGTGGATGATCTACCGGGTTCATGGCAACACCACGAACGTTAGGACGAACACCCAGCCAGCGTGTACGGCCAGCCTTACCTACCTTGCGGTTGGAGTGGTCAGCGTTGCCCATCACACCAATCGTTGCCAGACAGCGGATATCCACACGACGGAACTCGCCGGATGGCATCTTCAGAATGGCACGACCGCCCTCTTTACCCATCAACTGAATAGATGCACCTGCACTGCGTGCCATCTGACCGCCCTTACCAGGTTTCATCTCTACGTTATGTACCTGAGTACCTACGCGGATACTGCCCAGTGGCAACGTGTTGCCCGGACGAATCTCTGCATCAGGTCCGCTCATCACTTCATCACCTGCACGCAGGCCTTGTGGAGCAAGGATATAACGCTTGTCACCGTTGCTAAAAACTACCAGCGCGATGTGCGCTGTACGGTTGGGATCATATTCAACGCGCGCAACCTTACCGCCAATGCCGAAATTGTCACGCTTGAAATCAACCATGCGGTAAAGACGTTTGTGTCCGCCACCACGATGGGAGCTGGTAATGCGTCCATTGTTGTTACGACCACCGGATTTGGTGAGGCCTACAACCAGGCTCTTTTCAGGCGCGCCTTTGTGCAGATCTTCATTAACTACACCGATGCGGCCACGGTTACCGTTTGTTGTTGGTTTTAATGCCTTCAATGCCATGGTTTATACCTCTTCCGCCACTTCCAGACTATGTCCCTCAGCCAGACGAACCACAGCCTTGCGGTAACCGGAACGAGCACCCGTATGGGCACCACGACGCTTCGGCTTGCTAGGCATATTGATAACCTGAACTCTATCAACCTTCACTTCGAAGACTGCTTCTACAGCGGCCTTAACCTGGGTTTTGGTTGCTTTACGGGCGACACGGAAAGTGTACTGATTGGCTGCGCCGGTACCTGAATAGCTCTTCTCGGTAATTACAGGCTGACGCAGGATGTCGAAATGATTGATGTTTGCACTCATGACAGACGCTCCTCAAGTTTATCTACAGCAGCTTCGGTCAGGATCACACGCTCACACTTAAGCAGATCATGAATTGTCATCTGACCATCAAGAACCACTTTGGTATGCGGGATGTTACGACCGGAGAGCTCTACATTGCTGTTGGCTGTATCGAGAACAAACAGACCGGAGGTCAGGTCGAAAGCGCCGAGCACTTCAAGGAAGGACTTGGTCTTTGGAGCTTCCAGCTCAAGCTTGTTCACAACAGTCAGTTTACCTGAACGCACGCAATCGGAGAGCACCAGGCAGAGTGCGCGACGGCGCTCTTTCTTGTTGATGCGCGAATCAAACGTGGTGTTTGCATTCGGACCATGTGCAGTTCCACCGTGACGCATCTGCGCAGCACGTGTAGTACCCTGACGAGCACGACCTGTACCCTTCTGTTTGAATGGCTTCTTGCCGCCACCGGATACCTGAGCAACAGTTTTCACTGCACTGGTTCCGCCACGCTGTGCTGATGCAAGTGATGCATAAACGCGGTGAACAAAGCCATCATCTGCATCCAGACCGAAAACGGCCGGGTTCAGCTCACGCTTGCTCACTTCTTTATTGTTCTGATCTACGATGGTGATCTTCGCCATCTTACGCTCCCTTCACGGCAGGGCGCACTTCAACCAGTCCGTTACGCGAACCGGGAACAGCACCCCTTACCAGAATACGATTGGACTCTGCGTCCACGCGAATCACTTCAAGGTTCTGAGTTGTAACACGCTCGTTACCGTAGTGACCAGGCATCTTCTTGCCCGGAAATACACGGCCCGGCCACTGACACTGACCGGTAGAACCCATCTGACGATGTACTTTTTCAGCACCATGTGTTGCACGGCCACCGGCGAAGTTGTAACGCTTCATAACACCAGCAAAACCGCGACCTTTAGAGGTACCGGAGACGTCGATCTTCTGACCGACCTCAAACTGAGTTGCATTCAACTCCTGACCCAACTCAACCTCGGTATCAGCAGCAACACGAAACTCTTTCAGTCCACCGGTTACTTCCTGACCCTGCTTGGCAAAATGACCCTGAACTGCACGGGTGTTATGACGCTTGGCAGCACCAAAACCAACCTGTACGGCATCATAGCCATCACGATCAGAGGTACGACGTGCAATGATTTTGCACGGCTCAATATTCAAAACAGTCACAGGAACCGCAGAACCATCTTCTGCAAAGATCTGTGTCATGCCCGCTTTCCGGGCGATCAATCCAATACTCATGATTATCCTCCCGATTAAAGTTTGATCTCGACATCCACACCGGATGGCAGATCAAGCTTCATTAGCGCGTCCACGGTCTGTGGAGTTGGCTTATCAATATCAAGCATACGCTTGTGGGTACGAATCTCGAACTGCTCACGAGAATCTTTGTACTTGTGCGGAGATTTGATTACGCAAAATTTGCGAATCTTGGTCGGAATTGGAATCGGACCACGTACTTCTGCACCGGTACGTTTTGCTGTAGCTACAATGTCAGCCGCACTCTTATCAAGAATACGATGATCAAAAGCTTTCAGGCGAATACGAATACTTTGAGTTGCCACGTACGGCCCCCTTACTTAGTTATGTCGGTCACGACGCCAGCGCCGACCGTACGACCACCTTCGCGGATAGCGAAACGAAGCTCTTTATCCATTGCGATTGGGGTAATTAGTTCAACATCCATAGAGATGTTATCGCCAGGCATCACCATCTCAGTTCCCTCCGGGAGGGTAACTGAACCGGTTACGTCAGTTGTACGGAAGTAGAACTGTGGACGGTAACCGTTAAAGAATGGGGTATGACGACCGCCCTCTTCTTTATTCAGGATATATGCTTCAGCTTTGAATGTGGTGTGTGGTGTGATTGAACCCGGCTTAGCCAGAACCTGACCACGCTCGATGTCTTCACGCTTGGTACCACGAAGAAGAAGACCTACGTTGTCGCCAGCTTCACCACTATCCAGCAGCTTGCGGAACATCTCAACACCGGTACAGGTAGTCTTAACGGTGTCTTTAATACCAACGATCTCGATCTCTTCACCAACTTTGATGATACCAGCCTCAATACGACCGGTAGCAACTGTACCACGACCTGAGATTGAGAACACATCCTCAACAGGCATCAGGAATGGCTTGTCTACATCACGTGCAGGGGTAGGAATGAACTCATCTACTGCAGCCATCAGACGCAGGATAGATGGAGCGCCGATATCAGATGTATCGCCTTCCAGTGCTTTCAGTGCAGAACCGATGATGATTGGCGTATCGTCACCCGGGAAATCGTAGGAGTCGAGAAGCTCACGAACTTCCATCTCTACCAGCTCAAGCAGCTCTTCGTCATCAACCTGGTCTGCCTTGTTCAGGTAGACTACCAGATGAGGTACGTTTACCTGACGGGCAAGCAGTACATGCTCACGAGTCTGTGGCATTGGGCCATCAGCAGCGGAAACAACCAGAATACCGCCATCCATCTGGGCAGCACCAGTGATCATGTTTTTCACATAGTCAGCATGGCCCGGGCAGTCAACGTGTGCGTAGTGACGTGCTTCTGTCTCATACTCAACGTGTGCAGTTGCGATAGTGATACCGCGCTCGCGCTCTTCCGGAGCACCATCAATGTCGCCGTAGTCCTTGAACACAGCGCCGCCTGTCAGAGACAGAACCTTCGTGATTGCAGCGGTCAACGTGGTCTTGCCATGGTCGACGTGACCAATGGTACCAATGTTTACGTGCGGCTTGTTACGTTCAAACTTTTCCTTTGCCATGATCTACTCCTTAACCTTTAACAGCAGCAATGATTTCTTGCGCAATATTGTTTGGTACTTCTTCATAATGTTTAAATGACATGGTGTAGGTCGCACGACCCTGAGACATCGAACGAACGTTGGTTGAGTAACCGAACATCTCGCTCAAAGGAACCTCAGCTTCGATAACCTTGGCGTTACCACGCGCCTCCATGCCGAGCACGCGGCCACGACGACGATTCAGATCGCCAACGACATCACCCATGTAATCTTCAGGTGTTACCACTTCAACATCCATCATCGGCTCAAGAATAACCGGCTTGGCCTGCGCACAACCAGCACGCATACCCATAGAACCAGCAACCTTAAATGCCATCTCATTGGAGTCGACGTCATGGTAAGAGCCGTCAACAACGGTAACCTTGATATCAACCATCGGGTAACCAGCCAGAACACCGTTCTGCATGGCCTCTTCAGCACCCTTACCAACAGCCGGGATATATTCGCGAGGAATAGAACCGCCGGAGATCTTATCAATGAATTCGAAACCGGCACCAACTTCATTCGGCTCGATTTCAAGCCAGCAGTGACCATACTGACCACGACCACCGGACTGACGAACAAACTTGCCTTCGGCCTTGGTGAATGAACGAATCGTTTCACGGTAGGCAACCTGAGGCTTACCAACATTTGCATCGACTGCGAATTCGCGTTTCATACGATCTACGAGAATCTCAAGATGCAGCTCGCCCATGCCTGAGATAATGGTCTGACCCGTCTCTTCATCAGTGCGAACACGGAAAGAAGGATCCTCTGCAGCCAGACGACCCAGAGCAACACCCATCTTCTCCTGGTCAGCCTTGGTCTTCGGCTCAATTGCAACCGAAATCACCGGCTCAGGGAACTCCATACGCTCAAGGATAATTGGATGCTCAGCTTCACAGAGTGTATCACCAGTGGTCGTTGACTTCAGGCCAACTGCAGCAGCGATATCGCCAGCACGTACTTCTTTAATCTCAGAACGCTCATTGGCATGCATCTGCAGAATACGGCCCAGACGCTCTTTCTTCTTACCCTTGGTAGAGTTGATGACATAAGAACCAGCTTCAGCCACACCGGAGTAAACACGGAAGAAGGTAAGCGTACCCACGAACGGATCGGTCATCACTTTAAATGCCAGTGCCGAAAACGGCTGATCATCAGATGATGGACGAACATCAGGCTCATCACTATCCGGATGAACACCGGTAATCGCAGGAACGTCAGTTGGCGCAGGCATGTACTCAATAACAGCATCAAGCAGCGTCTGAACACCTTTATTCTTAAATGCGGTACCAGCCAGAACAGGAATCACGGAGATATCAAGAACAGACTTACGAATGCACTCTTTCAGTGCCGCTTCGTCAACCTCTTCGCCTTCAAGGTAAGCCATCATCAGCTCTTCATCATTAACCAGAACAGCATCAAGCAGCAGCTCGCGACGCTCCTGAGCGACCTCAAGCAGATCTTCAGGAATCTCCTGAACTTCGTACATCGCACCCATAGCTTCGTCTTTCCAGACAATCGCCTTCATGGAGACCAGGTCAATAACACCCAGGAAATCTTCTTCAGCACCAATTGGAATATTCAGAGCCACAGCGTTGTGACCCAGACGCTCACGAATCTCGTCAATTACTTCAAAGTAGCGGGCACCGGTACGGTCCATCTTGTTGACGAATGCAACACGGGGAACTTTATATTTGTCAGCCTGACGCCAAACAGTCTCTGACTGTGGCTGCACGCCACCTACCGCACAGAACACGCCAACTGCACCATCAAGTACGCGCAGTGAGCGCTCCACTTCAATGGTGAAATCCACATGTCCAGGGGTATCAATGATATTAATCTGATGGTCTTTCCAGCTACAGGTTGTTGCAGCCGAGGTAATGGTGATGCCGCGCTCCTGCTCCTGCGCCATCCAGTCCATGGTTGCAGCGCCGTCATGCACTTCACCAATCTTATGACTTACGCCGGTGTAGAAAAGAATACGCTCAGTCGCGGTAGTTTTACCAGCGTCAATATGAGCCATAATGCCGATGTTACGTACACGTTCCAGTGGGGTCTTACGAGCCACGTCGCCACTCCTTTACCATCAAATTAAAAGAACAAACTGTTCTCGGATACCGGGCTTCGCCCTCTATCCAGCAGAGAGGCAACCCTCTTCTGCAATGAACCTGTCAAACAGGTCCGGGTTCAAACAGCAGGCCGGAACCTGCAAATCGTTTTACCAGCGGAAGTGCGAGAACGCCTTGTTCGCTTCAGCCATACGATGCGTCTCATCACGCTTCTTCCATGCTCCGCCGCGCTCAGAGATAGAATCAGCAATCTCATTACCCAGACGCTGAGCCATAGTGTGCTCGGAACGCTTACGTGAAAACTCAATCAACCAGCGCACAGCCAGTGAATGCTGACGACGATCAGAAACTTCGATCGGCACCTGATAGGTCGCGCCACCAACACGGCGAGACTTCACTTCTACAGCAGGCCTAATAGCTTCAATCGCTTCCAACAATGAAGTCAGCGGATCTTTGCCGGTCTTCTGGGATGCAAGGTCCATTGCATCATAAACAATCGCTTCTGCTACGGTTTTCTTACCGTCCAGCATTACCTTGTTTATAACGTTGGAAACTGTTGTATCACCATACTTCGCGTCCGGTGTAACCGGACGGCGTGGGGCAGGTCCTTTACGTGGCATTATTCAAACTCCTCAATCTTTCCGCTATTACTTCGGACGCTTCGCGCCGTACTTAGAACGAGCCTGCTTACGACCCTCAACACCAGTTGTATCCAGCACACCACGGAGAACATGGTAACGAACACCAGGCAAATCCTTTACACGACCGCCACGGATCAGAACAACTGAATGCTCCTGCAGCTTGTGGCCTTCACCAGGAATGTATGCAGTAACTTCCATACCATTGGTCAGACGTACACGAGCAACTTTACGAAGTGCCGAGTTCGGCTTCTTCGGGGTAGTGGTGTAAACACGGGTGCAAACGCCACGACGCTGAGGACAAGCCTGCAGAGCTGGGACTTTATTGATCTTGCGTTTGTCTACTCGCTGTTTGCGAATCAACTGATTAATCGTTGGCATTGTTACCTCTTCTCCAAACTTTCACCCCGCCAATCCGCTGAAAAAAAGCACAGCCCTGGCGAAGGGTCGCGAACCTTAGTGTCGCTCTCTATTGCTGTCAACCGCTTTCATCACTAAAAAAACAGACTCGACACATTCATGCTTTTTCTTCCGCGCTTTCTGCCCTGACTGCAGCAATCACAGCGCTGAAAAACCACCTTTAACATGCTATATATATTATTAACATAGAAGATCACCGCAGGGGAGTCAGCAGCAATCAGGTTGACGACGCTCAAGCAGCCAGAGGATTAATCCAGCGCCTGAACAATCGCCTCACAGGCTTTTTTAGCATCCGAAAACAGCATCATGGTCTGATCCATATAGAACAGATCATTATCCAGCCCTGCATAACCCGCAGCCAGTGAACGCTTCACCACGATCACATGCTTGGCTTTAGAGGCCTCAAGAATCGGCATGCCGTAGATCGGACTGGCCGGATCGGTCTTGGCGGCCGGATTGACCACATCATTGGCGCCAATCACCAGCGCCACATCGGTATCTGCGAATTCAGAGTTAATCTCATCCATCTCAAAAACAATATCATAAGGCACATCAGCCTCAGCCAGCAGCACATTCATATGGCCCGGCATGCGCCCTGCCACAGGATGAATAGCAAACTTCACATCCACACCCTGCTTGAGCAGCACATCCACCATCTCTTTCATCGCATGCTGGGCACGCGCTACAGCCAGTCCGTAACCCGGAATAATCACCACAGAGCGGGCATTACCGATCATAAACGCAGCATCTTCAGCCGCACCACTCTTCACAGGCCGCTGTTCAACCGCGCCGCCAGCCGAAGAAGCCGCCACGGCATCACCACCGAAACCACCCAGCAGCACATTAAACAGCGAGCGATTCATCGCCTTGCACATAATATAAGAGAGGATCGCACCGGATGAGCCGACCAGTGCACCGGCGATAATCAGCATATTATTGCCCAGTGTAAAACCGATGCCCGCTGCAGCCCAACCGGAGTATGAGTTGAGCATCGAGACAATCACCGGCATATCGGCGCCACCAATCGGCACGATCAGCAATACACCCAGCACCAGCGCAACCGCCAGCATAATCAAAAACGGCAGCCATGCCCCACTGACACAGAACATGATACCAGCGCCAATCATTACCAGACCCAGCACCAAATTGAGCATATGCTGGCCGGCAAACTGTAGCGGTCGACCCGAAAGAAGCCCCTGCAACTTACCAAAAGCGATCAGTGATGCGGTAAAGGTGATGGCACCGATAAAGGTGCCGAGAAACAGTTCAATGCGACTGGCCAGATAGAGACCGCCCTGCGCATTGGCAATGCCATAAGCCACCGGATCATAACAGGCTGATACGGCAATCAATACCGCCGCCAGACCCACCAGTGAGTGCATAAAGGCCACAGTCTGCGGCATATGGGTCATCGGCACCTTGCGCGCCACCACACCACCAATCAGGCCACCGATAGCGATAGCCGTAACAATCCAGGCGTAGTTCTGCACCGCATCAAGCTGCAGTGTAACCAGTGCCGCAATACCCATGCCGAGCATGCCAAAGGTATTACCACGGCGGGCAGAGGCCGGACTAGCCAGACCTTTAAGGGCAAAAATAATCAGTACGGATGCGGCGAGATAGGCCAGCTCCACCATGTTTGCAGATAACATGAGTTCCCCTTAAGTCCGTTTTTTGAACATGGCCAGCATACGCTGCGTCACCATAAAGCCACCGAAGATATTCACTGAAGCAAGGCCCACAGCAATCAGCCCCAGTACGGTCGCCAGATTCATCTCCAGTGGCCCTGCCGCCAGCAGTGCACCGACAATAATAATACTGGAGATGGCATTGGTTACGCTCATCAACGGCGTGTGCAGGGCGGGTGTTACGTTCCAGACCACGTGGTAACCGACAATGATCGCCAAAACAAACACAGTGATAGAGAGAACGATAGGGTCAGCCGCCCCATCCTGTGCGACCTCTGCCGCATTCTGAACAGCATCTACATTCACGACGTCTCTCCTTTACCCAACAGATCCGGCTTGAGGAATTCGCCGTCCCGACAGATCAGCGAGGATGCGATCACCTCATCTTCCATATTGATAGTCAGACCACCAATCTCCTTGTCCAGCATTGGCGTCAGGAAATTCAGCAGGTTGCGCGCATACAAGCCACTGGCATCTGTAGCCATCAGGGCCGGAATATTGCCAACACCCACCAGCGTTACGCCATGCTTGGTGACAATCTTATCCAGCTCGGAGAGTGGGCAGTTGCCACCCATCTCAACAGCCAGATCAACAATCACCGAGCCGGGTTTCATGGTTTTCACCATCTCTTCTGTGATCAACACAGGTGCAGGCCTGCCCGGAATCAGTGCAGTGGTAATAATAATATCGGACTTGGCAACGCGCTCGGCTATCAGATCAGCCTGACGCTGCTTATAATCATCATCCATCTCTTTGGCATAACCACCGGCATCTTCGGCATCTTCATCCGAAGCCACCTCAACGAAACGGGCGCCCAGACTCTCAACCTGCTCTTTGGCAGCTGCGCGCACATCAAACACCTCGACATTGGCACCCATACGCCTTGCCGTAGCAATCGCCTGCAGACCGGCCACGCCAGCCCCCATGATCAGCAGTTTGGCCGGCTGCACAGTACCTGCAGCGGTCATCAGCATCGGGAAGAAACGCTGGTAATGTTCCATAGCCAGCAACACCGATTTATAACCGGCAATATTGGCCTGCGAAGAGAGCACATCCATGCTCTGGGCTCGTGAAATACGCGGCACCATCTCCATACAGAAGCAGGTCAGCCCCGCATCGGCATAGTTTTTAAGTAACGGATTGGTAAATGGTGAGACAAGGCTGACAACCACAGCACCCTTTTTAAGGACTTGGATCTCAGCCTCATTGAGCGGACGAACCTTTAATACCAGATCAGCACTGCCACAGGTGGCGGCAAAATCGTCTGCCAGCTCAGCACCTTTTTCGACATAAGCAGCATCCGGATAGTTGGCAGCAAGACCCGCCCCTTTTTCGACCACAACACGGCAACCGGCAGCCATAAATTTGGCTACGGTTTCAGGTGTGGCTGCAACGCGTTTTTCGTGAAGCTGGGTTTCGGCTGGAACCGCAATCAACATCTGTTCATTTTCCCCTGTGAGCAAGTTGTCTGAACTGTGATCATCATGATGACAACTCAATGGAAGTGGCATTGTAAAACCACTGCCCCGTATTACAAGCGCAATTCGACTAAGGTTACTGCATCCCCGGCACGGTCGGGAAGATCAATCGCCACCAGTTCAGCGGCAGGCACATAGGCATGCGCATAACGATAGAGCTCATCATCAAGCACCTGACCATCATACATCAGCACATCAAGATCGAGCGTGCGAGGTTTCCACGAGCCTGCAGAGCGGTCCCGCCCCTGCGCATCTTCCAGCTCTTTCAACCGGGTTTTGACCAGCGCCGCAGAGAGCTCTGACTCAACCCTGCAGCAGGCATTAAGAAAGTCCGCGCCGTCCATGCCTACAGCTGGCGAATGGTAGACCGAGGAGAAGCAGACCTCCTCAAAATCCCTGCGCAGCGCAACCGCCGCCAGCCTGAGATTCAACTCAGGCTCAATATTAGACCCCATGCCTATCAGCACTTCTGCCATCAGCCGATTTCACCCCGTTCGATAAGCACAGCCACATTCTCAGTGCCACGCACCGCCCCCGGCTTGGACATTTTCAGTCGCACCCATGGCACACCGAACTCTTCTATAATAATTTGCGCACACTGCTCGGCCAGCCTCTCAATCAGCCCGAAACTCGAAGCCTCAACAAACGAGATCAACCGTTTGGATACCGATTTGTAGTCCAGAGCATCTTCAATATCATCCGATACTGCTGCCCGTGAGATATCCCAGGCCATCTCCAGATCAAGCCTGACCGTCTGGCGAATCTCCCGCTCCCAGTCATAAATCCCGATCACAGTCCGGATCTCCAAACCCTCAATCAGTACAAGGTCTTTAGCACCCATAACACTCTCCATATATCTTTCTCAGATGATGAAAACTTGACACTTTTCCATTTTATACCAGTATTCGCCGCGCTTTTTTTTGGTACAAGGAGAGGGGTCCCAATGAGTAGTGTCGTAATCAAATCAACAGAAGAGATCGTTTCATGTTCGGACAACGGACAGCATCCCCTGATCTACATCAGCCTGAAACCGGGCAACGGTCAGTGCCAGTACTGCGGTCAGAAGTTCATCCGCACCACAACCAACACATCTGAGAACAACGAAAAAATCGCTGCCTGAAGCAGCCTTCACGGAAACATTCTCACAATCAGCCTTCAAAGCGCTGCCTGTTGATCTCAAACAGGGCAACACCTGTAGCAACCGAAACATTCAATGACTCCACATGCCCGGGCATCGGGATACTGATCAACTGATCACAACCCTCGCGCACCAATCTGCGCATCCCCTTGCCTTCAGAGCCCATCACCACTGCAGTCGCACCTTTTAATCCCGCCGCATAGATCGAACTATCCGCCTCACCTGCCAGCCCGACAATCCAGAAACCCGCCTGCTGCAGCTTCTCCATCGAACGCTTGAGATTGGTCACCTGCAACAGTGGCAATCTGGCCAATGCCCCACAGGCCGCCTTGCTCACCACAGGTGAATGCAGATCGGCAGCATGATCCTTGGGTACAATCACAGCAAGACAACCCGCCGCTTCGGCTGTGCGCACACAGGCACCGAGATTATGCGGATCAGTCACCTGATCCAGCAGCAGCACCATAGGTTTGGCATCCATATCCACGGTTTCAAGCCACTGCTCAAAGGAGAGTGCCTTTTTCGCTCCTGCAACAGCCGTGCGGGCCACCACACCCTGATGCGGAACCCCTCCAGCCAGACGAGCCAGCGCATCCTTCTGCATAAAATTAACCCGTATGCCTTTTTTCTTGGCCAGATGTATCAGCTCATTCAAGCGCGGATGCGATTTACCCCGCTCAATCATCAGCTCATCAATCGCATCACCTGCATCGAGTGCATGTTTGACGGCATGAATGCCCGCAATCACATTTCCATTACTGTTCATACTTCTCCCTGAATGCGTCGATAAATGCATCATACATCGCTGCCGGCAGTGCATTGATGCCTGCTGCCGCTTTTCTGCCGCCACCGGTCGGGAACATCATACAGAGCTCATCCGCACCGGTTTTATTGTTCAAAGGTGCCCGCACACTGATGCGGTAGTCGCCACCGGGCAGCACTGTCAAAAGCGCATGCGCCCGATCCGGATGCTGACGTGCAAGCTCGTTGCCATAGACACCGGAGACACGCCGCGTCCACGGTGCATCCTGTAACATCACCACAGCGATATGCTCCTCTTCTACCGCCACAGGAAGATTTCGCGCCTGAGTGATATCCTGCTCATATCCAGTTGCCAATTGCTGATAATCGGGCGACTCGGCAATAAAAGCGAAGGGATCAGTGTAGGGTGAGATAGCACGATAGAGATCAGCCGGATGAAAGTGTAGATCTTCGGGTGTGACTCCGTAACCGTTGTAGTTGATCAGCGTGCCTAGCAGCTCCAGCTGTGAAAGTTGGGCATCGGAGAGATTCAGAGGCAGGGCTGCAGCACGGGCTGAATCGAACAGGTTATCACCAAAAGCCGCCGTGACTGCCCACGGCAGATACGCACCATCCAGATAGTCATTTACCAGCAGACTGGTGCAGGTGTTGGCCGAAGTATCGATATGGGCCTCGAGATTCGCAGATTCAGGAATAGCACCGGCAAAGTGGTGGTCGCAGTAGAAGACGGAAGCGCCACAATCAAGAGCTCGGATAAGATCATCGCGGTTTTTATCCAGCGAGATATCCAGTACGGTTACCTTATCCCCGGCCTGGGCTTCAACACGTTTAAGCAGGGAGATATCCCGCTTCACACCGGTCACCAGCACAGCATCTACAGGCTTGGCCAGCCTCAGCTGATGCAGTGCACAGATACCATCGGCATCACCATTAAATACGTCGAAATGAGTCATAGGCAAACCCTTCGCAACCAGGGCTGCAAATGCAAGCAAAAGCACGGAATGGATGCAATTAACAGTAGGCATAATATTTATGCTCATGTATAACTCGTAAACTGCGATAGAGTAGAGGTTACAGATCGACTCTTTTCCTGCCGCCAGGAGGCCCTGCATTGAGCAACTTCAACATCAACCTGCATGAGCTTGTCTACAGCCTCTCAGATGCGCTTGATCTGGTTGGTGTGGTGCAGATTCATCATGGCAAACGTGTCGGTTTTATGGCCGCTGAATGTGGCAAACAGATGGAGATGGAAACCGAAACGCTTGATAGCCTGTTTCAGGCCGCCATTTTGCACGACTGCGGCGTATCCAACACCTCAGTACATGCCCGCCTTGCCCAGTTTGAGTGGGAGAAGGTGCATGGCCACTGCCAGATCGGCGCTGCGCTGCTCGGCATCACGCCACCGCTGGCCCACCTCTCCGATGTTATCCTGCACCACCATACCCACTGGGACAAACTCAAAGAGCTTGACCTCTCTGATGATGTAAAACTCATGGCCAATCTTATTTTCCTGGTTGATCGTGTGGATGTGCTCTCCCTGCATGCGCAGGTTAATGATGCCAATATCCTGCTCGGCTCAGATGCGATAAAAGAAAAAATCATCGAGAATCGCGGCACTTTTTTCAATCCTGAACTGGTCGATGTCTTTATGGAAGTTGCAGATTCTGAAGCCTTCTGGCTATCGCTGGAACGCGAACATGTTGATGGTTATGTCTATGAGTGGGTAGGCCACGAAACCACCCGCCCCATCCCGTTTGAAGATGTCAAAAGTCTGGTCAAGATCTTCTCTCACATCGTCGATGCCAAAAGCCCTTTCACCTATGAGCACTCTCAGGGTGTCGCCAGCCTGGCGCGTTATCTGGGAGAATTGTTTGAAGTTTCAGAGCACAACTGCGACATGCTCTATCTGGCAGGGCTCTTACATGATATCGGCAAACTGAGAGTGCCTGATGATGTGCTTGAGAAAGCAGGCAAACTATCCAATGGTGAGTTTAAAACCATCCAGCGCCACAGCTTTGATACCTTCAATATCCTGAAGAAGATTCGTGGGTTTGACGATATCGCCCTCTGGGCTGCCCAGCACCACGAACGGGTGGATGGTGGTGGTTATCCCTACCACACCAAAGAGCATAAACTATCCCTGGAAGCGCGCATTGTTGCCGTAGCCGATGTCTTTCAGGCACTGGCCCAGGATCGCCCCTATCGTCCGGCTCTAAGCCCGGCTGAGATTTTCACCATCCTCTCCAATGACTCCAACGTAGGAAAACTCGACACCGGTGTTGTTAAGATGGTGGGGGAGAATCTTGATTCCTGCTGGCGCAAGGCCACCCTGCAGGATCAAAAAGAGGCTGCAGTCGCTAAAGCCCACTAAGCCACACTATTTTCTAAATCTCATTTGGGTAGATACTTACCATAAGAGTCACGGTCCATATCTATAATTTCCACTGTGATTACCGAAGCTGGAATATGCAGTGCAGTTAAACCCGACAGAACCACCTCGCCAAGGCGTTTTTTGTTCTCTGCATCCCGGCCAGATTTAATCCGCGCCTGAATATGGATATAGGGAGAGTTTCCGCCTGCGTTGGTAAAACTTCTGAACGGATAGGCGCGTGTTTTAATTTGATCAGCTTTAAACAGACCACTCTCTGAAATAGATCGATGGATGTTCATCAGCAGAGCATCAATTTCCGAATCACCAGCCAGCTCTTGCTGATATTCAACGATAATATGTGGCACTGATATCTCCTCTATCCATTCTTGACCTGCACCCCTGAAACCGATCCAGGTTCTACGTTAGAAGTTTTAACCAAGCAGTCAGAACATGTCAAAGAGAAGCAATCCGCCAGAGGAACACAAACAACCATTGTTGCTCATGCCCGGACAGTCAGCATGGAATGAGCTTGAACTTTCACCTTGTTCAAACACCCATAAGTCTAACCTGACCTGCCTTCACATGATCTTGACCTCCAACTTGAGGGCGGAGAGCGAGGCATGCACATCCATCAGGAAGAAGATCAGGGCGGCAATCAAAGAAAACATACATGATACAAAAATAAGTGTGATGACCATTACGGCCTCAATATCCATCAACACAACAAAGAAGAGAACTATGACCAACGAGGCTGCTAACAGCAGACTGATGCAGGCGAATTCAATTGCTCGCCTCAGCAGTTGACTCCTGCGTTCCAGGATCACCAGTTGCTGCCGCACCTGATGCTTTTCACTGCCCGCCTCATCGTTCCGAAGAATATTTGACAATTCCCTTGATCGGTCGATGACCCGCGCAATGCGGTTGGTCATTGAGAGTAGTATTAGACCGACACCGGAGATCACAATAACCGGAGCAATGGATAGCTGTAGTACAGGAATAAAATTTTCTAAGGACATAACCACACTCTAGACGATGTCGGATAATATTGTCGTTCTCTTTTGCGGGTTCCATTCAATCTACAGGGTATTCCAACAACAATAAACTTGCATAAAGTCCCGCTCCAAACCAGCACAAGACTTATCTGACCGGCTCATGTCGGCCAAACCCGGACGATCAGAATTGTGCTATAGTTAGTCTAATTGGGGGATGGATGCCTGTACTTTCAGCTATAGATAATGCACACAAAAAAGCTCACAAGATTGGGTTGATATTATCAGTGGCTCACATTGTCCTGTTTTTAGTAACCTTAGCATATATAAAGTCTTCGAATGACCCTCAAGCTTCGCTAATTTGGGTTTATTTTACCTTCATTGATTTCCCAACAATCCCACTTTACTTTATTCCAAACCTTGGCTCGATTGTCCACATCCCCTATTTGGCACATGGGCTACTTGGAGCTTTGTGGTGGTATTCCTTGCCGCGTCTATTTATGAAAAAGGACTATGGTGGGGTTTGGAAAAATAAAAGGGAGTCTAAGCCTGAAAAGCTTCACACTATCTACACAGTACTCGGAACAATATTAGTGTTGTCTGGATTAGGCTTAAACAAATCTTTTGGATCCAGCTACCTGGGAATGCTCTTGTTTGCGTTTGGAATGTTTTTTGTCATGAAGGGAACAGGCATTTTCTTCAAAATCATTCCTCCGAAACCGTGGGAAAAAGGGCCTGACTAAACATCTTACTGAATGACCGCATATGGCGGTTTTGCGTCAGTCGCCAATGACGGTGTTACGCCAGGATTAATTCAGGCGACAGACCACCCGGCAAGTGAGGCGCGGGCGGTGCCGCCGCTGATATCCGGGGTAATGCACAACTCCAGAGTTGTCACGCCATTCAGATCAACGCTGTAATCTTCAAGCTGCAGGGTTGAATCCGGCGAACTGAAATTGTATTGCTGGCGTGCAATGTCATGGTAAGAGACTCCTCCATCCGAAGACCAGCGCAATACAAACTCCTGTGTGCGCTGCTGATGCTCTTCCTGAAACAGCAGGCGAATCATCGTGAGTCGTTGCGGTGCATCAAACAGCAGGCGAAGCGTCTGCTCTCCAGAGCTGGCCGCCAACCAGCAGGAGTCGGAGCCTGCAACAAAGGCCGATTCAATCGGGTGCGCCTCATCCTCGGATGTGATCTCTACCTGAGCGATCTCTTGCAGATTTAACCCGTGATATTCCACCACTGCGACTTCCTTAATATCTGACTCAATAATCCGTTTGCGCATCTGCTTCTCCCCTACATAATTATATTGAGCCCATCCATTGTACTCTGAACCATAGACTCTCGCCAGGCTATTGCATTCAAGAATGCTTAAAACCAACCATTCTCTTTGAAGGAGAGCACCTCTTTGCCGGCGATCAGGAAATGGTCGAGGATTTTGATATCCAGGGCCGCGCAGGCTTCGGATAGCCGTTTGGTCAGTTCGATATCTTCTCGACTGGCGTGCGTGGTGCCACCGGGATGGTTATGGAAAAGGATCAGCCCTTTGGCGTCCAACTCCAGCGCCCGCTTCATCAGGTTGCGTGGAAATACTGCGGTGCGATCCACGGTGCCTTCAAACAGCACCTGCGTAGCAACATGGCGATGCTGCTGATCGGTAAAGATGGCACCGAAACACTCCATGCCACGCCCCTGCACCAGAATGCGCAGATGATCTTTTACCCGTTCAGGCCGATCAAACACCTTTTTGCCCGGCAGATCAGAGGCGAGATAGCGAAGTTCAGCCTGCCGGATCAAGGTTAGAAACAGCGCTCCCTTCTCACCCATACCGGAAACCTGTGCCAGTTCAGCAGCCGAAGCGTCGAACACACCAGCCAGTGTGCCGAAGATCTCCAGCAGCCGCTTGGCAATCGGTTTCACATCGACACGTGGAATAGCATAGGTGAGCAGCAGCTCCAGCACCTCGTAATCGTGGAAGCCATCAAAGCCATGGTCTGCAAAACGCAGCCTTAATCGTTGCCGATGTCCTTTGACAGTTGCATCCATATCCTTATCAAAGCTGATCGAGCTCAAGGCGTCAATCAGGGGCGATTGCCCTTGCTGTCGCCAGCACCTATGCTGTGACCATGCGACACCTTCGCTCACAGCTTATCGACCTGCTTGATCAGGCCCGCCAGCAGCACCGTATGGAGATCATTCCAAAACGGCTGCTCGCTCTGCTGGTAAAAGAGTTTCTTGCTCTGCTGCCCGGAGAGAAGAGCAAACGGGTGGAGCTCTCTGCCCGCACCCTCACCCACGGCAATCTTCACCGCCACATCTTCACCATCCGTTGCCCCGATCAGGCCTTCTATCTGGATGCCATCAAAGGTTATCTGCTCAAGTGTGATATCCAGCCCATCGGCCAGCAGACCATGGTTGCCAAAATGGAGTGCGACGATGAGGCCTGCTATCTTGAGCTGCGCAAACCCGATATTCGGGATGAGGCGAACTTTATGTTTATCGCCCTGCACATCTCAGCCACGATCACACCTGATATCGGACCTCTGAAAAAAGATATCCAGGCCATCCTTCAAGCTGTTGATCTCTCTGTTCGTGACTACCGACCCATGCAGAAACTGGTGGCCCAGGCTGTAGCTGGACTGATGATGGCGGATGATAGTGACGGCGCATCGCTTCTCGACTGGATGAATGACGCCCACTTCCTCCACTTCGGCATCATCCACGAGAACAGTCGACTTGGTGTGGCCAAAAAGATCCGGGTACTTGATCGCATCGCTCCGGGACTGCTCGATCAGATAAAATCAATAAAACCGGCAACTGAGATCGGACTCTGCTGGTTCAGCCTGAGCGCCACTGCTCATTACCTCTACAGTGCCGCCAGCGTAGAGGTGGTACGCGCCAGCTGGAGAGGGGCTAAGGGTGAGATGCAGCAGATCATACTTATCGGCCACTTCTCGCGCAGCGCACGTTATGCCAATGCCAGCTATCTGCCTGTTCTGGCCAGCCGCTGGCGCGAACTGGCCAGTGACACACTGCTGCAGCACTCGGCATTCTATCGTCGCGAAATCCGCACCCTGTTTGACCGCATGCCCAAACGCATTCTGCTTGCCAGCAAGGGCAGCGACTGGCTGGAACCGCTGAAGGCAATCATTGATCTGGCTGGTCCTATGCAGCTGGTTGCCCGACTGATCCCTGTGCTCGAAGGCAACACCGACATCCTGATGATTACCGTCACGGCCAAACGTTTCGGCCCTTCAGTCATGCAACATATGCTGCAGGCGCTGGCCGATGCCGGGCAGATTATCCATGGCCACGACTCATTCGGCATCGGCCCCCACCGCATCATCCTCATCGGCATTGACCGCAGCTCTCCGGCCATCCCGCAGAAGAGCCTTGAGGAGAGCATCCGCCACTGCATCATCTTCTGGAAAGATATCGCACGCGCCGAGGTGATGCGCCATGCCGATATCTTTGATATCCCGGCAACCCTGAATGAGCTGGAGCAGATCCCGCCGCTTTATCAGGAGCTTTTCCCACCGGCCCAGTTCACCCGTGACCTGCAGATGCGCGAACGAGTCCTGCAGAGCGGACGCACACGCGTTTATGTTACCCCGCGCGCCAAAGCGACCGGCGATGAGGTGGAGCTGCACATCTACTCACTCAAGCAGCCTTCACTGGGCACACTTGTGGACACCATTCGCGCCTTTGGCCTGGATCCAATTCAGGAGGCGGTTGTCCCCTTTGGCAAAGATCCGGAGTGCCTTGAAAACCCGGATGACCGTTGCGGCTGCATCCATATCAGC
Organism: Mariprofundus sp. NF; assembly: GCF_013387455.1. NCBI lineage: Bacteria > Pseudomonadati > Pseudomonadota > Candidatius Mariprofundia > Mariprofundales > Mariprofundaceae > Mariprofundus > Mariprofundus sp. NF. The sequence goes on from NZ_VWNC01000002.1 coordinate 281,468, forward strand.
TCGCTGATCTGTCGCGCTCCCCTCCATCTGGATAAAGAGGATGCACAACGGCTGCGTCGTGGTCTGGCACAGGCACTCAATGATGAAGCAGACCACGATCCGATCAATGTCCTGCTAATTACAGCCAAACTGGAGATCGATCAGATCGCAGTGATGATCACACTGCGCAATCATCTGATTCAACTGATCCCCGACGCCGCCAAGCTTCCGCTTTCAGACATGATCTCGCGTCATCCTGAGGTAAGCGCAGCACTACACAGACTCTTTGCCGCTCACCACCTGCCAGCCATGCCAGAGAGCTACCTTGTCGAAGCCCGCGAACTGTTTCATGAGTCGATGGGCAGCATCAGCAATCTCTCCGATGATCGCTGGTTCAGGGCACTGGCCGAACTTGTTGAGGCATCACTGCGCAGCAACGCCTTTATTCGCGCCTTCGGCGAACCCGTCGGCATTAAAATTGATCCCGGCAAACTGAGCTATGCACCTGAGCCCAAACCCTATCGGGAGATTTTTGTTCACGGCGTACATATGGAAGGTGTTCACCTGCGTGCCGGCCCTATTGCACGCGGTGGCCTGCGTTATTCAGATCGACCCTCTGACTTCCGTACTGAGGTGCTGGAATTAATGAGCACGCAGGTGGTGAAAAATGGCCAGATTGTACCGACCGGCTCCAAAGGAGGTTTTGTTGTTCGCGGCGGCACAGACTCCTCATTTGTACTGGATCAGTACCGCACCTTTATCGATACCCTGCTATCGCTGACCGACAACATGGACCAGGCCACTGCAGTCGCAGCTGAGGGAATACGCATTGCCGAGAGTGATGCCAACGACCCCTACCTCGTAGTTGCCGCTGACAAGGGTACGGCTCGCTTCTCTGATGATGCCAATGAGCGTTCGCAGCAGGCCGGTTTCTGGCTTGGCGATGCCTTTGCCAGTGGTGGTCGTTTTGGTTACGACCATAAGAAGGTAGGCATCACCGCACGCGGTGCATGGGTCTGTGTGGCCCACCACTTCGCCAAACTCGGCATTGATGCATACAGCGATCCAATCAGCTGTGTTGGCATTGGTGATATGGGTGGTGATGTGTTTGGCAACGGCATGCTGTTAAATCCGCAGCTGCGCCTTATCGCCGCTTTCAATCACCGTCACATCTTCCTTGATCCGGAACCGGATGCGACCACAGCCTTTGCTGAACGGCAGCGCCTGTTTGCCGAGATGGGGGGCTGGGATAGCTACAACCAGCAGCTGATCAGTCAGGGGGGCGGTCTGTTTGAACGCAGCGCCAAAACGATTCCACTGGCCAGAAACATGCGCAAACTGCTGATGACCGAAGAGGATAGCCTCTCGGGCGAAGCGCTGATCCGGGCTATCCTCGCAGCGCCTGTTGATCTCCTCTATAACGGTGGTATCGGCACCTACATCAAAGCCGCATCCGAAAGCCATGCCGATGTGCGCGATCCCGGCAACAATGCCGTACGCATCGATGCCACGCAGCTTCGCTGCAGAGCCATCAGCGAAGGCGGCAACCTCGGGCTGACCCAGAAGGCGCGTATCGACTATGCACTCGCTGGCGGCATCATCAATACCGATGCGATGGATAATGCCGCAGGCGTGGATATGTCTGACCATGAGGTGAATCTGAAGATTCTTCTCTCCCCGCAATCAGGAAACAAAATATCCTTTGATAAGCGCAACAGCCAGCTTAAAGCGTTGACTGAGGCCGTGACGGCTGACTGCCTGAACAATAACCTGCTGCAGTCGCGCGCCATCACGCTGGCCGAAGCGGCGGCCAGCCAGCACCCGCTTCGCCTGCGCAGACTGCGCGACCATCTCACTGAGCAGGGGTGGCTGGGTGAAGCCGTGGCGCCGAGAATGCAGGAGAATGAACTACTGCATCTGCGTCCGCAGCTCTCTGTTCTGCTGGGTCAGGAGAAGAACCGCATCCATGCCCGCCTCAGCGCAGAGATGTTTCATCAGCTTGCTGTTTTTAACCAGCAACTGCTCAACAGCTATTTCCCGGAGCCCCTGCACAAGCGTTTTGCCTCTAAATTTTCGAACCATCCTCTGGCCTCAGAGATTATTCACACCGTAGCCAGTAATCATGTCGTCAACCATATCGGGCTTGGCGCTGTCCATCATCTGGAGAGCATGGTTGATCATTCAATAAGTGATATCGCTGGTGCTCTGCTGGTCAGTGAAGCGCTGCTTGAGGCTCAGTCACTTCGCGATGCAATCTGGTCAGATGTTAAAGATCCCAGTCTGGTCATCGCTCTTCAGCAACAGCTGCAGGAGCAGCTGATCCACTTTGCCGAAGAGCTGCTTCGCCTCTGCCCTATTGCCAAACTTGATCAGGCCTGGGTGAAAAAACAGCGTAATGGTCTGGCTCGCTTCCGGGATCAACTGCTACAGGAGAAGATAGCCAAGCCTGAAGTGGCAGGGCTGGAAGCCGGATGGCTTGAGCAACTGGCCACGCTTCCTGAATTGGCACATGCCGCCTGCGCACTGCATATCTCCTCGACGCACCAGATACCACTAAACCGCTGTCTAACAGCCAGCAGGGCTTGTCTGCAGCATCTGCCGATCAGAGAGATGGAGCGGCAGTTGCGTTCAGCTGACTGGGGCGCTGCAGATGCGCACAGTTTGCGGCGGGAGTGGTTACAACGACTGGTTACCCTGAAAGAGAAGGCAATCTGCCAGCTACTCGATAAGAGTGGCATTCACTTTGAAGCAACAGCAAAAGCGCGATGGCACCAGCACCCGAGCTGGGCAAACATTGAGTATTTGATGCGCAGCGAGCATATCGGTGAGGATAGTGATACTACCCAGCCGAGTGAGCCGCGCCGCGCCGAATCAAGGCGTATGCAACTGCTTCTGGCACTAACCCGGTTAGAGTCAATTATCGAAACCCAGGGACAATAACAGGGGACAGTCAGTGCAACAGCTGATGGATGGCTTGCGATAGCTCTGCCATCTTAAAGGGTTTCTCATGCAAAAGACTCTTATCTACCCCTTCGATATCACGAAGGGCTGCTTTCTCATCGTGACCGGTGGCAAACAGGACCGGGATAGCGGGATTGATCAGGCGCATGCGATGGGCAACTTCACGACCACTCATTTTCGGCATCACCATATCAAGGATAGCCAGAGCCACCTCAGATGGCTGCTCCTCAAACAGGCGCAAAGCCTCAACCCCGTCTTCAGCCTGAATGGCCCGATAGTTCAGTGACTCCAGCGCTTCAACAATCACCCTGCGCACCATCCTGTTATCATCCGCCACCAGCACCAACTGGCCACTGCCGCGATGCAGTGTTGCATTCACTCCTACCTCAAGCCGTGCCTGTTGGGTAATAAGCGGCAGATAGATCTGGAATGTGGTGCCAACACCCTGGCTCGACTCAACCTCAAGAATGCCACCATGAGACTCGATACAACCATAAACCATAGAGAGGCCAAGGCCGGTGCCATGGCCTGCCTCTTTGGTCGTGAAAAAGGGATCGAACACTCTGGCCAGAGTCTGCTCGGGAATGCCACAGCCATTATCGCTGACAGTCAGTTTTGCCATCATCTCCTGATCCACATCGGGGTGCGCATCAGCAAACGTCTGATCAATAACAAAGCGCTCCAGTGCCACATTGATCTCACCCTCATCCGAACCGGCCAGCGCATCGCGGGCATTATTGAGCATATTCATCAGCACCTGCTGTAGCTGTGTTGCATCACCCATAACGGTGAGCGGCTGCTCACAAACATCCAGGTTGAGCTTGATATGTTCAGGCACAGAGATCCTGAGCAGGCGCATGCTGTCGTTTAACATATGGTTTAACTGCAGCGCTTTTTTCTCTCCCTTCTCATCACGGGAGAAGATCATCAGATTTTTAATCATCTCTGATGCCTGATAACCAAGCTTTTCGGCCATCTCCAGCTTTTCGGTGGTGCGAATTGGGTCGCATACGCTCTTCTTGGCCAGATAGAGATGCATCAGAAGCCCGGAGAGCATATTGTTAAAATCGTGGGCGATGCCACCTACCAGTGTGCCGATCGCATCCATCTTCTGGGCCTGCCTGAACTGCACTTCAAGCTTCTCATATTCACTCATATCCTGCTGGATGGCGGCATAAAACTCTGTCTCACCCCGGTGTTCAACCGGCACAATGGTCATCAGGGCCGGGTAATCACTGCCATCTTTTCGGCGGTTGGTGATCGTTCCTTCCCATACACGCCCTGATCGTACGGTACTCCACAGTGCATGAAAAAAGTCGGCATTGTGTTTGCCACTGTTAAGTAGTGAAAGCGGCTTGCCCTGCACCTCATCTGCTGAATATCCGTTAATGCTCTCAAAGGCCGGATTAACATACTCCACATGACCAGAGGTATCAGTAATAATAATCGCCTCTGCCGACTGCTCGATGGCCTGTGAAAACATTCGTAAGCGGCGCGCATTGGCCTCCAGCTCAGCCGTGCGCTCGGCAACCCGCTGCTCCAGCTGCTCATTCAGGCTGCGCAGCTTCTCTTCAAGCTCAACCCGTTCTGAAATATCCCGCAGTAGTCCTTCAACACCGACAGCGTTGTTGTTTTCATCAAACATCATATGCGCATTGGCAGAGGCATGGATAACAGAACCATCTTTATGCACCAGCTCCAGCTCATAATCACTCACATGCCCCTGCTGCTGCAGCATGGTCAGAAAGGTGGCCCGATCCTCAGGGTGGCGATAAAAGAAAGTGGCCGGACGCCCTTTGATCTCATCGCAACTGTAACCGGCAAGCATTGCCACCGAGGGGCTTATTTCAGTGATATTGCCCTCTACATCTGCGCTGTAGTAGACCTCATGAATAGCATTGAGCAGGCGATAGTATCTGGCCTGACTATCTTCAATCAGCTGCTTCTTATTCATCAGTCGATCATGCTGTTCACCTGTTGTTCTGTGCAGTTCATCCACATCTACACCCCCACACCCCCTGCGCTTAAAAATTACCCGCAGATTACCAATCATGATGAAATTAGTGGGAAATTCAGAGACCTGCATCACAACTGTGGCACTCTGCATCAGTTTCCACTTCATTTATTGCGCAAATCGACCCTGAAAAACGAGGGCGAAGGCAAATGAAGTTGCGCAGCATGTTTACATACAGACCAAAGTAGCTAATCATCGGCTATGTTTCCGATCTTATGCTAAGATAAGGTAAAGCACTGCTCAACGGGAGGTGACCATGACTATAAAAACAGGCGTTGTATCAATATTCATCATGGCCGTCTTCTGCATGCTGGCAGGCTGCGCCTCGGATGAGCGACAGGTAAACTATAAAGCGATTGGTGAAGAGGCGTGCCGCGACCATGGCGGTCTTCTGCTCGTTGATCAAGCTGGTGAATCTGCGGTTTACACCTGCAAATCCGGCATGACCTACAAACTGAAAGAGCCCGACCTGCTGGTTTTTTAACTGCGCACTTACTAAGTCTTTCGTTTAACCAGGCCAGACAACAGCTTCTATTAAATCAGAATGAGGAGTCCGGCTGCTTTAAAAATTCGAGTTCTTCAGGCGTAGACGCTCTGTTCAGAACAGCATTACGGTGCGGATAACGGCCGAAGCGATCAATGATCATTTTATGTTTGAGTTCAAACTCCAGATTAAATTCCACGCCCGGCTGATCAAACAATTTGACTGCCTGGGTATGAATCGCCATCGATTCACTATGCATATAGGGCATATAGAAAAATGCTTTTTCCGGTGCATCAAACTCCTGATCCGCACCGATACGCACCGCCTCCTGCGCCAGTACCAGCGCCATACCATCCCATGCAAAAGCTTCAGGGCGATCACGGTAAATATTTCGTGAAAACTGATCCAGTATAATAATTTCAGCCAAACGTCCGGATGCCTCCTCGCGCCACTGATACAACTTTCCTGCCGTAGCATCGGTATGCAGCGCGCCAAAGCGCTCCTCTATCTCCCGATCCAGCCGCGCATCTTTCACCCACCACTGGCGGGGTTCCAGCTCTACAAACCAGAATTGCAGGACATCAATCACCTGACTCATGCGTAGAAAAGCGTTTCGCCACGAAGGACACGAAGAACGAGAACATTATAGAAGGCCACCGGACTGACCAGGAAGCTGACTTTCTCCACTAATAATTGCCTGGCAAATATGCCTGAGCTTGTCATTTCTTCGTGACCTTCGTGTTCTTCGTGGTTCATATGCTCATGCGAATTCAGGCAGCAGTTCTGCAGCAAAGACCGGCCCGTCAACACAGACACGACGGTATTTCTCTTCACCCGCTTCAACGGTTTTAACGACGCAACCGGCACAGCCACCGATACCACAGGCCATATGCTCTTCAAGACTGAGAAAAGTCGGCAGATCAAACTCGCGCCCAACCCTTGCTACAGCATGCAGCATCGGATGCGGCCCGCAGGAGAGCAGCACACAACGCTGCCGCTCTTCATCATTCAGCGCGGCCAGATAATCACGCGCCAGATTCGGCACATGGCCTTCGTAACAACCATAGAGGCCGGCATTGGAGGCGAGCCTGGACGGGACACCGCGCTCCTCCAGCGAGCGAATGGCCAGAATCGCATTGCCATTGACACCGGGAAGAATGGTTGTCGAGGGTTTCAGGGCAAACGGAAACTCAACTTCGGAACCGGCAAACACAACACAATCGCCACCCCTGCCATGCAGATCATCAGCAGCAAAGATCATCGGCGGAATACCGACACCACCACCGATCAACAGATAACGCTTAGAGAGATCCGACAGGTCAAACGGTTCACCAATCGGGCCAAGCATCGGGATGATGTCACCGACCTTACGCTCTGAGAGAAGATGGGTTCCCTCACCAATCGCTTTATATAACAGATCCACCGTGCCACGTTCCGGATCAGTCAGCATGATTGAGATCGGCCGACGCAGGGCCCGCTCATCAGATACGCGCAGATGCACGAACTGCCCCGGTTTTGCTTTGGCAGCGGCCTTTGGAGCTTTCACTCTGAGTACAAACTGATCACCCGGATGCGTCACATGAGCCAGAACCTCGGCCTGTTCTTCAAAAATAGTTCCCCGCTGTTCGTTAGCCACACACTTCCCCTTCTGCAAACACAATGCGACCCGCTTTGACAGTATGGGTCACCAGACCGGTCATCTCTCTGCCGTGCCAAGGCGTATTCTTGCCTTTGGACACCATCTTTTCACGATCTACTCTCCATATGGCATCAGCATCAAAGATGGTGACATCAGCCTCGGCTCCCACTGAGAGTGTGCCCGCTTCGAGCCCCAGCAGACGAGCCGGATTAACCGTCATTTTGGCGATCAGATCGGACATGGTGAGCACACCGGCACGCACCAGATCAAGCGATACCGGCAGCATCGTTTCAAGACCGACAATGCCGAACGCGGCACAGGAGAGGCCACAGCGTTTATCATCCTCGTGATGGGGTGCATGATCAGTTGCAATCACTTCAATCGTGCCATCCCGCAAACCTTCAATCACCGCCAGACGATCCGCTTCAGTTCTCAGTGGCGGGCTCATCTTGGCATCAACGTTGTAACCCAGCACCTCATCTTCGGTGAGGGCAAAGTGGTGCGGTGCAGCTTCAGTGGAGACTTTTAAGCCTTCAGCGCGAGCCTGACGAACCAGATTCACACCGCCCTGCGTGGAGATATGGGCCACGTGGTAGCGGGCATCAGCCCGGCGGGTTAGCATAATGTCGCGGGCGATCATCGAATCCTCACCCTCTGCAGGCATGCCGGATACACCGAGCTGGGTTGAGACCCAACCCTCGTTAATGGCACCACCAGCGGTCAGCTGTTTCTCCTCGGCATGCTGAATCACCATAAAACCGTAGCTGGATGCATACTCCAGCGCCTTGCGCATCACACCCGCATGCCAGATTGGCATGCCATCATCAGAGAAGGCGACACAACCGCAGCGGAACAGTTCACGCATCTCGGTCAGTTCCTTGCCATCAAGGTTTTTGGTTACCGCACCGATCGGATGCACATTGCAGAGATTTACCTGCTTAGCTCGTGCAATGATCTGCAGGGCAATGCCTGCATGATCGATATGAGGACCGGTATTAGGCATACAGCAGATCGAGGTAACACCGCCAGCCACCGCGGCACGCGAGCCCGACTCAATATCCTCTTTCCACTCCTGACCCGGTTCGCGCAGATGCACATGCATATCAATCAGGCCGGGGCAGACTATCTTGCCATCTGCATCGATCTCCCGGTCTGCCTCACCATCATAGGCACCGATAGCGATTACCCTGCCGTCTTTGATCCAGAGATTCGTGACCGCATCAACAGCGTTGGCCGGATCGATCAGATGTCCATTTTTTATCAGCAGTGTGCCGCTCATAGCAGTGTCCTCTGTGCCTGCATCGCTTCATCAGAGAGCTGTTTCCTGCTGGCCGTTTTCTTCTCTTCCGCCTGACCGCCGCACAGTGCCGCCAGCACAGCCATGCGGATGGCCACACCATGTTCTACCTGATCCAGAATATGGCTCTTGGCTGAATCGGCAACATCTGAGGCAATCTCCACTCCGCGATTCATCGGCCCGGGATGCATGACAATGCAGTCGGGGCCTGCTGCGCGCATTCGCTTGGCATTCAGACCGTAGGCCTCATGGTATTCACGCACCGATGGAAATGCGCAGTTGTCGGTCAATCGCTCGGTCTGCACACGCAGCATATAGACCGCATCGGAGCCGGGAAGGGCAGCATCAAAGTCGTGGTAGACCTCACAGCCGTAACGCTCAATCTGGGCAGGTAGCAGTGTCTTCGGAGCCACAACCCGCATCCTGTATCCCAGCTTTTTCGCTGCCAGAAGGTGTGAGCGGGCAACTCTTGAGTGGGCGATATCACCAACAATGGTAATCACTTTTCCATCGGGAGATCCCCATGTCTGTTTCAAGGTTAACAGATCGGTGAGAATCTGGGTGGGATGTTCATGGGCTCCGTCACCAGCATTAACCAGTGCGGTGTTGGGCAGATAATCGGCCAGAAATTCGCAGGTACCTGCCAGCGAATGGCGGATCACCAGCACATGCGGCTGCATCGCCGCCAGTGTCTGACCTGTATCGAGCAGAGTCTCACCCTTTTTGGTGGCACTGGTTGAGGCAGAGATGTTGATCACGTCTGCTGAAAGCCGCTTGCCCGCCAGCTCAAAGCTGGTGCGCGTGCGTGTTGAGTTCTCAAAGAAGAGATTGATGATTGTTTTACCGCGCAGCGTGGGTGCCTTTTTCAGTGGCCGGCGATTAATATCGATAAAGGAGTCACCGAGATTGACCAGATATTCAATCTGTTCCCGATCCAGGTCTGCTATGCCGAAGAGATGTTTTATTGGTCGCACTATTTCACCTGCCTCTGCTCAATGAGCCATTCTCCTTCTGTCACCAGTTCAACGCTGCAATCAGCTGCTGCCTCATGACTAAAACCCACACATTCAGCCGCAATCGGCAGCTGCCTGCCACCGCGATCTACCAGCACAGCCAGACGAATCGATGCAGGCCTGCCGTAATCAAATATCTCATCCATCGCGGCGCGTATGGTGCGGCCTGAGTAGAGCACATCGTCCACCAGCCAGATATCTTGGCCTGCAACATCAAAGGGCAGTTCACTGCGACGAACCAGTGGGTTCGCGGCAATAGTGTCGAGATCATCACGGTAGAAACTGATATCAAGATTACCGCGATTCACGGTTGTGCCCTTTGTTTCAAGACGCTGCTGGATCGCATCGGCCACATCGGCACCGCCACTGTGAATGCCGATCAGGCAGACTTCAGAAGCGGTCATGGTATCAGCCATCTGATTCAGGGCTTCTTCAACAGCCTGAGGCTTATAAAGGATCGGGTCCGTCATGGTTTCAACTCCGGGTGTGACTGAAGGAAATCTTCCAGAATGACGGCTGCGGCCGTCTGGTCAATTTTCTCCTTCACCTTTTTCTCGTTCAAGCCCTGTGCATAAAGACGTTCTTTGGCCGTCCAGGTGGAGAGCCGCTCATCCTGAAAGGCAACCGGCAAGGCTGAGACCTTCTTGAGCTGACGTACGGCGGCGCGGGCATCTTTGGCCTGCACACCTTCCGTGCCATCCATATTTTTAGGCAGCCCTGCCACAATACCTTTAGAACCATACTCACGGATAAGCTTGAGCAGCTGCTGCGGCCAACCCTTGTCATTGCGGTGCAGATAGGTAACACCACGGCATGAGATCGCGAGGCGATCACAAACCGCCACACCGATACGTTTCATACCAATATCAAGTGCAAGCAGTGGAAGTTGTAGTTTTTCAGCTGTTTTTTCAGGCAACGAATTTGAACGGGGAGATTTCGCTCCGGAATCGAGCGTCACAGAATCAGTGGTTGAGCAGAATGCGGTCGTCATTAAATCCGAGATTCTGCAGCGTTTCGGTGCATGCGTCCACCATTGCACTCATGCCGGCAAGACAGGCCACTGCCTCATTTCCATCAGGTGCATCACTCTTCAGCGCATGTTGCACATAACCAATCGGGCCATCCCAACTATCGTGCCCCATCTCCAGCGTGATGGATACTTCGATATCGTGACGTGAAAGCTCCGCCAGCTCCTCAGTCAGCAACTGATGCATCTCGGTGAGAAAACCAGCATAGATCGCCACCCTGCCGAAATCTTCACGATGATGAATAATGCTGTGCCAGAGACTTCGCAGCGGTGCAATACCAGTGCCCACACCAATCAGATAGATATCACGCCCTTTATACGGAGAAAGATCAAAACCTTTGCCCATCGGCCCTTCAACTTCGAGCAGGGTGCCAGCTTCTACATCACAGAGGTAGGCCGAAAGCGGCCCGGCATCCTTGATAAAGAACTCGTACACTTCCGGCTCATCCGGACATGAGGCAATAGCAAAATAGCCGGGTGCAGGATCATTCAACTTGGGAATGCCAATGCGCACATACTGACCGGGACGAAAGTTCGCCAGCTGGCCGCGCAGCGGTTCAAGCGAGAGATGAATGACCGCATCCTGACAGTCAGGATCGGTCATACGGATATTCTCTTTCACCCGCATGCGATATGTAGAAGAGTGCTGCACTTAAAAATGACCTCCGGAATCAGGGGGGGCTATTGCAACGAAGGGGAGCCAAAGATGCAAGCATCAAAATGCATTGAGCTGAAAATCCGGGCGGAAGCGCTCTCTGAAGAGGCGTTCGGACTGCTAATTTCTCCGCTTGATGCACTCGGCTCGGCTGAAGAGACCGATATCGACTCCGACACAACTGTTCGCATAGCCTGGTTTGACTGCGCCCCGGATGAAGCCGTTACCAAAAACAGGGTGCTGGCTGCCGCTTTGCAGGCGGGCATCGAAAAAGAGCAGGTCACGCTGAATACACTGGCCCAGCAGGACTGGGAAACGGCATGGCAGAAAGATTGGCACGGCATGCCCATCGGCCAGAACCTCTGGGTACGCCCATCGTTCTGTGACAAGTCCACTGAAGGTCGCACGGACATCGTACTGGATCCGGGCATGGCATTCGGCACCGGCACCCACCCCACCACGCAGCTCTGCCTGGAAGCGGTGGAGCGCATCTGCGCCGACAATCCTCCGGCCACACTGCTCGATATGGGAGCAGGCTCCGGCATTCTGGCCATCGCCGCGCTTAAACTTGGCGCAGGCTCTGCACTGGCTATTGATATGGAAGAGGAGTCGGTCGAAGCATGTCTGACCAATGCGGCCATCAATGGTGTGGCACTGGAAGCTAAACTGGATGACACGCCACCTGCTGAGCAGTTCGATCTGGTCGTTGCCAATATCCTCGCCGCACCGCTGGTCTGGATGGCCAAAGAGCTGGCCCCTTGTGTAACAAAACGTCTGGTTCTCTCCGGCCTGCTTGTAGAACATGTCGATGATGTAGCTGCTGCCTATATTGCCGAAGGACTCACAGAACTCCGTCGCGATACTCAGGGCGACTGGGCCAGTGTGGAGTTTTCACCCATAAGCCGGTAAAACTCATTTACTGATTGAGAGCTGCCAGACCCTTTTTGAGGCGTGCAATAGACTCATCCTTGCCCAGCAGACCAAGGGTAAGGTCAATCGGCGGAGAGACAGGGCCACCGGCCACGAGAATACGGATCGGCTGAGCGAGTTTACCCATGCCTACCCCTTCAGCTTCACACACTTCACCAATCAGTGCATGTGCAGCTTCACCGGAAAAATCATTCATGGCTTCAATGCCAGCGATAAACTTCTCTACCAGTGCCGCAGTACCTTCCTTGAAATTCTTGGCGACCGCTTTCTCATCGTATGCGGTGGGTGCGGCATAAAAGAAACGGGCACCTTCAGCCAGATCAACCAGGTTCTTTGAGCGCTCCTGCAGCGATGCAATCACAGGCTCAAGGTCCGGGCCTGCAGAGGTATCAACGGCCAGCAGACGTGCCACTTCAGCAACCAGATCGGCAGCAGCAGCCTCACGCATGTAGTGACCATTAAGCCAGTCCAGCTTCTGCTGATCAAAGCGGGATGCACCTTTACCGACTGCCGCCAGATCAAACAGTTCAATCAATTGTGCTTCGGAGAAGACCTCTTCATCACCATGTGACCAACCGAGTCGTGCGAGATAATTGTTCACCGCATGCGGCAGATAACCCTTCTCACGGTATTCGGTAATGGCAACCGCGCCATGACGTTTGGACATCTTGGCACCATCCGGCCCATGAATCAGCGGGATATGGGCAAAGACTGGAATCGGCAGGCCAAGCGCCTGATAGAGCTGAATCTGGCGTGGTGTATTGTTCAGGTGGTCGGAGCCGCGTACGACATGGGTAATACCCATATCCGCATCATCTACCACCACAGCAAGATTATAGGTTGGTGTACCATCAGTGCGTTTGATGATGAGATCATCGAGTTCCTTGTTGGGAAAACAGACATCACCAAGCACCTGATCTTTTACCCAGGTCTCGCCCTCATCAGGGGAGCGGAAACGCACCACATAAGGGGCATCCTCAGGGATATCTGTACGACCTCTGCAGCGCCCGTCATACATCGGTTTCTCACCGGCAGCGCGCTGCTTTTCGCGCATATCATCCAGCTCTTCGCGTGTGCAGTAACACTTGTAAGCCTTGCCTTCACTGACCAGCTTATCAACAGCCGCCACATGCTGATCTTCACGTTTGCTCTGGAAAACAGGCTCACCATCCCAATCCAGACCCAACCATTTCAGGCCGTCGAGAATCACTTCTGTCGCCTCATCAGTTGAACGTTCGCGATCGGTATCCTCAATGCGCAGCACAAACTCGCCACCGTGATGGCGGGCATAGAGCCAGGCAAACAGGGCGGTGCGGGCACCACCGATATGCAGCATGCCGGTGGGCGATGGGGCGAAACGGGTACGAACAGTCATGGGGTTCTCCTAAACAGCGATCTCTATCAATCGGGCGGCGCAGCATAACTGGAAGCAGGAGCTGTTTACAGGTTCCGATTTGCCAGCAGCCGATTGAGCGTGATAATTTGCGCTTATCCTCAAGGCATGGAGAAGAGAATCATGAGCGACAAACAGCACGATCAGGAAAATCCTGTTAAACGTTATATGGGCATCGCTCTGTTTCTCATCGGCTTTCTGATGCTCGGCATGGCCATCGCCGAATTCCTCAAATAGGGGTTCTAAGCTCTCTTTGCAATCAGGTGCAGATAACGCCCCATCTGTAGATAGGGCTGCTGCTGCGCATATTTCATCTCGATACGCACCACCTCTTCAGTTGGCCGCGCCTCGCGCATTTTGCGATCCATAAAGTCATAAACCACACGCACACCGGCCCGACTAAGCAGCTCAAACTGCCACTCATCCAACCAACCCTCGACCTCTTGCAGCGTTAACGGGTTATAGGGCGTTAACCCACCCTCTTCACCCTGCAGATTATCACTCTCAGCCTTGCGCCAGTTGCCGCGAATCAGGTTGCGGAAGATCAGCGCATCACGGTTATAGAACATCAGCGAGAGATCCCCGCCCGGCCGGATCAGGGTGAGCAGATGTTCTAATGTCTCTTTCGGCTCTGCCACCCACTCCAGCACAGCATGGAACAGCACCAGATCAAACTGCCCCAGCTCTTCAGCAGACATCTCCTGCACCGGGCCATGTATATATTCAACAGCCACGTCCGGCAGCTTTTCTGCAAACAGCGTGCGGGTCTGATCCACCATCTTCTCAGAGAGATCGGAGAGCACCAGTTCATGACCCAGCTCGGCCAGCTTCAAGCCCATCTGACCCAGGCCACAACCGGCATCAAGAATACGTAGTGGTTTGCCAGCCGTTAGCTGAGGCAGCGTCTGCAACAGATGTTGCCAGACAATCGCCAGACGCACCTCACCCTTGGCGCTGCCGTAGATATTACGTGCAAAGCGTTCGGTCAGATCATCAAAGTTTCGATCAGCGTGGATCATAGGTAGTCGCTCCCGATTAAGAGCGCCTATTATTTGGGCTTAGCAGTGATTAGCAAAGGAAACCTGTAAGAGGCCTCAGGTTGAGTGATAATTATTAAAAACGCCCGACAAAGTCTTTGGCAATATAGATGGTGGCATACCAGAGGATAAGCGAGAGAATAATCATGCGCAGCGGCCTGCCGACATCCCTGGCGATCTTTTTCATCGGATGCTTTTTCACCAGCCCGCGAATCAGCATGGCCAGCAACAACAGCGCAGCCACGCCGTAGGTAATATAAAAAATTAGCCATAGATCTCTGCTCATCGCTACAGCTTAAACGATACAGCTCTGAATGCCATCCTCATCATCCAGGCCAATCGCATTAAAATTTCCTCTGTTTACGATCATTATTCAGCTTATTTCACCGCAAAGTACGCAAAGGAGCGCAAAGTAAAAAACTACAACAGATGTAATTCTCATCTCTTGCTCTCCGGTTAGGATTGTTTTTTGATCATTGTATTGATTTTATTGCGTCCTCTGCGCCCTTTGCGGTAAATGCTTTTTTACTGTTTAAATGCGATTGCCCTACCTCATCATCATATGAAAGATACGCGACGGCGGATGATGTGTAGAGTGCCGCTCCCGTCTGCAATCATGCTGTACGGCAGATGTAGGAGAGACGATATGACAGAGCAAACTACCCAGCTCCTGACGGATGAGATTGAACAGACCGTTGAAGAGGAGGCTCCGATTCAACGGGTCACCATTGAAGTATTGAAAGCCAAAGGTGGCAACCGCACGCCGCGCAAAGCAACGCTCTGCATCATCCAGACAGGTCAATCTGAAAAACATGGCAGCGTACGTCTGGCCTGCACGCCGAATGGCAAAACCTGGTACGTTGTTGCCGAGCATCCCGGCGAAGGCGTGATCGCACCGGCACCACTCAGACATGAGCGCGAGGCGTATAATATGTTCAATAGCCTCTGCGAAGCGAAATAACCCTATTCTTAGATCCATTCCTCTTGTAACCCGGCATCACATAATACAGACTGGTTCGCGGAAGAGGAGGCAATCACATGACTGAGGGTCTGTGCCTGCGCATTTATCTCACTGAATCGTCCAGAATCGATGGCAAGCCTGCAACGGAAGCCATTCTCCAGCTGTGCAAAAACTCAGGACTGCGCGGCGTTTCAGTGCTACGCGGCATTGAAGGTCTGGGTGAACATGGTGTTCGCTCGACCTCATTTCTCGATCTCTCCGCCGATCTTCCCATTCTTGTAGAAGCCATTGATGCAACCGACAGAATCAATCTGGCGTTAGAACAAATGAAATCACATCTGGGGCAGTGCATGGTCGCCACCTGGCCGGTAGCACTGATGCGCTATGGAGAAAACGATGGAAATGATTGAGATGTTAAGAAAGGTACCGCTATTTGCCGAGCTCGATGAGAACGAGCTAAGATCGGTCACAGCACTTGCCAACTCTCTTGATATTCCCAAGAAGAACATCGTCTTTCAGGAGTTCGATCTCGGCGACTCGATGTATGTGATTCTCAAGGGTGAAGTGAAAATCTCCACCTACTCTGCCGAAGGGCGTGAAGTGGTTCTGGCACTGCTGGAGAAAGGTTCATTTTTCGGTGAACTCTCACTGCTCGATGAAGAGCCACGCTCAGCCACAGTCACCACCATGGAGGACTCCAAGTTCGCCCATATCCGCAGACGCGATCTGACCTCTCTGCTGCTGGAGCAGCCTGCCATCACCCTGAAAATCCTTAAGGAGCTTGCATCACGCCTGCGCCGTACCAGCCGCGTACTTGAGCGCATCAGCAGCATGGATGTACCGCATCGCCTCTACGCCTATCTCGTTGATCACTGCAAACGTTTCAGTCAGCCGGAAGAGGATGACTGCTACTCAACCATCCTGCCCACCCACCAACTACTGGCCGATCAGCTCTCCACCAGCCGTGAAACCATCTCGCGTGCCATTAGTCAGCTGAAAAAAGATGGTCTTCTGGTTCAGGGCGAAGGGCGCGGAAAAATGCGTGTTGATGTGGATGCACTGGAAGATCGACTCGACGATTTTTAAAATCTTTTTTTACCACAAAGGACACGAAGGACGCAGAGAAAGAAACAGAAATATCACAGGGTTCCTGAATTTTGTCTGCTCAGCCGTATAAGTGACGGATTGTACTCCTGTTAACTCTTACTTCGTGTACTCTGTGATCTTCGTGGTGAATGCCTTATCAGAGAGAGAGTTTAACTTTCAGGCCACTGGCTTCGATCCTTGCCGCGACCATTTTCATCCAGCCCGCATCCAGCGGCTTCAGGTGTTTGGCCTCATCCTGTAGTGATGGACGTGCCAGACCGTAAAGTAGTACCCCGCAAACAGGAATCTCATCGCGCTGCAACTGCGCAAGAAACGCGATATAACTCTGCATCTCTGTCTCTGCCGGTGGCTGATCATCCCATGCCATCAGGCAGGTCTGAATCCATGTCGGACAGAGAGATGCCACCGCCTCAACCTGTTTGCGCAACCGTGAAGCATCAAGTTTGATGCCGTTGATGCGAAGGATCGCCTCACTGCTAACGGCATCCACCTTGATCCACACCTCGCCATGTTTGGCAGCCATCAACGTTAATCCGCGCTGCACATCTGCTTTATGCAGATAAGAGCCGTTACTGATCAAGCGCAGCGGCACACTGAGAGCGAACTCCGCCATCACGGTGAGGATCACCTCAACCACCGAATCAAAAGCCCTGCAGCTGGTCGGCTCACCATTACCTGATATGGCGATATCGCAGAGTTGGCGGCTATCTTCAGCCACACGCTGAACCATAAAATCACCATTAAGCATATCATCGAGCAACGCAGAGAGCTCACTGCGCAATAGCTGCAGATCAATCTCGGGTGCTACGCCGCGCGTGAGGTCAGGCACCTGACAGTAGGCACAGTGCCAGTTACAGGCATTATTGGGATTGAGGTTAATGCCAATAGATACGCCACCAGCCCGGCGTGAGATCACCGGATAGACGTAGCGCATACCGACCGCATCGCGATCATGATTGCGACTGTGAAGTTGTTTGCTCACTGATAAAAAATCAGGCGTAGGTATCCAGCAACAGGCCACCGGCAACAGGCAGGCGAGCACCACCTTTCTGGTTGTAGGTTAGAGGCTGTTGCTGCTGTTGTTGTTGCTTAAGAAGTTGCATCATATCACCAGCACGGGAGGGCATGCCGCGAAACATCTGACCAGAGCGGGTGGTGATGGCAGGCTCTTTCACAGCCTCGACATCGATAACCAGATTGTTATTGAAATGCGCAGGCTGAGACTGCGGTGGAATAGCAACCGCAGGCGGGGAGGTATCAACCCTGAACATAAGACCTAAGGTAACAGCCATCGGGGCAGGCTACTCCCGGCCTCTATTTTGAGTCAAACAGCGTACAGACAGAGCTCATCGCAGCGGTGATACGACTCAGCTGTGCAGATGAGATAATAAAAGGCGGCATGGTATAGATCAGCTTGCCGAAAGGACGCAGCCAGACGCCCTGCTCAATCAGCGACTCCTGCACTGCAGTTACATCAACTGCCTCTTTCATCTCGATCACACCGATTGCACCTTTAATGCGCACATCGGCCACAGCAGGCAGATCACGACAGGCAGCCAGCTCAGTCTCCAATTGTGTCTCAATAGCCGACACACGCTGTTGCCAGGGCGAAGCCAGCAGCAGATCGAGACTGGCATTGGCCACGGCACAGGCCAGTGGATTGGCCATAAAGGTTGGCCCGTGCATCAACACGCCGGAGCCATCACTATGAATGCCCTCACACACTTTTGCCGAGCAGAGCGTAGCTGCCAGACTCATATAACCGCCGGTCAACGCTTTACCGACACACATAATATCGGGATTAATTCCCGCCTGTTCAGAGGCGAACATCGTGCCGCTGCGTCCGAAACCTGTAGCAATCTCATCGAGGATCAGCAGCAGATCGTACTCATCACAGAGCCTGCGCACCTGCCTTAGAAATTCCGGGGCATAGAAACGCATGCCACCAGCCCCCTGCACAATCGGCTCAAGAATCACAGCCGCCAGCTCATGATGATGGGTTCTGATTCTCGACTGCAGTGATGCCAGCTGCGAAGCGTCCCACTCCTCATCACTGCGGGCTGTGGGTGCCGAAGCAAACAGCTGCTGGGCCAGCACGCCGGAGAAGAGATGATGCATGCCTGACTCTGGATCACAGACACTCATCGCACCGAAGGTGTCACCATGATAACCGCTGCGAATGGTCAGCAGTCGCTGTTTTTCAGGCGAGCCTTTAGCCTGCCAGAACTGCAGCGCCATCTTGATCGCCACCTCTACCGATACAGAACCGGAATCAGCGAAGAATACATGGGCCATATTCTCAGGTGCAATCTCAAGCAACTTGCTGGCCAGATCGGCGGCAGGTCGGTGGGTCAAACCACCAAACATCACATGCGCCATCTGTTGCAGCTGCTGCTCTACCGCACTATTGAGCTCAGGCACATTATAACCGTGGATGGCAGACCACCACGAAGACATACCATCGATGACAGAGCTGCCATCCTCAAACTCCAGTTCAACACCGGCTGCCCGCTTAACCGGATAGACCCGGGCCGGATTGATCATCGAGGCGTAGGGGTGCCAGACATGCTGGCGTTCAAATTCCAGCCAGCTCTGTTGCCCGCTCATGGCAGTAGTCGTCCCGGCCCAACCAGATCAAGGGTCAAGCGCTCAATCACCACAGGACGATCTTCAATGGTAGCACCCTTGACCAGCTTCTCTGCTGTAATAATCCGCTGCATGGCCAGAGCAAGTTCACTACCCTTCCAGGCGCGTGACTCATCTGCGACCTTACGACGGGCATCGCCAAACACCTTGGCTGCCTGCAGTGCATTGCGATCACGCTGTGACTGATACCAGCGGTACATCAGCAACTGCTGCATGCGCGTACCCAACCAGGAGATCATCTGCACTTCAGCCACCTGCTGCTCTTTCAACAGCTGCCGCACCAGACTCAAGGCATCAGGGCTGCGCATCGCCACCGCATGGCACCACTCCTCCAGTGCCCCCGGCGCACGCTCGCCGAGCAGTTCGGCCACCACATCAAGAGCCAACTCGTCCCCTGCACCGTTGTCGTACCAGTTCAACCGCTGAATCATCTGCCTTGCCGCCAGACGCATGCCAGAGAGCCGCTCACTCATCCAGACTACCGCATCAGACGCCACATTGAGGCCACTCTTTCTGATCTCACTATCAAGCCAGCGCCCGAAGGCCGCCTCATCAGGACGGCTGAATTCACACTCGGCCACAGCCTGTTCAGCCTTCATCTTCTTATGCAGGGCTTTTTTCCAGTCGATTCCCGCTGCACATATGATCAAGCGGTTATCAGTAGCGACAGAAGCAGCGAGCTTGAGCAGATGCTCACTCTGTTTGGGGTTGGCTGACTTGGCATTACGCACCAGTGCGAAACAGATCGAGGGACCAAATAGTCCCTGATTACGAGATTCACTCTCCACCCGTGCCAGCTCATTGATATCAACGCGGATACGCACTGCGTCCGCAGTCCCTTCAGCCAGCAGTGCTTCAGCCGCTTCAAAGATCGCATCCTCATCCTCACCATGCAGGTAGTAGGCGTTAAACTCAGCCGGCAATAGCCGGCCAGGGATCAGGCGCATGGGAAACTCAACCTTTTATCCCGCACTCTGCTTTAGAACCCGGATCGCAAACGACCCAGTGCATCCTGCAGCCACTGCTTACGCAGATCCCTGAGCAGCCGCTCGCGTGATGCTTCAATGCTGGTTGGGCCACCGGCCACATAGACATCACCTTGAGTCTGGATCGGGCCACTCTGCCAGCTATTTTTGCCATCCCGCTCAAGCGTCAGGGAACCGGAGAAGAGCATATGGTACTGGGTTGCCACACCGGCCGCATCGTAAGCAGATGGTCTGAAGCTAAGCGGCGCAATGCTCACATTCAGATTGGCATGGCCCTGCTGATCAACCACATCCTTCGGCTCAATCAGTGCATACTTATCAGAAGCCAAACGCTGCTTCAGACTGCTGATAAACTGGCGATCACTGGTGCCCCTCAGAATCAACGACACTGTTTTCACATCCGCAGTGATAGCACCCTCACCCTCACCGTGACCCACCAGATGATAACCACACCCCGATAGCAGTAGCACTGCTGCCATCAGACTGGAAAGCAGCAGCTGCCTCATGCCGGTTTCACCACAATGTTCAACATACGTCCCGGCACCAGAATCACTTTAACCACCTGCATATTCTCAAGCCACTTGGCAATGGATGCATCAGCTCTGGCCGCTGCCATCGCCTCATCCTGACCTGCATCTTTGGCGATGGTAATCTCACCACGCCGTTTACCCTGCACCTGAACAGCGATAGTAATCTCATTCTGCTCAAGTG
Source organism: Mariprofundus sp. NF (assembly GCF_013387455.1). Classification (NCBI taxonomy): domain Bacteria; kingdom Pseudomonadati; phylum Pseudomonadota; class Candidatius Mariprofundia; order Mariprofundales; family Mariprofundaceae; genus Mariprofundus; species Mariprofundus sp. NF. Next base: position 302,308 of record NZ_VWNC01000002.1, read on the forward strand.
CGCTCTCATCCACCACCGGCCACTGGCTGACAATAGCCATCTCACTCATACCGATAGCCTCGCCGATTTCGCAAGCGAAGTGCGGCACAAAGGGTGCCAGCATCGTAGCCAGAACCTCAATGCCCTCGCGATAGGCGGCGCTGCCACTTGGCCCTTTCGGCTCAAAAGCTTGCAGTGCATTGGAGAGTTCCATCTGTGCCGCGATTGCCACATTAAAGGCAAAGCCGTGTTCAAAGGCATGCGTGACTCGCTGGATGGTTGAGTGAATGGTAAAACGCAGTGCTTTCACGGCTGCGGCATCATCCTCACCCTCCATCGGAGCTTCGAGTTTTTCCAGCAGACGCCAAACCCGTTTAAGGAAGCGGTGGCCACCCTCAACGCCGGCATCATTCCACTCCAGCTCCTTCTCAGGCGGCGCAGCAAAAAGCGTGAACAGGCGTGCAGTATCAGCTCCGAAACGTTCAATAATCGACTTGGGATCAACAGTGTTACCTTTGGACTTGGACATCTTGGTGCCATCTTTGAGCACCATGCCCTGTGTGAGCAGATTCTTAAACGGCTCATCACCGCCCTGCTCAGAACTGAACAGACCGGCATCACGCATCAATTTATGATAAAAACGGGCATAGAGCAGGTGTAGCACCGCATGCTCCACGCCACCGATATACTGATCCACAGGTGCCCAGCGCTGCATCGCACTGCTCTCAACCATGGCTCTGTCACTACGCGGAGATACATACCGGTTCATATACCAGGAGGACTCCATAAAGGTGTCGAAGGTATCCAGCTCGCGCATAGCAGCCTTGCCGCATTTCGGGCAGTCAGCATGTTTAAAGTCGTGGCAATCCACCAGCGGTGACGCACCGCCGGTAGGTTGCAGATGGGTTGGCAGCTCAACAGGCAGCTGATCATCCGGCACCGGCACTGCACCACAATCGTCACAGTGAATCACCGGAATCGGTGCACCCCAGTAACGCTGTCGGGAGACAAGCCAGTCGCGCAGTCGATACTGAACCCGCTCACAACCCTTGCCCTGTTCACTCAGCCACTCGGTAATGCTCTGTTTGGCGGCAACTGAATCGGAGCCATCAAACTGCGCCGAGTTGATCAGTTCACCGGCTTCAGTAAAGGCAGCGGCATCAATATCCCACTCACCCTCTACAGGTTTAATTACCTGTTTGATCGGCAGATCGTATTTCTTCGCAAATGCGTGGTCGCGCTCATCGTGGGCAGGCACGCTCATCACCGCACCGGTGCCGTAACCCATCAATACAAAGTTGGCGACCCAGACAGGCACCGAAGCGCCGGTTATCGGGTGCACGGCATTAAAGCCGGTTGGCATGCCGCGTTTCTCCATCGTTTCGATATCCGCCTCTTTGGTGGAGATTCTGCTGCACTCATCAATAAACCTGGCCAGATCCAAACTGCTTTCAGCCGCCTTCTGCGCCAGCGGATGGGCTGCTGCCACAGCCATGTAGGTCACGCCCATCAGGGTATCAGGACGGGTGGTAAAGATATCCAGTGTCTCATCAGAAGCCTCAAGGCGGAATGAGACCTCAGCCCCACTGGATTTGCCAATCCAGTTGCGCTGCATGCCGACAACCTTCTCCGGCCAGCCCCCTCCGTCAGAGCAGACCAGTTTATCGAGATCAGCGAGCAGCTCCTCGGCATAATCGGTGATACGGATAAACCACTGTTTGAGATTTTTTTTGATCACCGGTGTATCACAACGCCAGCAGACTCCATCAACCACCTGCTCATTGGCCAGCACGGTATGGCATGGATCACACCAGTTCACCTCGGCATCGGCCTGATAGGCCAGCCCCTTCTCCATCAACTTGGTAAACAGCCACTGTTCCCAGCGGTAATATTCAGGCCTGCAGGTGGCAATCTCACGCGACCAGTCGTAGGAGAGGCCGAGCCGTTTAAGCTGCGTGCGCATCTGATCGATATTGGCGTAGGTCCACTCGGCAGGCGGACGATTATGTTTGATCGCCGCATTCTCAGCAGGCAGACCGAAAGCATCCCAGCCAATCGGATGCAGCACATTAAACCCGTTCATGCGTTTATAACGAGCCACGGCATCACCCAGACAGTAGTTGCGCACATGGCCCATATGCAGATTACCGGAGGGGTAGGGGAACATCACCAGACAGTAGTAACTCTCACGTGAGTCGTCCGGATCATCGCAGGTGCTATCGATATCTGCATCGATCCATCTCTGCTGCCATTTTGCTTCAATCTGCTCTGCTTCGTAACGCTCTGACACCTGCTATCACTCCCAAGGCCTTTCAGGCCGCAATATAAGAATCCGGATAATGAGGGCATCACCCCATAATGAAAAGAGGCAGTCCCATCGGGACTGCCTCTTTAAATCAAAAATGGCCTGATCGACGCCATCGAAATTAGTGTGAACAGGCCCTAGTTGGCTACAGCCTCTTTCAGTTTTTTCATCGCCCGTGCTTCCAGCTGTCGCACCCGCTCAATAGAGACACCGAAATCTTCAGCAAGATCTTTCAGTGTTGCAGGCTCTTCAGAGATGTGACGACGTTCGACGATCAGGCGATCACGATCAGAGAGCGTGCTCATTGCTGAGTAGAGCGCACTCTTGCGGTGATCATCCCAGTTGCTTTGCATAGTGATCTCTTCCGGCGTTGCACTATCAGAGGGCAGGCCATGCACCAGCGCATCACCCTCATCATACTCAGCATCCAGTGATACATCGCGCTGCAAAAATGCGTTGGCCGCCTCCTGATACTCACCACCGGTAAGTCCGTAATCAGCACCCACCTCATCAGCTCTGCTACCACCATCAAGCGCGGCAATGGCATTCTTGGCCTTCTGCAGACCAGCGAAAACGCGGCGCTGCAACTTGTTGGTACCAAGCTTAACAATGCTCCATGAGCTGAGGATGTAGTCGTGAATCGAGGCGCGCACCCACCATGATGCGTAGGTCATCAGGCGGAAACCCTTGTCCGGGTCAAAACGTTTCACCGCATGCATCAGACCCATCGTACCTTCCTGAATCAGATCCATCTCAGGCAGACCGAAATGCCGGTATTCACGAGCAATAGCAGCCACACCACTTAAATTGGCAACCACCAACTGGCGTGCTGCATCGCGATCTTCATGCTCATGCCACAACCGTGCAAGACGAATCTCCTCCTCACGATCGAGGCGCTCCACTTTACGCATATCACGCGAAAAAAGAGCCAGACTTGTCATCTCTGCTGTTGTTGCTACCACCTGAAAATCACCTCCAAATCGATTTGAAACCTTTAGCACTCAGATTGTAAGAGTGCCAATTTAATAATTAAAACAGTGTTAAGCAAGCCTATTGCCAATTTAACCAGATCAGCAGCTCTTCTTCGCCGGCAACCTCAACACCCAGTTCGCGCGCTCTGCTCAGCTTGGAGCCCGCCTTCTCACCGGCAATAAGCAGGTCGGTTTTTGCAGATACCGAACCTGTCGGTTTAGCACCAAAGCTGCGTAACTTCTCCTGGGCATGACGCCGGTTCACTGATGCAAAGCTGCCGGTCAACACCACCGTCTTTCCTGCCAGCGGGTGATCAGTAGCCGCAATCGACTCGGCCGCAGGCTCTACACCCGCGGCCAGCAATCTGTGTATCACATCACGATTGTGCGCTTCGGCAAAGAAGCTGCGGATACTGGCTGCCACTTCCGGACCAATATCAGGCACGGCCAGCAGCGACTCCTCATCAGCTTCCATCACCGCATCAAGATCGCCAAAGTAGGCGGCAAGCGACGCACCTGTCGCACTACCGACATGGCGAATACCAAGCGCATGCAGAAAGCGGCCCAGTGGCCGCTGCCTGCTCACTTCCAGTGCATTCTGAATGTTGGCGATCTTCTTCTCACCCAGCCCTTGCCAATCGGCAAGCTGGCTGTAATCAAACTCATAGATATCGGCGATACTTCGCAGCTTCCCTTCATCCACCAGTCGGGCCACCAGCTTGTCACCCATGCCATCAACATCCATCGCTCCGCGAGAGACAAAATGGCGAAGGCGCTCCTTCAGCTGGGCGGAACAGGAGAGTCCGCCACTGCAGCGAATTGCAACCTCGCCCTCAATCCTGAAAACAGATGCAGCACAGACCGGGCAGTGGGTTGGTATGACAGGCTTTTCTGCCGACTCATCGATATTCACTGTACGCACCACTTCGGGAATCACATCACCGGCTCTGCGCACAACTACCGTGGCTCCGGCATAGACCGCTTTGCGCTGCATCTCATCAATATTATGCAGCGTGGCCCGCGACACCACGACACCGCCCACACTGACCGGCTGCATATCGGCCACCGGGGTAATGACACCAGTGCGCCCCACCTGCCAGATCACATCACGAACGGTTGTTGTGACCTCTTCAGCTGGAAATTTGTAGGCAATCGCCCAGCGCGGTGAACGGGCAACTGCACCGAGTCGATCCTGCAGTTCAAAACTATTCAGCTTATAGACCAGACCATCGATCTCATAAGGCAGATCCGGTCGCTGTTGCAGAAGCTTCTGATAAGCAGTGAGCAGGGCAGGCAGGCTGTCGGCCATATCAGTCTGCTGAATTGCAAAACCGAAGCCCTGCAGCTTCTCCAGAAGCTCTGACTGACTGCTTGCCAGTGCCCTGCCGCCAAGGCCTACACCATAAGCGAAAAAGGCCAGCTTTCGTTTGGCGGTGATACGCGCATCCAGTTGACGCAGTGAACCTGCCGCCGCATTGCGTGGATTGGCAAACGGCGCTTCACCTTCAACATCGCGCCCTTCGTTGAGCGCGGCAAAAGCCGCTTTGGACATATAGACTTCGCCACGCACCTCCAGAACCGAAGGCAGCAAACCCTGTTGATCTGTTTTCAGATGCCAGGGAATACCGGCAATGGTGCGCACATTATCGGTTACATCTTCGCCACTGATGCCATCACCACGTGTGGCAGCAATGGTCAGCGCCCCTTGCTCGTAACGCAGATTCACCGCCAGTCCGTCCACTTTGGGTTCAGCAATAAAAGTAAAATCATCCCGTCCCAGACCGTCAACGGCACGTGATACAAACGCCGCTATCTCGGCCTCATCAAAGGCGTTGGCAAGCGAGAGCAGTGATTCGCCATGTTTGCGGCTGGTGAATGTTGTGGAGGGTGGTGCACCGACAATGCGGGTGGGTGAATCATCCGGAACCGCTGCGCCAGACTCTGTTTCAAGCGACTCAAGTTCGCGCAGCAGACGATCGTACTCGGCATCCGTGATTTGCGGTGCATCGAGTGTGTAGTAGCGGTAGTTATGTTCCCGAAGTTCGTTGCGAAGAAGGGTGATACGCTGATCTATAACTTCTGATTCAGCCGTTGTTTTCAAGCTCTCCACTACTGCTCCCATTCGTTTGGAGAGTCGGCTCAGCCAGCATCCCCTCAATCGTTTTCACCAATGGCGCTGACATCCAGTCCACTGCACCGAGCAGATGGTAGCGAACCTTGCCCTGTTTATCGATCAGGAATGACTCAGGAAAGCGGAACACACCATAACCCTGTGAAACAAGGGTATCGGCATCGTGCAACACCTGAAACGGCATCTGCTGCTCACGCACAAAACTGCTCAGATGATCACGATTCTGATCCACGGAGACGGCAACCACCTTCAAACCCTGAGCCGCAAACTTCTCATGCAACTCTACCATGGAGGGTATCTCTTTGCGGCATGGCGGACACCAGGTCGCCCAGAAGTTGAGCAGCACCACCTCACCCTCTGGAAGCGATTGCATCACCCCCTGCAGATCAGGTAATTTGAAACCGGTCCCGGCCTCGCTGATACGCACCGCTGCCGGTGCTTTGGGCATGCCGAGCCAGACCGTCGATCCGATCACGCCCATAATCAGCAATACCAGCAACCAGCGATACTTCATATTACCCACCTTCTAGCATCCATGTTTCAGCCCAATCCTGCCAGTGCTGAGGTCAGGCTATCCTGAGAGACCCGATGTTTAAAGAGCACCTTGCCATCAAACATCAGAACCGGCACATCCAGCCCGAAGCGAACAAGCAGTGCTTTATCCCGATCGACATCCACCGCCTCCCAGCTGCAGAGGCCACCAGCGGCACCGGCTTCAAGCACCGCCTTGGCCTCATCGCAAAGGCAGCAGTTACGGCGCGTCATCAGCTGGATATGCGGCAGACTCATCAGTTAACGATCAATCGCTCTTTTGCGGCAACTTCACCAGTGCAAAGACCTGATCACCGCGACGATCCATCATCACACGCAGTACTTCACCATGTTTAAAGTTTTTAGCCAGCTTGGCGAAGGCTTTCATATCAGGCACATCTTTACCGTTAATACGATAGATCACATCACCACGTTGAATGCCTGCATTGGCGGCGGGCAGGCCCTTTTGCACCTGTTGCACGACAACACCGTTTTTCACGCGTGTACGCAGTCTGGCTGCCATATCGGTGGAGAGATTCTCTACCACCATACCCAGTCGCACCTTCGACTTATCGACTTTCTGCTGGCCGTTGCGTGCCACCTGATCATCCGGCATCGCTTCAACGACAACATTGAGCGTTTTCTGTCTGCCATCACGAATGATGCCAACCTTCACCTTGTCTCCAGGTGCATGGCGGGCCACGCGGATCGGCAGATCATGGGCTTTAGTGATCAACTCACCATCAATAGAAACAATCACATCACCGGCACGAATACCCGCTTTATCGGCTGCTGAACCCGCTTCAACCTGCGGCACCAGGGCGCCGTGGCGATCTTTGAGGCCGAGCGCTTTCATGGTCTCTTTATCGACATCAGTGATATGTACACCGAGCCTGGCACGGGTCACATGCCCCTTCTCTTTCAGTTCATCAAGGATTGGCTTGGCAAGATTGATCGGGATGGCAAAACCGATACCGTTATTGCCGCCACTGCGTGAATAGATGGCAGTATTGATACCGACCAGTTCACCTTTGCTGTTAAACAGCGGCCCGCCGGAGTTGCCGGGGTTAATGGCGGCATCGGTCTGAATGAAATCATCATAGGGGCCGGAGCCGATCACTCGTCCTTTGGCTGAAACAATACCCGCAGTGACAGTCTGGGAGAGACCGAACGGGTTACCGATGGCAACCACCCAGTCACCCACACGCAGAACATCGGAGTTACCGATCTTCACTGTTTTAAGGTTTTTGCCCTTCACCTTGAGCAGCGCCACATCCAGTTTGGAGTCGGTACCGATGATCTTGGCCTGTAGTTCAGTGCCATCGCGCATCTTCACGACCACTTCGTCTGCACCGTCAACCACATGGTTGTTGGTCACCACATAACCATCAGCAGAGATCACAAAACCTGTTCCCAGTGCATGTTTCTCCTGCTGCTGGCGAGGCATGTTACGGAAGAAATCGTTAAAGAAGTCATCAAATGGCGTGCCCTGCGGGCCACCGAATCCAGGTGGAATACCACCTTGCAGTGCCTGTTTGGCATGCTGGGTGGTACTGATATTGACAACGGCATCAGCCTGCTCGGCAGCCAGATCAGCAAAACTTTCAGGCATAGCCTGTGCAGGCAGGGCCCATGTAACGGCAATCAACAACATCGGAATCAATGGTCTGAAATAGTGCAAGTAGTACTCCTTTGATAAATAGTCAGGGCGCTTTTTAAGCTCCCCAGATGAATAAAAGATTAAAACAATACTAATAAGGATGCTCTGACAAACTACATGGACGCAGTTTTTTCAGCGTTTCCCTACACAGGCTTGATCGGGATATGGCATCCGCCACGATTCACAATACGCAGCATTCGTACATCCAGATCAGTTTTAGCACTGCTACTGTTACGCAACAGCAGCAGATAGGTCAGCGGCACAGAGCCCAATGCCGCCAGTGCAGCGAGAAGCTCCGGAGCAGGCCAACTCATCTGCGCGGCAAGCCAGGCCACTGCTGCGCCGGTCAGTACAAACACCAGCATCGGTAGTGCATAGATACGAAATGCCACTTTCAGGAGCAGGCCATCAGGCACCTCCAGCAGCACCTCATCACCCGTTTGTGCTCCGATTGTGTTTTTCACATGCAGATCAATCAGCCGCTCCCGCCAGGAGCCCATCGTTGAGCAGGACGCCTTGCCGGCACAATCACCGCAGGCAGATGCACGACGACCACGCACGGTGGCGTCACGGCCATCTGTCTGAATCACTGTTACCTGCTGCTCCAATAGAACTCCTGCCACATCTGATACGAATCAACCATCAGGGCGGCGTATCTTATACCAATCCATTCAACGATAGCTATCCCCTGCCCGCCGCACAAATTACCCCTGCCACAACCGGCCAGATAAACGCTGAATAGTGCATGCGGGAAATTCCGGCGTAGGGTTGGCAACCATGAGCAGTGGCAAAAAACGCCTTAAGGCGGACTACCTGATTCTCGGCAGCGGCGCGGCTGGTCTTCTGGCGGCACGCCGTCTGGCTGAGCACGGCAGCGTCATCATCGTCAACAAAGGCTCCTTTGAGGAGTCCAGCACCTGGAATGCACAGGGAGGCATCGCCGGCGTACTCTCCGGCAGTGATTCAGTGGCGTCGCATGTCAAAGATACGGTGGCCGCCGGTGGCGGTCTCTGCCATCCGGAAGTGGTGCAGTCGGTCATTGAGCGCGGCGCTGAAATTATTGAAGAGCTGATCGCTATCGGCACCCGCTTTGATCGCAGGGATGGTGAACTGCATCTCACCCGGGAGGGGGGCCACAGCAGCCGTCGCGTAGCCCATTCGCAAGATGCAACCGGCCGCGCCATAGGTGAAGCACTGCTCTCCAAAGTGGCTCCGCATCCTAATGTGCGCAGATTGGAACAGCACACCGCAATTGATCTGATCACCACGCGCCGCATCGGCCACGGTATTGATAACCGCTGTCTGGGTGCATATGTGCTGGCTCCGGAAGGGCGTGTTGTGACCATTGAAGCGCAACAAACCATCCTTGCCACGGGTGGCGCAGGTAAAGTCTACCTCTACACCTCCAATCCGCACGCCTCCTCCGGTGATGGTATTGCCATGGCCTGGCGAGCCGGTTCTCCGGTAATGAACCTTGAATTTATTCAGTTTCATCCCACCTGCCTGTTTCATCGACAGGGTTCGAACATGCTGCTCTCCGAGGCGCTGCGCGGAGAAGGTGCCTATCTGGTTGATAGTGAAGGGCGGCGTTTTGTTTTTGATTACGACAAACGCGGAGAGCTGGCCCCTCGCGATATCGTCGCCCGTGCCATCGATTATGAGATTAAAAAACAGGGTGCCGACTGCATGTATCTCGATGCCCGCCCCATCGGCCGCACACAGCTGCTAGACCACTTCCCCAATATTCATGAACGGCTGCTGAAGCTGGGGCTGGATATCACCACGCAACCGATCCCCATCGTCCCCGCTGCACACTATATCTGCGGCGGCATCAAGGCCGATATCCACGGTCGAACCGAGATCGATTCACTCTATGCCATCGGTGAAACCGCCTGCACAGGGCTGCATGGCGCCAACCGACTGGCCAGCAACTCACTGCTGGAGTGTCTGGTGATGGCTGAGTTTTGCGCTACCGACATTATCAAACGCGAAGCCAAACCACTGCCGCCGATCCCCACCTGGGATGATTCCGGCATTGTGCCGGAGACCGAGCGCATCCAGATCAAGCAGAACTGGGATGAGATTCGTGCCACGATGTCTCACTACGTCGGCATTGTGCGCTCTGATGAGCGCCTGCGCCGCGCCAAGCGCCGCCTCTATCTGATCCGTGAAGAGATCGCCACCTACTACTGGAAACATCCGGTCAGTCAGGATCTGCTGGAGTTGCGTAATCTCGAGCTGATCGCTGAACTGATTATTACCAGTGCCCAACAGCGCCTTGAGTCGCGTGGCCTGCACTACTCCACCGATCACCCTGAGACAGATGAACAGGCAAAAGATACCATCCTGTGGCCCAACACCCTCTAAACCGAGTCTGTCTGCTGGCCCGCATTCATGGCCGCGTGCAGGGCGTCTGTTTTCGTCACTACACACAAGTCGAAGCCAATCGCCTTGGCCTGCATGGCTGGGTGCGCAACCTGCCTGATGGTGATGTTGAAGCCTGTATCGCCGGGCCTGAGCCTCAGATAACCCTGATGAAACAGTGGCTGCATCACGGGCCAACTCATGCCAGTGTTGAGCGCGTCGAATTTTCCCCGTCGACACTGCCGGAGAGCTGGGAGAGATTTTCCATTCGTTACTAAGATAAAAAAGGATGCGTTAATGCCATACAGTGCCAAACAGTCATTTGAACATAAACAAGAGCCTGCCGTTGGCATCCTGCTAACCAATCTCGGCACCCCTGATGCGCCCACCACAGCGGCTGTACGCACCTATCTCAAGGAGTTCCTCTGGGATCCGCGTGTAGTTGAGCAGCCGCGCTGGCTCTGGTGGCTGATCCTTAACGGCATCATTCTTAATACCCGTCCGGCCAGATCAGCAGCGCTCTACGCCAAGGTGTGGAGTGATGAGGGTTCACCTCTGCTGGCCACCGGCAAACGCCAGCGAGAAAAGCTGGAGGCTGCACTGCGCGAGCAGATTGCGCAGCCACTGCATGTTGAGCTGGCCATGCGTTACGGCAATCCATCAATCCGCAGTGGCCTTGAAGCGCTGCGTGAGAAGAACTGCAGCAGCATCATTGTGCTGCCACTCTACCCGCAATACTCCGCTACCACCTCCGGCTCCACCTTTGATGCGGTCACTGAAGCCCTGAAAACATGGCGGCGTGTACCGCAACTGCAGTTTATCGATGCCTACCACGATTTCCCTGCCTATATCGAAGCACTGGCAGAGAGTGCTCGCAACCACTGGCAGGAGCATGGCCAGGCTGAGCGACTTCTACTCTCCTACCACGGTATTCCCGAATCCTACTTTAACAACGGCGATCCCTACCCCTGCCACTGTCGCAAAACCACCCGCCTGCTTCGCGAAGCACTGGGGCTGGATGAGACCCAACTGCAGATGTCATTTCAGTCCCGCTTCGGTAAAGATCCGTGGGTTCAGCCTTACACCGATGAGACACTGGAGCGCTGGGGCAAAGAGGGTGTTGAGGGCGTGGATGTGATCTGTCCCGGCTTCCCGGCAGATTGTCTGGAGACCATTGAGGAGATCGGCATGGAAAACCGCGACATCTTCCTCGAGGCTGGCGGTAAAACCTACCGCTATATCCCAGCCCTCAATGACAGTGATGCCCACATTCAAGCCTTGGCCCAGATTATTTTAACACAAATCTAAAAAAAACTGACTGTCGGATTAGTGCTGTGCCCTGACATCCATAAACTCCGTCAGAATCAAACGCCATGCATCTTATTCAAAGAGACCGTTAACTTAATTCAGTCTATTGATGCTCTTTCTGAATCTCCAGAATTTCATCCAGACAGTTAAAAAACGCATCCACAACCTGTGGGTCAAAATGCTCCCCTTTTTCATTTTTTATAAGCGAAAGCGCATCCTGCAATGGCCAGGCGTTTTTATACGGCCTCTCATTTACCAGGGCATCGAATACATCGGCAACCGCAACGATTCTGGCCGCCAAGGGAATATCCTCTCCCTTCAAACCATCCGGGTAACCGTTCCCATTCCACTTCTCATGGTGATGCAAAGCAATCTCTTCGCTCAGTTTGAGTATTTCAGTATCTGAACCTCTAAGTATGGAAGCGCCCTTGTTCGAGTGCGCTTTCATCTTCACCCACTCGTCATCATCCAGCTTGCCGTTTTTACCTAATATGGCATCAGGAACCCCCACTTTGCCAACATCATGCATGGCGGAAGCATGAAATATACTCTCCTGCTCTTCTGTCGAAAAACCAAGCTCCCTGCTAAGGATTTTTGAACTATATCGGATTCTCTGGATGTGTTTAAACGTATCCTCATCCTTATACTCTGCAGCATAGCCAAGACGTGCGAGCGTCTCTAAATATGCTTTTCTCAGGGACTCCTGTAGCCTCATATTGATGATACTGACAGCTGACATCACCGCAAAACTTTTCGCTATGCCCAGATTTAACTCGTGAACAAGCTCCTCTTTTGGATTGATGATTTCTAAAGCACCAATGATCCCTTCTGTCGGGTGTCGCAGAGGAATCGCTAAAATAGCCTCCGTTTTGAAGCCGCTCAACTTGTCTATGGAGCCATCAAATTTATATGGTACAGATTCAGACACATGATAAGGATCATCAACCAGAAGCAGCTCACCGGTCATAGCTACGTGGCCAGCAATACTCCTGTGATTTAGAGGTATTCTCAGATCATCCCCATTTTGATCTCTTGATATGGAACTGGTGTCGATTTCATCATTTTGAAACGACAGAAAGTCGAGGGAATCTCCGTCTACAAAAGCGATACTTCCAGCAGGGGCCTCAAAAATCCGCCGGGCATGTTTAAGGACCTTCTCTACAAATATGGTTTGATCCTTTTCCATCTCAATGTCTACTGCTGCATCAAAAATAAACATCAGCGTCTGTTTAGCTTCTTTACTTGAAATCTCTTCAAACACTGCAACCTCCTAAAAATCCACAAACGACTGTATACCCATAAGCTATAGCACACACACAAAGTAAAGTATATGCTTCCTAGCAAAGATGAATATTGCAGGCCGGTATTGTCAAGCTGGCAATTACAGCCTATAACTTATCCAGTATGGGTGAACTATTTTTAAGTCTTCGTGATAGTTGTTGCACATAGGAGGAATGGTTCTTGATCTCTTTTTGTAGGCATTCGATTCACAAATTCATCCTGCCTCTGGTCATGGTGGCTACTGTCTCTTGCTGCAGTGCTGTTCAGGCTGCCGATCAAATTACATTCGTAGATGATGAGCAACTCATCCAGAGAGCACCTGTAGGAGCATTTTCTGCAACCATCAACAAGGTAAATCACCTTAGAAAAGGAGCAGCCAGCCCCATTGATGCACAGATCGGCAGCGACGTTGAAATTAAGGATCTTGTGACAACGCTGGAGAGGTCTCGAGCTCAAGTAACTTTCGTAGATAAAACGGAACTTCGAATAGCCTCCTCTTCTCAGGTTGAAATTACAAAGTTCATGTTCGACAACAGCAAATTGAAAGATGGATCTTTAAAGATACTCCGGGGCACGCTTCGCTCCATCGTTCATCATGATATTTCCGAAACACCCCATTTCGAGGTTGTCACCCCCACTGCTGTTGCAGCAGCCCGTGGCACCGATTTTTTCACGATCGTCAAAGGTCTTTCAACCCGATTTGTCTGCCATGACGGCATGGTGGAGATCAGGAACATCAATGCAGGCGTGGCTGGGACAGAGATGTGCGCAGCGGGACAGACTGTTGATGTCACTGAGGGAAACCCACCCACCACCCCGACAGCAACAGATCCCGAAGTTCTTGAACAACTGCTGGAGGCCACAGAGATGACGCCAGCCGCCCCGATAGAGTCAGCGCCTGCGCAGGGCGCTGGAGCAGTGGAGGTCGCAGCTGCAGAGGTAACCACCATTAGCGCTACCACGACAGCTCTGGGAGCCGCCGCCCTTGGCGCAGTGGCTATTGGTGCCGTCGCTTCCAGCAACACCCCTGCCGGAGCCATTCCTGCCCCTACTGGCACTGTTACAGTGGAAGACTCTGTTTATGTCATGCAGCAGTGGAATGTTGCAGCCTCTCCTCTGGGTGCGGCAAGTGGCCCGGATGCCAATCATGTTGTGACTGTTACTCGCGATGCTGGCGGCAACATCACCAGCGTTACCATCGCTGGCACCCATAACGTTCCCGGCGGCACCAACAACGGTCCCTTCAGCTACACCTTCAATACACCGGTCGCGGCCAATGAGTTTGCTCTAGGTGGCGCCGCCACAGACACCCCTGCCGCTCTAGGTGCAGGCCCTAACTCTGTTATTCTCAATCAGATTGAGGGGCTACCGATCGTTGCATATCAGTATGTATCTCTATTCCACTGGGGGGTGCAGCTCAATCTGGATGACTGGCTCGCCGGAACCGGCGTCACAGGCACACTAACACCGCTAGCATCCATTCCAACCGCTGGCACCGGCACCTATACCGGTATAGCTCAGGGCTGGATCTATTCAACGGCCGCTCTGCTCGATCATGACTTCCGTTTCAACTCGACCTTGAATGTGACAGCCGATTTCGGCACAAATCAGATCACCAACTTTGCAACCACAGGCACCATCACCAACGCCAATCTTGGTGGTGGTACCTATGGTGCTAATGTGGCCAATCCTAACTATGACCTGAATATGGTGCCTGCAGCCCCGGGAACAATTACCGGCAACACCTTCACTGTTGGTGTTGTCAATGTTGGCAGTGGCTTTACCGGAACGGCAAATGGTGCTTTCTTCGGCCCTGCCACCAAAGCACCTGCGACAGGCGGAGCCAATGTTCCTGCCAATATAGGAGGCGCATTTACCGCATCACAAGCCACTGGCCCAGTTGGCCGAATGCATGGCGTGTTTGTTGGCCAGTAAAGCGTAAGTGGAGCTGAGGGGCGAGCTTTCAAGGGCATCGATGCTTTTTCGGCTAGTGGTGATCATTGGCTTCTCTCTCACCTCTTTCACCACTGTCGCCGAGACTTCCGGTGCAGACTCACTACCAGTAGTCACATCATCAGAAAACACTCAGGCAACTCCCGAAGAACTAGCACAGGTAGCGACACAACTGCTGATTGAGAGGAAACCGAACATGGCTGCCCTGATCGTAGCAGAGCTACTAAAACAATCCGCGCCACCGATGCAGGCTCTGTTTGTCGCTGGCAAACTGGCTGAATTGCGCGGCGACTGGAATAGCGTGCTCCTTTTTTACCGGGCTATGCTTGAGCGAGACCCCTCTGTCTTACGGATACGCCTTGATCTGGCACGTGCACTGCTCATAAATGGCGACACCGAAGCTGCGCAGCACCATTTTCAGCGGGTACTGGGTGAGCCCGGACTTCCGGAAAATGTGCGTGCCAACGTATTGTTGTTCCTCAATCAGATTGACAGACTGACCTTCAGTCAAACCCTCTCATTTGAGATTCTTGGTGACAGCAACATCAATCAGGCCACCGCCAGCGAGGTGGTGATCATCGGCGGCCGCCGCTTTATCCTTAGTCCAACTGCACGCAAGAGAAGCGGCAAAGGCCTCGGCCTTAACTGGCAGGGGCAGTATCGCTTTGGCGATGCACGCCAGTTCAGTGTGCGAGCCGTCCTCCAGCATCAGAACTACCCCTCGGCCAATCAGTACAACCTGACCTATCTGATGGCATTCGCTGGCTGGACAAAGCAGTGGAGCCCAGCCCATTCGCTCTCTTTCGAAGCCGGCGGACACGCCTCCTTTTATGGCGGCCACAACCTGTTTGACGGAGCGGCGTTCCGCATATCAGATATTTATCGAACAACATCAGGCTGGACATTCAACCCGGCACTGGAGAGCAAACAGTTGCGCTATCCTGACTATCCGCTTCGTAACGGCTGGCAGCAGTGGTTCACAGTTGATATGACCAAAGCAATGCCCAGCGGTCTGGTCTGGAGCTCTGGCGCAAGCATCGGACGCAACAAGGCGCACGATGAGATTTATGACTTCATCTCATCAGGGGCCAAGCTGGGGTTATCTCTGGAGCTACCCTTACGGGTAACAGCATCAGTGATGCTGGATTATTTGGAAACCCGCTATGCGGGCATAGACCCGTTTTTCGCAGAGCGCCGAAGGGAGAGAAAGCAGTCAGTAGAGATCGGTCTGATCCCACTGGCACTGAACATGAAGGGGTTTGCACCACGCATTGTCTTCGGTCATATTAAGAACTGGTCCAATATCGACCTGTATCAGTTTCAGAGGACATATGGCAAGCTTGCTTTTGTACGCGATTTTTAATGCGTCAAGCAATAAGCGGATGAAGCTTGTCCGCTCCTGAGGTATATCGGCATGACCAGAAACAAATGCGATGATAGCTTCTGATCTTCCCGCAATGAGCATGAGGCTACGGAATGCGCGTCGTTAAACATAAAGGCCCCTATTTCCTACTGGCCTCACTTATAGTTGCCGCTGCCATCTTTGCAACTGTCACACCGCCGATGTTTGTCGACTACCTAGAATCCAAAACTTTCGACATCCGCACGCTGCTGCGCGGTGAGCGATCCGTCAGGCCGGATATTGTCATTGTCGCTATTGATGATAAGACACTGGAACAGTTCGCACTGAATATCTGGACACGGGAGTATATGGCTGCGCTGATCGACAAGCTCACCTCAATGCAACCAAAAGTGATCGGCATTGACTACCTCTACCAGCTTCCGGAGGTGAGCAAGGGGCTGGAGTCGTTACGCGAACTTAACAGGTCATACCAAAGCCTGGCATCGGTGGATAAAAACTTTCTTGGTGAACTTCAGGCTATGGAGCAGATCAATAATGTTGATGCCGCACTCATTACTGCGGTCAACAAGGCAGGAAATGTTGTACTGGCCTTTGCCCCGCATGTGTTTGAAGCCATGGCATCGATTGATAATAAAGCGAATGTCCAGCTTCCGGGATATATGCTCTGGCATGCATTCATGCTGAGTAAACCCGGGCCTGCCTACAAGCCTGTGTTGGCACAGACCGCGCTAACGCCATTTGAGGGGCTGGCAGAGGTGGCTGCATCCATCGGCCATGTCTATTCGCTCTACGATCAGGACGGCGCTATTCGTTGGGAACCTCTTTACGTCAAAATGGGAGCTGACATTTATCCTTCCTTTGGACTGGAAATAGCAAGGATGTTTAAAGATCTGAGGCCGCAGGATGTGAAGGTGATCACGGGTGACCGAATCATCATGGGGGATAAGATTGATCTACCTACAGACATTTCCGGCCGCATTCTGATCAACTATCCAGGTAAACGCGGAAGATTCACCACCTATTCGGCCATCGATATCCTTGCAGGCACTATTCCAGCCACTGAACTACAAGGTAAAATCGTGCTGGTCGGAGCCACGGCTCTTGGCACTGGTGATATCCATGTGACTCCCTTCACTGAACTCGCAGGTGTAGAGAAACAGGCCACTGTGGTTGAGAACATCCTTAGCCAAAACTACCTGGTGAAAGAGGAGTTAACCACACTGATAGATATAGTCGCCATTATTTGCTTTGCCTTCATTATGGCACTTGTTGTTCCCTACTTCGGTGCATTTGCAAGCGGCCTGTTTTTCGGTTTTCTGCTTATCGTCTACTTGGGATTAACCCAGTACGCCTTTGTCGCCCATGATATCTGGGTACATGTCGTTGTACCTGCACTGACGCTAAGTATTCTCTATACGACATTAACGACATACCGCTTTTTTACTGAAGAGCGGTTAGCTAGGCAGATTCGCAATACCTTCTCCAAATATACGACCGAGAAGGTGGTCAAAGAATTAATAGATCACCCCGAGATGGCAAAACTGGGCGGCGCAAGAAAAAACATCACGGTTCTCTTTTCCGATGTGCGCAGCTTCACAACCTTCTCGGAGAACCATGAGCCGGAAGAGGTCGTTGAAGCCCTAAACGAGTTCCTCTCTGCGATGACCGAGGTGATCATGGCATGGGATGGAACTCTGGATAAGTTTGTTGGCGATGAGATAATGGCTTTCTGGGGGGCTCCGGTCGCGCAGGAAAATCACGCTGAACTGGCCGTGGGGTGTGCGCTGGCGATGATGAGGCGACTGCATGAGTTGCAAATAAAGTGGCGCGCGGAGGGGCGAGCTGTACTCGGCATCGGAATCGGCATCAATACAGGGGATGTGGTTGTCGGCAACATCGGATCTGAAAAAATGAAAATGGACTACACCGTAATTGGTGATGCGGTAAACTTGGGGGCACGCGTTGAAGCTCTGACACGCAACTATGATACCGACATAATCATCACTGAATTTACACTCAACCAGATCCGGGAACTGTTATCCAAAAGTGAAAAACCTGTAATTTTCTCTCATTTACAAGTAACAAAACTGGATGAGGTTAAAGTAAAGGGCAAAGAAAATGCTGTTGTGATCTATGCCCTCTCTGAATCTGAATAGAAGCAAATAGATTCAAGGAATACTTTCGACTAATACAATGTGAAAGAGAGTGTTACTTATAGGCTGGATCGAGGACTTTGATGCGAGACTCTTTTTCAACGCTTTCATACCAGCGGTCTAACTGGTTTTTCTCCAGAATACTGATGATCTCGTGGCGCACTTCATCCAGTGGTTTCTGCATGGCAGAGCGGCGACCGAGCTGTTCGATCACGTGCCAGCCGAAACGGGTTTTGACCGGCTGGCTGATGCCATTCTCCTTCAGTTCAAAAGCGACATCATCAAAGGCTTTAACCATCACACCGCGCTGGAACCAGTTGAGATCACCACCGCGTGATTTGTTGCTGTCATCCAGCGACTCACTGGCAGCCAGTGCTGCGAAATCACCTTTGTTGCGCAGTTTTTTAATGATGGCCAGCGCCTGCTCCTCTGAGGCAACGAGAATGTGTCGGGCATGCACCTGTTCAGGCACCGCAAACTCGGCAAGATGCTGCTTGTAATAAGCGGTAACATCACTCTCCTGAATCTTCTCCATATGGGCCAGCTGCCACTGTCTGGCCGCCTCGATAAGAATCTGGCGACTGGCATTTTCGATGCGCTGACGTGTAGCAGGGTCGAGATCGAGCCCCATCTCTCTGGCCTTCTGACTAATGGCATGGCGACGGATCAATGAGCGCATAATATGAGCACGGGTGTGCACATCGTTGCGGTAACGGTTCATCTCATCCGGCAGCAGCGCCAGTTCAAGATCGATGTCCGATTCATGGATGGTGATGCCATTCACCGTTGCCACGACAGGGCTGGGGTTGATCGGATCGGCAAGTGTAACCTCATCCTGCTGCTGACAGGCCGACAAAAACAGTAGCAGGCCAAGCATGATTGAAATTCGCATCGAGACTCCCCTTATCCAATAGTGGCGCCAGGGCCTGATAACACAAATTTCGGTGTTGGCGCTGCTGCTCCAAATGTGGCCAATCAAGGCGTAAGGAATGAGATTTGGTGATTCCAAATACATTCCGAACAACGCAGAGTGGCCACATTTGGAGCGCAGCCTTTCAGGATAGACCATTTTTCCGGCCTGCTACGTTATCGCAAGCTTAAGTGCAACAAGCACATGGCGCTTACGATGCCTTGCAGGGCAAAAAAATGGTCGTATCGCCGCCATCGAAATTTATGTTAACAGGCCCTAGAGTAGCGTCGCACACTGCTGTGACCAAGGATGATCTGACGATTTCAGAATATCTAAGGTACAGTAGCAACAGGGAGGATCACGAATGACACCAGTTGTCATGGCCATCACAGTACTCTGCCTCTACCTCATCTTTTTCCGCTTTTATGCCAAACGGATTCTGGCTAGAAAAGTGTTTGAGCTGGATGATGCCAACGAGACGCCAGCGCATGCCATGCGTGATGATGTTGATTATGTTCCTGCCAACAAATATATCCTCTTTGGTCATCACTTCGCCTCCATTGCCGGTCTTGCACCGATGCTCGGGCCTGCCATTGCGGTAATCTGGGGCTGGGTTCCGGCCCTCTGCTGGGTGGTGTTCGGTACCCTTCTGGTCGGTGCCGTACACGACTTCTCTGCACTGGTGCTATCGATTCGCCATAAGGGGCAGAGTGTCGGCACCATCGCCCGTGATGTGATCAGCCCGCGCACCCGCCTGCTCTTTCTGCTGGTGATCTTCTTCCTCGTAGCGCTGGCTATGGGTGTATTTGTACTGGTGATCTCAGGCCTCTTCGCTGCTCCTGATCTCGCCAATATCCCGGCAACTTCGCATCCTGAAGCGATATTCCCGACCTACTCGCTGATGCTGATCGCCATGGTGATTGGTTTCCTTGTCTACAAGAAAAACATGCCGCTCTGGCCGATGATTGCCGTCGGTTTTGTCTTGATGCTTCTAACGACCTATATCGGACTGGATATGCCGATCACCGGTTTCACGGCCAGTGACTGGACATGGGCGCTGTTGGTCTACGCCTTTATCGCCAGTGTGTTGCCGGTCTGGTTGCTCTTACAGCCGCGTGATTTCCTTAACTCACTACTGCTCTATCTGGCGATCTTCGCCATGCTGGCCGGTTTTTTCGTCCTTGATCCTGAGTGGGCTGCACCTGCCATCAATCCCAATCCGGTCGGTGCCCCGCCGCTGCTGCCATTCCTGTTTATTGTCATCGCCTGTGGCGCAGTCTCCGGCTTCCACGGTCTTGTTGCTTCCGGCACCACCTCCAAGCAGCTGGACAAGGAGAGTGATGCGCCGTTTATCGGTTATGTCGGCATGATCGGTGAATCACTGCTGGCACTGCTAGCTGTTCTTGCCACCACAGCAGGTGCCTTCTCATCACGCGCTGACTGGGAATCCTTTTACGGCTCATGGGACAAAGCGGTCGGCCTGCATCAGAAGCTCGGCATCTTTATTCAGGGTAATGCCAACTTTATCCATCAGCTCGGTGTGCCGCTGGATTATGCTGCGGCATTTATCTCTGTGGTGGTGGTCGGTTTTGCCATGACCAGTGTCGATACCGGTGCGCGACTACTGCGTTTTAATCTTGAGGAGATCGGTCAGACCATTGGTGTGAAAGCACTCGGCAACCGCTATCTGGCCACTTTTCTGGCTGTATCTGCCATCGGCTTCTTCGCCTTCTTCAAGGTCGATGGCAAACCTGCAGGCCTCTTCCTCTGGACGCTGTTTGGCACCACCAACCAGATCCTTGCCGGACTCACCCTGCTCACCGTCACCATCTATCTCTACCGCAAGAGAAAACCGATTCTCTACACCCTGCTACCGATGCTGCTGGTGCTCGGCGCCACCATTGCCGGCATGGTGATGGGCATCTTCGGCGCAATTGGCAAAGAGCAGTGGACGGTTGCAGCAGTAGGTCTTGCCATCTTTATGCTGGCTGGCTGGGTGCTCATCGAAGCAGTGCTGGTGGTCAGAAAGGTGCGACAGGAGAGAACTCCCGGTTAGCAGCCGGGAAAGAGCTCTTCTCCGCAACTGGACGGGTGCAAAATCTCCATCGCGTGGCTAAACTCGCGGGATGCGTTTTGCTCCCTTTGTCCATCTTCATAACCACTCCGATTTCTCGCTGCTGGGGGCAACCACACGTGTAGGTGATATGCTGAAGAAGGTAGCGGAGCTCAAGCAGCCCGCCGTTGCCCTGACCGATTATGGTAACCTGTTCGGGGCGATTGAGTTCTACTCCAAAGCGATGCAGATGGGCATCAAGCCGATCATGGGCTGTGAAGTATTCCTCTGTGATGATCACACCAAACGTGTTTCGGAGGGGCCGCGCGGCCCCCGTTTCCCGCAGATGGTACTGCTGGCGCGCAACAATCAGGGCTGGAAGAATCTACTCAAACTGATCTCCATCTCCTATATCGATGGCTTCTACTACAAACCTCGTGTCGGCAAGCCGATGCTGGATCAGTACAGCGATGGTCTGATTGCCCTCTCCTCCGGATCGAACGGTGAGGTGGAGCAGCTGCTTCAGAAGGGTGATCGCAAGGGTGCCAAAGCAACCGCCCGCGCCTACAAAGAGATGTTCCACGAGCACTGCTTCTTCCTCGAGATTCAGCGCCACGGCAGCAACGGCCAGGAGGAGGTGAATCGCCAGGTGATCGAGATTGCTCATGAACTCGATATCCCGTTGGTCGCCAGTAATAACAGCCACTTTCTCGAACGCGATGATTTCAACTCATTTGAAGCGATTCTGGCTCTGCAACAGAACCGCACACTCAGTGATGATGTCTCCGGCATCTTCACGCCTGAGCACTACATCAAATCCTATGAGGAGATGCAGGATCTCTTCTCCGATATTCCCGAAGCCCTTGAGAACAGCATCCATATCGCCAACCGCTGCAATGTCGATCTGCGCTTTGGCAATTATCAGCTACCCGATTTCCAGCCGCCGGAGGATATGGAACTCAACGCCTATATGCGCCAGCAGTCACGAGAAGGGCTTGATCTGCGCTGGCCAACGATTCTGCATGGTGAGCCCGAAGCTGATCGCGATGTGTACGATAAACGCCTTGAATTCGAACTCGACATCATTGAGAAGATGGGTTTCCCCGGCTACTTCCTGATCGTATCGGACTTCATTCTCTGGGCTAAAAACCACGGCATTCCAGTCGGGCCGGGGCGAGGTTCCGGTGCAGGATCGCTGGTCGCCTATGTACTGAAGATCACCGACCTTGATCCGATTAAATACGGACTGCTGTTCGAGCGATTCCTCAATCCTGAACGTGTATCGATGCCCGATTTCGATATCGACTTCTGCATGAACCGCCGTGAAGAGGTGATCCGCTATGTGACCGACAAATATGGCGAAGAGAAAGTTTCGCAGATTATCACCTTCGGCAAGATGAAGGCCAAGGCCGTAGTGCGCGATGTCGGACGCGTGCTCGCTATGGAGCTCTCCAAGGTAAATCTGATCGCCAAACTGATCCCTGTCGATATGAAGATGACACTGGAGAAAGCACTGATTGAAGAGCCCAAGCTGGCCAAGATGGTGGATGACGATGATGAGGTAGCTCGCCTGTTTGAACTGGCTCTGCGCCTTGAGGGATGCCACCGCAATGCAGGCAAACATGCCGCAGGTGTAGTCATTGGACGCCAGGATCTCGATGAAACGGCACCGCTATTTAAGGTGGCCGGTGAAGAGGGCAAGGTTGTTCAGTGGGATATGGGCAGCAGCGAGAAGATGGGGCTGATCAAGTTCGATTTCCTCGGTCTGAAAACGCTGACAGTGATCGATATCGCCTGCAAACTGATCAAACAGTATGACCCGCGCCCCGAAGCCCAGGCCTTTGATATAGAAACCATCCCTATGGATGATCCTGCCACATTCAAGCTGATGCAGCGCGGCCAGACCGGCGCGGTATTTCAGGTGGAATCATCGGGCATGCGCGACCTCTTAACCCGCCTGCTACCTGACTGCTTTGAAGATATTATCGCACTGGTGGCGCTGTATCGACCCGGCCCGCTGGAGTCGGGCATGGTGGACACCTTTATCGAGTGTAAACACGGCCGTCAGGAGATTGTCTATCTGGTGCCGCAGCTGAAGAAGATTCTACAGGAGACCAACGGCGTTATTCTCTATCAGGAGCAGGTGATGCAGATCGCCCAGGTTCTGGCCGGATATACACTGGGTCAGGCGGATATGCTGCGTCGCGCCATGGGTAAGAAGAAAGCCTCTGAGATGGCCGAACAGCGCCAGATCTTTATGGATGGTGCCGAGAAACAGAAGGTACCACTGGATCGGGCTGAGCAGATTTTCGATCTGATGGAGAAGTTTGCCGGTTACGGATTTAATAAATCACACTCCGCCGCTTATGCCCTGATCTCCTATCAGACTGCCTACCTTAAAGCGCACTATCCGCAGGCATTTATGGCCGCCACCTTCTCCTGTGATATGGGCAATACTGATAAAGTTGCCACACTGGTGACTGACTGCCGCAACATGGGCATCGAAATCATGCCACCCCATATCAATGAATCGGACTGGGAGTTCAGGCCGGAGGGCGAGGCGATTCGCTACGGTCTGGGCGCCATCAAAGGGGTGGGCGAAGCAGCGCTGCGGGAAGTGATAGCCGTACGCAAAGCCGACGGCAAGTTTGAAAACTTTGAAGATATGATCATGCGCGCACCGACGCGTACGCTGAATAAACGTATTCTTGAGGCGATGATTAAAGCCTCTGCACTCTCAGGCCTGATTCCCAACCAGCGGGCCGCGCTTGAAGGACTGTCTCAAGTGTTGGAGCAGCTAAGTCGCAAACGCAAAGAGTACGCCTCCAACCAGTCCACCCTGTTTGAAGTGGCCGAACCGCAAGCCGGTGATGGTGGTTTCCCGCTACTGCCATCGTGGAATGCCGGAGAGCAGCTGCAGGCCGAACGCGAAGTACTCGGCTTCTATCTTACAGGTCATCCACTTGAGGCCTACCTCGACAGAAGTCAGGGGTTAGGAGACTGCAACCTTGCCGAGCTTGGCCAGCGCCAGCATGAGAGCCAGATCGTGGTTCCGGTTGGCATCTCAAGCATCCGCCCCTACAACGGACGCAGTGGCACCATGGCATTTGTGCAGGTTGAAGATCTGCACGGGCAGGCGGAGATGATTGTCTTCGCCAAGCTCTATGCGGAGGTCTCCGAGCTACTGAGCTCGGACAAACCGCTGCTGATTGCTGCCAAGGTGGACACCGCCAAAGAGGATCCGGTACTGATTGCCGAGGCGATCACCACAGTCGATGATATTCTGCCGGAACTGGTACATGAGATTCAGATCTCCACAGCCAGTATCGCCTGGGATGAGATGACGCTGGCTCGACTGAAATCGATGGCCACAGGTGGCAGTGCAAGGCTTGCATTCCATGTACGGCTTGCAGACGCTAGTCTTGCGCAACTGATTACCGGTCCGTGCATCAGCTGGAGCGATGCGGTTCGGGATCAACTTGATGCCCGCTTTGGTGCAGAATCGATTCGTGTACGCTGCAGACCATGGCAGCCGCCACGTAAACAGCAGGCACGCAGAGGATAAGAGAGGATTTTATGGCTAACAGCTATCTTGAATTTGAACGCCCGATTGCAGAACTGACATCTAAGATTGAAGATCTCTCAGGCATGGGCAAAGACTCCGGTGTGAATATCGCCGAAGAGGTAGAGCGTCTGAACGCAAAAAAAGATAAGATGGTTGAGCAGATCTACAGCAAGGCGACCCGTGCCCAGATCTGTCAGCTCTCCCGCCATCCTGATCGCCCCTACATTCTCGATTATATTCCGCATATGTTTGACGACTTTCAGGAGCTGCACGGCGACCGCGCCTTCTCCGATGATGGCGCCATTGTCTGTGGTATTGCCAATTTCCGTGGCAAGAGCGTTGTCGTGGTTGGTCATCAGAAAGGGCGCGACACCAAAGAGAAGATCAAACGCAATTTCGGCATGCCAAGGCCTGAGGGTTACCGCAAAGCACTGCGCATGTTCAAACTGGCGGAACGTTTTGAGATTCCAGTACTCACCTTTATCGATACCGCCGGTGCCTGGCCCGGCATTGATGCTGAAGAGCGCGGCCAGAGTGAGGCGATTGCCCGTAACCTGCAGGAACTCGCGGCACTGAAGGTCCCTGTCGTCTGTACGGTAATCGGTGAAGGCGGCTCAGGCGGCGCACTGGCCATTGGTGTTGGCGACCGCATGTATATGCAGCAGTTCTCCACCTACTCGGTAATTTCGCCGGAAGGTTGTGCCGCTATTCTCTGGCGCGACAGAGCGCACGCCGATGAAGCGGCAGAAGCACTCAAACCCACCGCACTGGATCTGCAATCATTGGGGCTTATTGATGCGATTATCCCTGAACCCAAAGAGGGTGCCCACCGCAACATCAAAGAGGCTGCTGAACTGATGGGTGATCTACTGGAGAAGTCACTGGATGAGCTGCTCAACACACCTGTAGAGAAACTACTGAAAGGTCGTGCAGATCGACTAAGAAATATCGGAGCCTTCAGCGGCTAGGTCTCTCTGAATGTGGTCCAATACTCTGAGCCGAAGTAGCCTGGCCGTAGTTGTTGCGATCATCTTTATCATTGTTGTTGTCCTGTTTCATAATCCTGATCGACTGCTATCGGATGAACGGGCACATCTGAACAGTCAGATCACAGCATCGCTTGATGCCATCAAAAATGATCTCGATACCGACCTGCAGCATCTGGCCTACTCCACGCTGTTTATCGTAGATCAGGCACGGCTGCATAACCCCTTTGGTTCATCTGATGATACCAGCATTTTTGCTGAAGATTTCATCTCACTGCTCACGACATCTGCATTTTTTGATCAACTGCGTCTAATTGATAGCCAGGGCATGGAGCGCATTCGTGCCAATTACAATGGTGGCGACCCAAGCCTCTCCGATGATGATCAGCTGCAGAACAAAAGCAGCCGCTACTACTTTCAGGATACCATGAAACTGGCTGAACATGAGGTGTTTCTTTCGCCGCTGGATCTGAACATTGAAAACGGCCGTGTCGAGCAACCCTTTAAACCCACATTAAGAATCGGCATGCCCTCATTCAACTATCGCGGCGAGAAAGAGGGCATTATCATGATCAACGTGCTGGCCGCAGCGTTGATAAAACACTTCTCCGATCGTGCTAAACTCGTGCCTGCACAACAGGTTTCATGGCTCAATGGAGACGGCTACTGGTTTGCCGGAGAAGAGGAGTCCAAGCTCTGGGGCTTCATGTATGAGAGCACCAAAAACAACTCTTTCGCAGCACTTCATCCGCAGATATGGAAATCAATAGCCACAGCTGAACAGGGTACTATTACGGCAGAGGGGGGTACTTATCTCTATACCACCATCTCCCCGTATGATGCCTTCTCTCACGCCAAAACCATGCACCTGAATACAGCACGGCCCTACAAGTGGAAAATCATCGCCTACTATTCCGATGACTTTATTCATCACTATACAGCAGAGAAACGCTTTTCCAGCCAGCTTATCATGCTTCTCTCAGGCCTGCTGCTCGTTGCCATCTTTCTTCTCTTCGGCTTCTGGTATCGCCAACATCTGATCAAAGTAGAAACAGAGAAGTCTGCCAGCAAAAACGAGCAGGAACGGTTGCGCATGAAATCAACAGGCATTATTGCCGGCGGCATTGCCCACGAATTTAACAATATTCTCTCAGCCGTGACGGCCAATCTCTACCTGTTGAGAACCAACAGTGGTGATCCCGAACGTAACATGCGCGCATTAAATAGTATGGATCGCCTTGTTGAGCGGGCAACCCGGCTTGTTAAATATCTACTCACCTTTTCCCGCCATGGCTTTAGATCCAATGAGCAGATCAATCTATCCAAGCTGGCCGCCACAGTTACCCAACTTGCTATAGAAGAGATGCCAGAGCGATATCAATGTGAGATTAATATATCGCCGGATATAGAAATTATCGGAGACAATGAAAAAGTGAGTGCCATGCTTAAAGAGCTGATCAGCAACGCTGACGATGCCATAAAAAATAGCGCGCAACCGCAACTATCCGTCAAACTTGAGATGATTGAAAAAAACTTTGAAAGTAGCCCGGATCAAAACCAGACCGGCAGCTTTGCCATGATTACAGTGAAGGACAATGGCATAGGCATCAGTGAGGAGAACCTGCCACACATCTATGACCCATTCTTCACCACCAAAGAACCCGGCAAGGGCACCGGTCTTGGCCTCTCTGCAGTGCTGGGCACAGTAAAAGTTCATCATGGTGAGATTGAAATAGAGAGTCGTGAAAATCTGGGTAGCGAGATAAGGGTCTATTTGCCACTATCGCCCCAAGAGAGCCCATCCGACGTGGCATAAAATATCAGCGGATATCTCCCAATATCACTAGAAGTAGGATTCGGAATGGGTGAAAAACTCAAACATGGTCAACAGTGAGATCAGAATCCAGCAGCTCACCCAGAGTGAGGCCACCACCAGAGCAGCACGACGATGACGCAGACTAAATGCTGCAAACCTCCCGGGTTGATAGCCTCCGGCTCCACTTTGGTACAGATCAGATAACAGAAACCTGATGAATTCGATGCCAAGCAGTATTGCTAGTCCGAAGGCAATTGATGCAATAATAATCAGTCCCAAAACCATCTCCAAAAAAAAGCACCCCGCCGAGGCGAGGTGCTTAAATAATTAGTGAAAACTAATTTTTGGTAATTCTTACTGAGGGTAAACGTTACGAGCCTGTGGGCCCTTCTGTCCATCTTCAACTTCGAATTCTACTTTCTGGCCTTCAGCCAAAGATTTGAAGCCATCACCCTGAATTGCTGAGAAGTGAACGAATACGTCGTCACCGCCGTCATCCTGTGCGATAAAACCAAAACCTTTAGAGTCATTGAACCACTTTACTGTACCTGTTGCCATTTTAAAAATCCTCGATTAATCTAATTTAAATATTTTGCATAAACGTTTATTTAGATGAGATTTTACTTAAGAGAAATCAAGAAGAAACTTCCGAATCGGCCTAGAAAAACCACCAAAAACTATGTTCTGCGGAACGCACTGTATGTCAGCCTCAACCATTATACCAGAAAAAGATCGCAACTGTGTCGAATCCATGACACTTTCATCACCTAATAAGCGGGAGTAAGTCCCATGCTGGCGGCGGCAGGTGCGGCGACTGGCATCAGCTGCGGCTGGTCAATTGTTCCACCAACCACTGCCTCACCGGAGAGCCCTGGCATTCCTGCAGCCTTCAGTCTGCCACTCAATCTGTAGTTGCCGGTTACCAGCAGATCACCGGTTGCATTGATCAGCGGAGAGAAGGCTTCAATGCTATTGAGGTGATGATTCATACCCCGTGTCTGCAGGTTAAAGCGAATCAAGTCATATCCAGCGGTGATACCGTTAAACATCACCTTACCCGAACGCGTGCGCACAGGACCATCAATCTGCAACCCCTGTTGCAGCGCCATAGCAGAAGCACCACTGGCAGTGATATCCAGCTCCGCACTTAACCTGCCACTCAACTGATGACGCGAACCGAGATCGGCAAGCAGCGCCTCTATCTGGACGCCATGCACTTTAGTCCGGCCAGTGATTGAAACAGAGCTATTGTTTGCAAGAGCAACATCCGCATCCAGATTCACTTCACCGCCATAGAGCTCGGCCTTTAACCCGTTTAGTCTGGCACTGTTGAGATTCAGATGCAGCTGCCCTGTTACCCTGTTGATGCGCAGAACAGCCTCCTTTGAACCACTGTAGTGAGGAATCTGAATCGCCAATGCTGTGAAATCGATGCCATTAAGCTGCAGCTCACCACTAAGCAGTGGCATCAGACTAAGGGATGCGCTGCCCGAAGCCGCATGCAGAATCGGAGTTTGATCAGCTGTTTTACCCAGCTGCAGCTCTGCCATGACCACCTGCGCAGAGGGGAGTAGTCGGATTGAGACCTCTGCAACCTCAACAGGCAGGCCGGTGGCTCTGGATGCCTGCTCCTCAACAACACGCTTGAGTGCATCAGAGGGAATCAACATCGGAGCCACAAACAGCAGCACGGCCAGCAGCACAATAAACAGCAGTAGATTACGCAACACTTTCCCCATCACTCCCCTTCCCCAAAACAGAAAAGCCCGACCAACTGGCCGGGCTTTTTGTTGCTCAGAAATTTACTGAATATCCGAATCCGGAACGATCAGCATCTCAACACGACGGTTGAGCTGCCTGCCCGCCTCACTCTCATTGGTCGCCCGTGGCTGCATCTCTCCACGTCCATCGGTAACTACGCGTCTGGAATCAACACCGCGATCAGAGAGATACCATCCAACTGCCTGCGCACGCTGCACAGAGAGCTGCTGATTGTATTCAGCAGAACCGCGACTGTCGGTATGGCCGGTAATCTTGATGGTGGTGCGTGGATAACGAGTCAAAATATCGGCCACCTTATCCAGTGATGAGTGGAATGCAGGTGTCAGCTGCGCAGAGTTATATGCGAATGAAACTTCAGAGTTCATGGTAATCTTCAGGTTCTCATTCTGCAGTCGTTCAATCTCAATCTGATTGGCGCGGCGCTCTTCTGCCAACACACGTTTGAACTCAGCTTCCTGATTATCCATATAACGACCTGCACCGGCTCCGATCACACCACCGGCTGCACCACCAATCAGTGCACCGCGCAGTGCACCACCGGAGCGATCCTGCTGATGGCCAATTACAGCACCGGCAATCGCACCAATCGCAGCACCCATCGCAGCTTTCTCTTTGGTATGCTTATTTGGATCATCAGGGTTACTTGCACACCCGACCAGGCCAAAACTTACTGCCACCATCAACAACATGACTCTTTTCATCTCTTAATCCTCCGTAAAACGTAACCTGTTTGGTTCATGATACACGCTTTGTATCACCCGGAAACACACTAGCTCCCGATTTTTAACTATATCTCTGCTCGTAAGCTTACCGATTTATCTATCAACGCATAGTAAGCATAGCAGATATTTCAGACTGCCGAACTATAACAGTTAGCCACAGGTTAGTTTCTATGACAATTATCACCAAGGGGAATTTACACGCCGCAGTGCGTAGTAACCTTGCCACTGTTCTCTTTTCATTCAGACTCCTGCTATGGATGAACCGACCCTCAGACTCACCGCCTTTATAACCATCTTTGGTTGTATGGCACTGGCTCAGGCTATGGCCCCTCGTCGGCCACTGCGCTTTGGTTATCGCCGCTGGCCAGCCAATCTCGGCATTATTCTTATTGATATCCTGATCGTGCGCCTGCTCTTTCCAGCCGGTGCTGTCGGTACTGCGCTCTGGGCTGAGGCAAACGGGATTGGGCTGTTTAACGCTATCGAGCTGCCTGCCAACGCAGAGATTGCCATCTCAGTCATCCTTCTCGATCTGATCATCTACTGCCAGCATCTCATCTTCCATGCTGTACCACTGTTGTGGCGACTGCACAGGGTACATCACGCTGATTGTGATATTGATGTCACTACCGGCCTGCGCTTTCACCCGATTGAGATCCTGTTATCGATGCTGATCAAGCTCTCATTTGTTATCGCGCTCGGCGCCCCTGCCACTGCTGTGGTTATTTTTGAAATTGTTCTCAACGGCATGGCGATGTTCAACCATGCCAATTTCAAGCTTCCTGAAAAGATGGATGCTCTGATTCGGCTACTGCTGGTCACCCCTGATGTGCATCGTATTCACCACTCGGTCATCCCAACAGAGACCGACAGCAACTTCGGTTTCAACCTCAGCATCTGGGACCGCCTGTTCGGCACATGGCAGGAGCAGCCCAGGCTCGGGCATGAGAAGATGAGCATCGGGCTGGAGACCCTACAACAGGCTCCCACCCATAATCTGTTCTATATGCTGCGCTTGCCGTTTCAAGGTAAGTTGGGCCAGTATCCGAAACCAGATCACCAACAGGAGAAGCGAGATGTGTGATGAAATGGTCAATCGCTGCGAATGCATCAGCAAAACATTCGAGCAGTTGAAAGGCTTTGAAAACCTTGAAGCCGCGCAGAAAGCCACCGCATGCGGCGTTGAATGCGAAGGCTGCCTGCCCTATCTGAAACTGATGTTCGCTACCGGTGAAACCGCATTTGACCTTGATGACCCGCGTCTGGTCGACTATCAATAGCCTATGGGTTCCCACAACAGCATCAACATCCTGATTCCCGCCGCCGCATTTGTGGTGGTGGTTGCAGGCATGCAGGCGGCTACCGACATGCTGGTGCCATTCCTGCTTGCCGCTTTTCTCGCCATTATCTGCCTGCCACCACTGAAGTGGCTGACTGATCGTGGCCTCTCGGCAGCCATATCGGTGCTGACCATCGCCATGACACTGATCCTGCTCGGAACCCTGCTCGGCATCTTTGTCGGCGCCTCCATTGCCGATTTCTCAACCAACCTTCCCACCTATCAGGCTCGCCTGAATGATCAGGTTGCAGCCCTGATCACCTGGCTCTCCGGCTACGGGATCCATCTCAACACACAGATGTTACATGATCGCTTTGATCCCTCAGTAGCGCTTGGCATGGCGGGCAACCTGCTCTCCGGATTCGGCAACGCGCTGGCCAATACCTTTCTGATTGTACTGACGGTGATCTTCCTGCTTATTGAAGCGGCGGCCCTGCCACACAAATGGCGCGCGATTGGTGATAAAGCACCATCCACCATCGGCATCGAAAAATTCCTGAGCAGTGTGAACTCCTATCTGGCTATCAAGAGCTGGGTCAGCATGGCCACCGGCACATGCATCACCCTCTGGCTAACACTGCTGGGTGTGGATCACGCCATTCTCTGGGGACTGGTGGCATTCCTGTTTAATTTTGTTCCCAATATTGGGTCGATTATTGCCGCTATACCTGCGGTTCTGCTGGCGCTGGTGCAGCTGGGCGTTGGTGACGCGGTGCTGACCGGACTCGGTTTTATCGTCGTAAATATTGTCATGGGTAACGTCATTGAACCGCGATTCATGGGTAAAGGTGTTGGCCTCTCCACGCTGATCGTCTTTGTTTCACTGGTCTTCTGGGGCTGGATTCTCGGCCCTGTCGGTATGTTGCTCTCTGTGCCACTGACCATGATTGTGAAGTTGGCACTGGAAGCGAATGAAGATACGCAGTGGATCTCCGTCCTGCTCGGCCCTGACATTGAACCTGAAGAGCGCATCGACAAAGAATAGCCTTTATTACCGCAGAGGACGCAAAGTTGCGCGAAGATAAGCAGAGAAAAGTAATCGGGCGGCAAGGTCCATATTGGACTTGGATAGGTTTTCTACTTCGCAGGGTAGAAACATCTATGTACTACAAACTGTACTCAACCCAACAAACCACTGAATTCCCCCAAAAGATAACTGTTTTATCCTTTGCGAAACTTTGCGTCCTCTGCGGTTCAATTTTAGCCTTTGACTTATAAGGCTCTTATTCCTTCTCTTTTAACAACGCAGCCAGTCCGGCCAGCCCTTTGAAGCTCGAACCACTGGCCTCATCGCGTTTGATATCACCCTGTGCATCAGCCTCCATATATCGCTGATGTTCATTATCGTGGCAGTAGATGCAGAGCAGTTCCCAGTTGCTGCCGTCGGGCGGGTTGTTGCTGTGGTTGTGGTCCCGATGGTGCACGGTCAACTCTTTCAACTGCTTGCCTGCAAAGTCCCGTCCACAACGGCCGCAGACCCATGGGTATAACTTCAGTGCCTGTTCTCGATAACTCTCGTTGCCCATAACTTAAAACTGCTTGGGACCGAAATAGGTCTCAATCGATCCGAAGGTTGCTCCCATCAGGGCAAAGGTGATCGAACCGATAATCGAAAGGATGATAAAAGCGGGAACTGAAGCGATCGCCATTTTCACCATAAATACAACCATCGACATAAATGGCATTTTAATATCTGTAATCGTAACCTGATCACTCATTTCTATTCTCCTTCATTTCCGGCAAGGCCGGAGTGACGCAGCAGCGCATCCACACTTGGCTTGCGGCCACGGAAGGCCACGAAGGCATCCATGATCTCCTTACTGCCGCCAATACTGAGCAGCTCCTTACGCAGACGTCCTGCAGTCTCGGCATTGAGCACACCCTCCTCTTCAAAGGTGGCATAAACATCGGCCGACAGCACTTCGGCCCACTTATACGAGTAGTAACCCGCCGCATAACCACCGGCAAAGATATGGCTAAAACTGTTCTGGAAACGGTTGAAGGCGGGCGGTGAAATCACCGACACCTCACTGCGCACCCGATCCAGAAGTTGCTGCACCGACTCACTGCCTGCCGGATCATACTCACTGTGCAGCAGCACATCGAACAGGGCAAATTCAATCTGGCGCAACATAATCATTGCCGACTGGAAATTCTTTGCCGCCAGCATCTTATCAAACAGGGCTTCAGGCAGCGTCTCGCCTGACTCGTAATGTTTAGCAAAGAGCTCTACCACCTGCCGCTCCCAGCAGAAGTTCTCCATAAACTGACTAGGCAATTCAACGGCATCCCACGGCACGCCACGGATACCGGATACACCCAGCTCAGAGACCGAGGTCAGCATATGGTGCAGGCCATGGCCGAACTCATGGAACAGCGTGGTCACCTCATCATGGGTCCACAGCGCTGGTCTATCACCAACTGGCGCATCGAAGTTGCAGACCAGATAGGCCACCGGCAGCTGCAGGGAGCCATCGGGTTTGCGCCAACGCACAATGCACTCATCCATCCATGCACCACCACGTTTATGGGCTCGCGCATAGGGATCGAGATAGAAGGCTGCGATCTGCTCACCACTGCTATCGAACAGTTCGAAGTAGCGAACACTCGCATGCCATTTCGGCACGTTCTCATTCTCACGGATTGAGATACCGTAGAGCTTCTCCACCAGCCCGAACATACCGTTCACAACACTCTTTTCAGGGAAGTAGGGCTTAAGCTCCTCCTGTGAAATCGCATAGGTTTTCAGACGCAGCCTCTCAGCAGCATAGGCCACATCCCAGGCCTGCAGATCATCCAGCCCCAGCTCTGCCGCGGCAAAGGTCTGCAGTTCAGCAAACTCCTGCTCGGCAATCGGTCTGCTTTTGGCTGCCAGTTCACGCAGGAAACCGGTCACCTCATCCACATCTGTCGCCATCTTGCTGGCCAGCGATGATGCCGCGTAGTGTTCAAAATCGAGCAGAGAAGCAGCCTCCGCACGCAGAGCAAGGATCTCAACAATCACCGGCGTATTGTCCAACTCACCGCTTGAAGCGCGGGTCACATATTGCCGATACATCGTTTCGCGCAGCTCCCGCTTCTCGGCAAACTGCATAAACGGCACATAGGAGGGGGCATCAAGGGTAATCAGCCAGCCGCCCTCTCTGTCTGACTGCGCAGCACGCTGCGCCGCAGAGGCGAGAATAGATTCCGGTAGCCCGGCAACATCAGCCGCCTCGGTGATGTGCAGTTCAAAAGCCTGCGTGGCATCAAGCACATGCTGACCGAATGCCGTGGTCAACTCAGAGAGTTTCATCTGAATGGCTTTAAATCGCGCTTTGGCATCACCCTCAAGCTCAGCACCGGAGAGTTTGAAATCACGCAATGCATGTTCAATCACCTGTCGCCGCTCTTGAGACAAGCTTGGAAAATCATCCCGATCCGCCACCTTGCGGATCGCCGCATAGAGCGCCTCATTCTGCGCCAGCTCACTCGACCACTCGGTCATCTTCGCCACACCCTGCTGGTAGATCGGACGCAGCTCTTCAGAATCACAGACCGCGTTGAGGTGGCCGACCGGCCCCCAGACACGCCCCAGTGACTCCTCAATCTGCTCAAGCGGCAGCATCAGTGAATCCCAGTCGGGGTTGGAAATATCGGTCAGTCCGGTAACAACCTGACGTGCACGATCAAGTTCGGCATCAATAGCCGGCAGCACATGTTCAGGTCTGATCTGATCAAAAAGTGGAAGTTCAGTGGTGATCCCTTTCAGGATCGGGTTGGTAGTAGAGTCATTCATGTCCTGAACGATAAATCACCCCACCCCGGACGCAAGTCTAACGATTTTAGGTGAATAAAAGCAGAGTACAAAAAAAGGCCCGACACAAGGTCGGGCCATTCAGAGCATCTCTTAATTAGTGTTTATCGTCACTCTTGTCATCACTCTTATCATCGCTTTTGTCGTCACTTTTATTATCTTTGGATTTACTGTCTGACGCAGACTTGGAGTCATGACCATGATCGCCTGCATAAGAAGCTGGCACCACTGCAAATGAAGCTGCGATAAGCAGTGTGAACATAAAAATAAGTTTTTTCATTATAATATCCCCGTAAATGTGAATTAAACAGCAGCGCAAAATGGCAGGTTCACAAAACATTGTCACTAACATTTCACATCAACAAGATGCAGGACCTTGGAAAGCTATCTACACCAACAAACCTGCTGGTTTCGTGACTATGTGATGCGCACGGATACACTACGGCGCACGGAGTGGTCTGGACGGTCGCGTTGGGTGCTTGCATCCACCGAGGAAAGTCCGGGCTGCACAGGGCAAGGCGCCGGTTAACGGCCGGTGAGGGCGACCTCGAGGAAAGTGCCACAGAGACTTAGACCGCCAACCGCCTCTTCGGAGACCGTTGGTAAGGGTGAAAAGGTGCGGTAAGAGCGCACCGCCCGATCTGGTAACAGGTTGGGGCATGGTAAACCCCGCCTGCAGCAAGGCCAAATAGGGAAGTGCTAAGCGTGGCCCACGTTTACTTCCGGGTAGGCTGCTTGAGCCTGCTGGCAACAGCAGGCCTAGATGAATGACCGTCTCCTCCCTCGGGAGAGACAGAACCCGGCTTACAGGACCACTCCGTATTTTATCTTTGTTCGATTACCGTTAGCGTTGGGATTGAAGTATACAAACATCTGCTTCCATGCAGATGTTCTTAACGCAAAGGGAAAAACGTCGTTTCCCCTTTGCTTACAAAATCAGGCATCTCCATGCATGATTTTGGCGGCCCTTCCATGGCCCGCAGGCATGCTCTGAACTTTTCAGATCATGCTTAGACTGGAGGTAGAGGAACTGATATGAGCTTAAGCTTCGCAGATGCCGCCAAAGCCAAACAGCTGCGGGAATATTTCGCCGAACATGGCCGTATCTATATTGTAGTAGATGCCACCAGCGATGATGTGGATGTTCCTGATTCACTCAAAGGTGATCCGGCTCTGCGCCTGGTACTTAACTCCCGCATGCCTCAGATCATTCATATCCGGGAAGATTCCCTTGAGTCCAACTTCTCTTTTTCCGGTGTCTCCTACCCCTGCAAAATACCGATGTTCAAGATCTGGGCTGCCTATCTTCCTGAGGGTGATCTGGAGCAGGGCATTATCTGGGACGACTGTGTACCAGAGATGATCAGAGCCATTGTTAAAGCGGTACGCAGCAATATGAGTGATGAAGAGCTTGAGGCCGATGTGAGTGAAGAGATGCAGGCCTCAGCACCGGAAGCCAACAATGCCGATGCTGCGCCCACCTCAATGATCACAGTGATTGAAGGCGGCGGCTCAAAAGCTGATGGTCAATCGGATGAGCCTGCAAAAGAGCGTAAAAAAGGTCACCTGAGGATCGTAAAATGATCAGACGACTACTGCCCTTTCTGCTGCTTTTACTGCTTCCACACACGGCTCTGGCCGCCAATGATGCCCGCATGCAGATCGAAATCCTTGCCGATGATGAAAAGGGCCAAACGGTGGAGTACCTGCACGGCAACATCCGCAAAGCCGCCGATCTGGCACTGCCACAACTCTGGCAGCGCATCGTGCTGCAAGCCGATCAGCATAAAATTCCCAACAACGTCAAAGCGGTACTCTTCCTTCAGCGCGCCACCCCGGTTGAGAACGGTGTCTCCGTCACCTTCAATCAGCGCCGTGTAATATCATTTCTGAAGAAGAATGACATTGCTCATATTCCTGAACAACCCAACTGGATTCTCTCTGTTCAACTCTCCAACGCTTCCGGCCGCTCCATGCCTGAATCTGCTGCCATGCTGCAGGAGTATGCCGCAAAAACCGGTTCGGACTGGGGTTATGGTCTTGATGGCGGCAGCGAGTCGCTGGTGCTGCACTGGCGCTGGCTCGATAGCAGGCAGATCACCCTCAGTGTGCGCGGCACATCCAAACTGGGTGAACTCGCAGAGACCCGCACAGTCAGATCGGGTGACCCTTTCAGACAACTTAAACCATGGCTCTCCGAGATCATGTTGCAGGCACGTGATGCTTACGCCTCCAATGCAATCCCTGTTGAGGTTGCCCCGACGCTTACCACAGGTGCAACAAAAGAAGCCAGCCCGCAGAAAACGTTCCTGACCCTCAGCATTGAGCGGCAGGCATCGCTACCTGAACAGGTACTCTTTGAAGAGGAGTTGCGCCGTGATCCGCGTATTCTCGACCTCTCACTCAAGCAGGTGAACCCGGATGGCCAGCAGTATCGCCTGCAACTTCGCGACGCAGATGATCAGTGGCTGACTCACTGGTTCAAACGCAGAGGTCTAACTCTCTCACCAACCATCGAAGGGTGGGTGGCACGCTGATAACAGAGCCAACTTAGTGAACGATCGCATCCTCAATATCCCGAACATTCTGACGCTGGCCCGCATCGTCATTACCCCCTTTATTGTCTTTGCAATTCTGGAGGGCGAGGCTACCTTTGCACTGGTTCTGATGGGTATTGCCGGCATCACCGATATGCTTGATGGCGCCATTGCCCGCCACTTCAACCAGCGCAGCATTGTCGGCGCATTTATGGATCCACTGGCAGATAAGCTGATGCTGCTGAGCACCATCGTTACTCTCTTTTTCATCAACGAGATCCCTCTGTTTCTCTTTCTTGCCGTGGTCTTCCGCGATCTGGTGATTATGGTCGGCGCCATCGCTTATGAGGTGGTCACCGGCAAACTGGAGATGCTGCCCACCATGAGCTCCAAGATCACCACGGTACTACAGATCACACTGGTGCTGACCGTGCTCGCCGATATGGCCTGGCAGTTGCCTGCTGAACTTTTCTCTCAGACCGTCATCTGGACAACCTTTGCCTTCACCTGCATCTCAGGTGTTCAGTATATGGTGGTATGGATGCGTAAAGCGGTCACCGACGAAGACGCAGCCTGATGGAAAAAAATCAACTGCGTCTGCAGCTGCCGCTACCGGTGAGCTATGACTACCACAACTGGTTTCGCCATGATGGCGTCGAGGATGCCTGCAATCGCCTGGCCCTGTGGACCGTACATGGTGGCCGCATCTGGTTGAACTCCGAATCAGCGGCAGGCAAAACGCACCTCTTACGCACCATCAGTGAAGACCACCCCAGCGTCGCACTGCTCACCATCGACGCAACGCAGGCGCTGGATGCAAGCTGGGCGCTGGCGCAACAGTGGGTTAAAAGGCTTGAAGCCAAGAGTCACTGGATGATTGATGTGGAGGCTGGCGATCTGCCTCAAGCCGCTGCACTGGCCCTATTCCACTGCCTTGAGCGGGCTCGTGACCTGCAACGACCTCTGATTATCGCATGGCGCGGTAATATCGAACTGCTGCCACCAGAACTATCATCACGGCTGCTGGCTATGGAGAGCATCACCCTGAGCCCGCCACAGGATGATGCAGGACTACTGCATATCCTCGGTAATAGCGCTGGCAAACTGCAGTGGGATATCCGCGAGCAGGTACTGCAATCAATGCTCACCTACCTGCCACGCCAGCTCGATATTCTGATTCCTGCACTCAGAGAGCTGGAGCGGCTCTCCTTTGAGCAGAAACACAAACCCGGCCCCGCCTGGGTAAAACAGCAACTGACCCGTATTGCCGAAGCGTTACATCCCCGTCTGCTTTAATAGCTTCTGAGATTCCCTGACATAGGTGGCAAGACGTTTACGCCAGCCGGGTAGCCAGCGCAGTTCATTGCGTTCAGGCGGAGAAAATTCTACTCGCCGGGTTAGCATCTGATCTGCCGATTCAGAGAAGGATTTGACAGCACTCACGCCCACATCGTTTCCCTGCATGTTTTCAAGCACCTGCAGCAAGCCCCAACCTTTATTCTGATAACGCTCTTTGGGATTGCTGCCTTCACCCTTGAAATTGACATAGTCGATCAGGGCATACATGCCCATGGGAGATTTCGCCACACGCTCAAACTGCTGCCGAATCTGTTTCTGTTGGGCGCTATTCAGACCTGCCAGAAGGGTGGGTAGAGCCTGCTCAAAGCGCTGCAGCATAAACTGCGTCTGCAAGGGTTTTGTCTCGATGAGCAGCTGGCGCAATTGAGAGAGGCTTGCGGAATGCGAAGCTGCGATAAAATGCTGTCGATCTGACCACGGATTCGGACGTGTGGGATCAGCCTCCAGCCAACCGGGCAGCTGAACACCCCGCTGCGCCATAAAGGCAAGCAGCGCCGGAAAACTTTCGCTGAAAGGTTTCTCACTACCTGCGGGATACCAGATAAAATGACCAATACCGAGGGAGGCGAACGCTTCACCCTCATTCCATGAGGTCAGGCAGCTATCTTTGGCAGCACACTCATTCTGGAAAACAAGCCCTGCAATCTGCTGCAACTCAGCCTCACCGATATCTCGCGCCTGCGCGGATAGCGGTAGCAGCAATAGCAGCGCTAAGAGGAGGGGTTTAACCATTCATCCAGTGCGAGCAGTGCAATATCAGAGACCGAACGCCTGCGCTCAGCTCTTGAGAAGCGGCGTTTGCCTTCGCGTTTTTTACCCGGAGGCAACAGGCCGAAATTGATATTCATCGGCTGAAAGTCTGCGGTTCTGGTCTGGGAAATATGCGCCAGAAGTGCACCGTGCGCGGTGTTCTCCGGTGGTGCTTCGGGCTCTTCACCCTGAGCAAGGGCAGCAAGGAAACGCCCAGCCATCAAACCCATGGAGGCCGACTCCACATAACCCTCCACACCGGTAATCTGACCGGCGAAGAGAACGCGCGGATCAGATTTCAGGCGAAGCGTGCCATCAAGCAGGTCGGGCGATTTGATAAAGGTATTGCGATGCAGCGAACCGAGTCGGAAAAACTCGGCATTCTCTAAGCCCGGAATCATGGTAAAAACGCGCTTCTGCTCCCCGTAGGTCATTTTGGTCTGGAAGCCGACCATATTCAGCAGTGAACCCATACGGTTATCACGCCTGAGCTGTACCACGGCGTACGCCTTCTCGCCAGTTTCAGGATGATCCAGCCCGACCGGTTTCATCGGCCCGAAACGCGGCGTGTCTTCACCACGCTCGGCCATCTCTTCGATCGGCATGCAACCCTCGAAAAAGGGAATGTCCTCGAAATCTTTAAACGCCACCTTCTCAGCGCTGACCAGCTCGGCGATAAACGCCTTGTACTGCTCGGCATTCATCGGACAGTTGAGATAATCACCTGCCTCACCCTCTTCGACATTTTTATCGTAGCGGTTTTTCCAGTAGCAGATATCCATGTTAATCGATTCAGCATCAAGCACCGGCGCAATCGCATCAAAGAAACAGAGACGATCTATACCCGTCAATTTCTGAATCTCATCATAGAGGCCATCGGAGGTGAGTGGACCCGAGGCGATCAGCACCAGGCCATCAGCAGGGATCTCTGTGACTTCACCCTCAATAAATTCGATCAGTGGTTCCGCACGCAGCGCTGCAGTCACCATCTCGGAGAACTGCTCGCGATCCACCGCCAGTGCGGTTCCGGCAGGGATACGCGCTTTGTCACCACAATCCATGATCAGCGAATCCATGCGCCGCATCTCTTCATGCAGCAGACCTACAGCATTCTCCAGATGATCGGCGCGGAAGGTGTTGGAGCAGACAAGTTCAGCACAGTTGCCGGTATTGTGGGCCGGTGTCATTTTCACAGGCCGCATCTCATGCAAGCGCACCGGCACGCCACGTTTGGCCAGCTGCCAGGCCGCTTCTGAACCGGCAAGTCCGGCGCCAATAATGGTTACAGTTTGTATATTACTCATGGCGTAAACCTAACCTTCAGCCAGAGAGTACAACAACTGAATCTCTTCGGGCCAGATGGTCTCATCAATCGTCTCAAGCACCATCGGGATATCATCAAAGGCTTCGTGATTCATAATGAAACGGAATGCATCCAGCCCCATCTCACCCTGGGTGAGCGAGTGGTGGCGATCCACGCGTGAGGCAAACTTGGCTTTGGAACCATTGAGATGCATGCCGCGCAGATAGTTATAGCCAACGACGGCATCAAATTCAGCAAAGGTTTTTTCGCAATCTTCAGGCGTACGCAGATCATAACCGGCAGTAAAGGTGTGGCAGGTATCAAGACAGACACCAACACGCGCCTTATCTTCAACACCATCAATGATCGCAGCCAGATGCTCAAAACGAAAACCCATATTACTGCCCTGACCACTGGTATTCTCAATCACCGCTGTCACACCCTCGGTTTGATCCAGCGCCCAGTTGATCGATTCGGCAATGCGTTTCAGGCAATCCTCTTCAGAGATCTTCTTCAGGTGTGAACCGGGATGAAAGTTGAGTAGTGGTAAGCCCAGCTGCTCACAGCGCTGCAACTCATCAAGAAAAGCGTGGCGTGATTTCGCCAGAGGCTCCTCTTCAGGATGCCCCAGATTAATCAGGTAGCTGTCATGCGGCAGTACATGTTTAGGCAAAATACCCGCTTTTTCCAGGTTAATTTTGAAGGCAGCAATGCTCTCATCTGTCAGAGGTTTAG
Organism: Mariprofundus sp. NF; assembly: GCF_013387455.1. NCBI lineage: Bacteria > Pseudomonadati > Pseudomonadota > Candidatius Mariprofundia > Mariprofundales > Mariprofundaceae > Mariprofundus > Mariprofundus sp. NF. Next base: position 343,960 of record NZ_VWNC01000002.1, read on the forward strand.
CCGCCCACTGGCGCTGATTTTTGGTGAACAGCGCAAAGGCACTTGCTCCCATCTCCATAGCTCTTAACGGTGCGTTTTCAACGCCACCTGCTGCACTGGTGTGTGCTCCGACAAATTTCACATCAAACTCCTAGCCTGCATTATTCACAAACAGTACTGCACCCTTGCTTGTTCCTTCACTCGCAACGAATCCCTTATCAGTCGTTCGTATGCACGGCTACGCACTCTTTCTTCTGAATCCGTTGCGAGTAAAGCCCCGGCGCAATCATCACAGCGATTTATGAATAATGCAGGGTACAACTTCAATTCGGAGCGCAGACTAGCGAATCCCCACTGCAATCACAGACCCTTATGCCGATAGCGATCCAGCATCGTCTCATTACCCATCAGGCCGCCACTATGAACATAGAGAATGGTGCCTTCGATAGTGTCGATGTTTTGTAGCAACGTATGCCACATATTAGCCCCGTAGATCAGATCAAATTCTATACCCGCCTCTTTCAGCTCCCGGTATATATCGAGAAACTCCGGATAGGGTCTGGCAAAATGATGCTTCTTTTCATTTTCCAGAATGCGAAGATTCAGAGGCACGGCTCCCAACATGTCCATTTGCTGGATCAGATAATTGCTATCGCCAACGCAAGCGGTGGTCAGCACATTCACACCAGGAAGAGCCAAAGCAAGATAACAGGCCGTTGTTCCCGTGCCTGAAGGGGTGACCACGTTGAGCTTCTCAATACCCCGCTCCTGCTGCCACTGGCTTATCTCCCGGGCCAACACATTAATGCCGAGCTCTGCGATTGGGTCGGCACCGCCTTGCGGCACTAACAGTGTAGATGTATCAGCTGGCGAGCTGAGTGATGCAATGGCCGCGTCGTACTGTTTATGCTCCACTTCATGCAGCTGCATGCCGAGCTCCAATGCTCTCTTTAAATTGCCGGTCGGATTGGCCTTAAGACGTTCCGGCAGAAGCTTGCATGTGTAGTGAAAGGCCCACCCTTTCTGCTGGCAGAGTGCGGCAATAGAGAGCATGGCATTGGACTGTGTTCCACCGTAGGAGGTAATGCCGCGATAGCGCTCTGCCGGTGTCTGAATCAAACTATAAAGTTTACGATATTTGTTACCGCTGAGCAGTGGATCGATAAGTTCATCGCGTTTAACGAAATAGTCCCGGCCACGAAATCTAAAGGACTCCACATCAGAAAGAGGCTGCATCGCCTAACGTGTCAGCTTCTTTATTGCAGTCTGATGTTGCGGGTATTGTGACAACAGATGCTGGCGCGATGGCATCTCAAAATCAGCAAACTCAAAACCCGGTGCCACCGTGCAGCCAACCAGTGCAAAACCACCACTTGGCACACTTGCCCCGAACCAGTCACCCGCTTCCACCACCTGCTGAAAAAACTCGCCCTTTTCAGGATTTCGCCCCAGCCTCTTTTCCGAATAGTTACCTGCCGCATCAATGACATGCACAGTTAAGCCATCACCATCATAAAAGTGCCACAGCTCATCCTGTCTGATGCGGTGAAAGGCTGAGAATTCATCTCCGCTGAGCAGAAAGTAGATGCTGGTGCAGAAAGAGCGGGGCCCATCGAACTGGGCTGGCAGTCCCTGTTGCGGAATCATACTGGCAGAGCGATAAACCTCTCTGTACCACCCCCCTTCAGGGTGCTTCTGCAATCCTAACGATTCTATCCAGCCATTGGGTTCCATGCTTCCCCTTTTTGTTCAATTAATCTGGTGAGACCATATGAAAATCAGGGCACCTATGCAAAAGTGCATTTGACTGCTTTAATAAGCCTGAGTGGATAAAATTAACCTTTTGCCCATTTTTTCCGATAATCAGGTTACAGTCTGGTACGGATTCAACTATAACAACAAATGGGGGCGCAGATGATTTCAGTATATCTTGTTGATGATCACACCATGGTGCGCGCCGGATTCCGTCGCCTGCTGGAGACCGAAGATGACATTAACATCATCGGTGAAAAGGGCTGCGGTGAAGATGCCTACCCTGAATGTCTGGCTTTACAACCGGATGTGGTCGTGGCCGATATTGCCATGCCCGGTGAAGGCGGCCTCTCTTTTATCCGCCGACTGCTGAACAAAGATGAGAGTGCCAAAGTACTGGTGATGAGCATGCACGATGATGAAACCTTCGTATCCCATGCCATTCAGCTTGGTGCCAGAGGTTATCTCAGCAAGTCGGGAGACCCCAATGAATTGGCACAGGCCGTACGCTCTGTCGCCAAAGGTGACAGATGGGTCTCTCCGGAGATCGCCCAGCGCATGGTTTACAGTCTCGGTACTGGCAATGAATCACCCGTTGAGATTCTTACCACGCGCGAATTTGAGGTGTTTATTCTGCTCAGTGAAGGCAACAGTGTGATTGAGATCGGTAAAATCCTGCATATCAGTCCGAAAACCGTAAATGTGCATCGGGCCAACCTCATGGAAAAATTGAAGGTGAAAAATACAGTGGAGCTAGCCCATATCGCTATTCGCACGCAGATGATCCAGCCATAAACAGCTACACTCTTTTGTACACGCTTCACTAAACATTATCTTTCCGGGACAGGACAAACCTACTTCCTCAGAGTCATGCCGCTACAGGCGCTGCTGAATATTCACCTTGCAGAGTCTCAGAACCGCTCTCATACTGATCTCATGCGATTCCTACTTACTCTCTCCCTACTGCTCCTGATGCCTCTTCATGCTCAGGCTGAAGCCCCACAGCCTGCCGGCACACGCATTAATATCTCAGCCACCGCTGAAAGTGAGCTGCCCAATGATGAAGTGGTGATCTCCTTCCGCATTGAAAAAGAGGGCAAAGATGCCAATGCCATCCGCCAGCAGGTAAATCGGATCACCAGCCTGATTCAGAAACGGTTAAAAAAAGAGCAAGGTCTGAAGATAAAAACTACCAGTCGAAACATGCAGCCGGTATGGCACCATCCAAAGAACCAGCCTCGCATCCGCACCGCCTGGCGCATGAGCCAGACGGAACAGATCACCAGCAACAATCTTGAGGCCGTCCCGCAGTGGCTGGATGCGATTGAAAGCGAAGGCGCACAGCTCTCCAACCTGCAGTTCAAAGTGAGTCGAAAACTCTCGTTGCAAACGCAGGACACACTCCGACTCCAAGCTATCGAAACATTTCGCAGCAAGGCAGCCACGCTGGCCCAGGGGTTGGATGCCACAAGTTTTCGCATCATTCATCTCAACACCAGCAGTCAAACACCTCGCCCCGTTTTGTATCGATCTGAAATGGCGATGATGAGCAAATCAGCCGATGCAGGAGCGCCTGCCCTGTCAGCGGGAGAGGGCACTGTGCGCATCACCATCACTGGTGAAATCGAGATTCCGTTCACTGATTTCCCTTTGAAATAAAGCATTTACAGCGACTGGGCTGACAGGGGCCGATGTTTGTGATACCATAGCTATATATAGCTACGAAACAGGGAGGGGCTGGCTTGAATCAATCCAAGATCCTCATCGTTGAAGACCAGACCTCGCTAAGGGGTGCATTTGTCCAGATTCTGGAGAATGCAGGTTTTCTCACCTGCAGTGCTGAAGGTTATGATCAGGCTGTTGCCCTGCTCGATTCATCTATTGATCTTGCCCTGCTTGATGTTCAGTTAGAAGGGCGATCAGGACTGGAAATTCTCTCCTATATTCGGCAACACCATCCCGACTGCCCATCGATCATGATGTCCGGTTATGCTGACAAGAAAAACACCATCGAAGCACTGCGCCAGGGTGCCGTGGAGTACCTTGAAAAACCGGTCTCAGCGCATGAACTGGTTCATAGTATCAAGCACTGGATCGATTTTCGTGACCTGAAACAGGAGAACCAGCGCCTGCAGGATTTTCAGGCCATCTATCAACGACTCAAGGCTAATGAGATTCAGATACGCATGGCCAACGAACGACTGAATTTCCTTCTCACTTCAACCTCAGCAGTCATATATGCATCCGGGGTATCCGACAAATTCCCGACAACCTTTATCAGCGAAAATATTAAACGGCTATGCGGTTATGAAGCAGAGGAGTTCACCAGCCATCCGGGATTTCGCCTGGAGTGTGTTCATCCTGATGATCTTGAACATGTTCACACGGAGCTGGAGCGTGGGCTCAAACGCGGCAGCAATCGCTTCGAATATCGTTTCCAGCACAGGGATGGTCACTACTTCTGGGTAGGTGATGAGATTCGGGTTGAACAGGATAGTAATGGCCAGATTGAGTTTCTGGGTTTCATCGCCGATATCAGCCAGCACAAACAGAGTGAGGAGAAGATCAGGCAGATGGCCTACACCGATCTGCTCACAGGCCTGCCCAACCGCAGTCTCTATTATGACCGCTTGAAACAGGCCATTGCACAGGCCCACCGTAAGCAGACCAATATGGCCGTTCTATTTATGGATCTGGACTACTTCAAACCGATCAATGATGAGTTGGGTCATGAGTGGGGTGACAAGGCTCTCATCGAGGTGGGTAACAGACTGCAGGGGTGCATCCGTGAAACCGATACCGTAGCCCGAATTGGCGGCGATGAATTCAGCATCATTCTTGGTGAGATCGCCTCTGAGGAGTCCGCCTGCATAATAGCTGAGAAGGTAATCAGTCAAATTCAGAAGCCGATGATGCTCAAGGACTCCCACTATGTGCTTGGCGTCAGCATTGGCATCAGTCTGAAATCTGGTGAATCCAGTGATGCGGAAACCATCATGCGACTGGCCGATGATGCCATGTATCAGGCCAAGGAGATGGGACGCAACCGCTACTGTATCTATCGGGATTCCGGAGATGGTTTGCCCGATGAGCTGAATAGAGAGCTGAGCCTTGAAAAAGCACTGCGACAGGCCATCGCCAACAATGAACTGGTGATCTATTACCAGCCCAAGGTGGATCTGAAGGAGGGGGTGATCATCGGCACCCACGCCCTGCTGCGCTGGAGTCGCGGTGATGAAGGTATGGCGCTGCCCGACCAGTTCCTGCCACTGGCCAATAAAACAGGGCTTATCGTACCTATAGGCGAGTGGGTACTGCGCCATGCCTGCCTTCAGAACAGAGCCTGGCAGGAGTCAGGACTGCCCATTGTACCGGTATCGGTTAATATCACTGCTGAGCAGCTGCGCCATTCCGACTTCAGCAGGCTGGTGGCATCCATTCTTGATGAGAGCAAGCTATCCGCCGAGATGCTACAGCTGGAGATCAGTGAAAATGATCTGATGCAACATGCCTCTGGCGTCCTGCAGAGCATGAATGAGCTCAATGAACTGGGCGTGAAAATCACCATTGATAATTTTGGTGCTGGCTTCTTCTCGCTGCAGGCGTTGAAAACCATGCCGGTACACGAGCTGAAGATGAACCGCTCACTAATTAATCAGATTGGAGATAGTGGCGACAGCGGGCAGGTTGCCAATGCAATCATCGCTATGGGCCACATCCTCAATCATCAGGTGGTCGCTGAAGGCGTGGAGACAACGGAGCAGTTAAACTTTCTACGCGCGCATGACTCTGATGGCATGCTCGGTTACCTATCCAGTCCGCCGGTGCCAGCTGATGAGATTATTCAACAGCTGAAAAACAGGCGATCGATGCTTAAAGCGTGAATCTTCGAGCATAAAAAAAGGCGGGGAAACCCCGCCTTTTTTATGATAGATCAATACAATTAACTGCGGCTGGTAACTTCCAGAAGGTGATAACCAAACTGGGTCTGAACCGGCCCCTGTACAGTTCCAACTTCAGCGGAAAAGACCACTTTATCAAATTCAGGAACCATCATGCCCGGACCGAACTCGCCCAGATCACCACCATTGCGGCCGGATGGGCAGCTGGAATTATCGCGTGCGATATCAGCAAAATCAGCGCCGCCTTCGATAGCTGCTTTCAGCTCATTACACTTCTCTTCGGTATCCACCAGAATATGGCGGGCAGTTGCTACGATCATATCTACTCCGTTTTTCAGATTTTGCCGGACACTAACAGCTTAAAAGCCACGTTCAAATTTGAGCAGTCTCTTCTTCCACTCAAGGCCACAAGCGAAACCACCCAAGCCATCAGCTGCAATCACACGATGACAGGGGATAAGAATCGGCAGGGGATTGGCCCCCAGCGCCTGCCCCATAGCCCGCGCTGATGTATGAAGTTCTTTGGCAAGCTCGCCATAGGTGCGCACTTCACCGGCGGGAACCTTTACCAACCCTTCACGCATAATCGCCTGGAAATCGCTGGCGGGCTCAGCCAGCGGCGGTAACGACAGACTCTGGCGACTGAAATAGGCATCAAACCAGTCTGATACCGGATCATTGTTGAGTGCCTTGTCATCTGCACTCTCATCCAGCCAGATGTGCAGACAGCGCTCACCATCCCACTCATAAGAGATCGGGCCAAGTGGGGAGTCATAAAAGTAGATCATATTCAAATTCTACGTCGCATTGGAGCAGAGAACATCCATTTTCATATTCAGACTATCTCTGCATCTATGCCTGCCGTTAGTCTTAGCGCATGGATTGGCCCCTCTTTTTCTCCGCACTGATCTCCTCAACCCTCTTCCCCGGCGGTTCGGAAGTTCTACTGCTCTATCGGCTGAATGAGGGGGGTAATATTGTGGCTCTGGTTTTAATCGCCACCCTCGGCAATGTGCTCGGCAGTCTAATCACCTACGGTATGGGTCGACTCGGCAATGCGGCCGTGCATAAGAGGTGGCTGAGAATCTCTGAGACACAGACTGAAAGGGCCGAACAGTGGTTTGAGAAATATGGCAGGCCATCCCTGCTGCTGGCCTGGCTGCCGATTGTTGGCGATCCGCTCTGCCTGGCAGCTGGGCTGATGCGCTGTCAGCTGATCACATTTCTGGTTCTGGTTTCAATAGGTAAACTGGCCAGATATAGCGTGCTGGCCATTCCGTTTATTTAATCTGAAACTTTAAATTCCAGCCTCGAGGCGCAGTTCACTGACATACGCCATCGGCAGTTTATGCTCAATCAAACCATCGATAATAAAGCTGAGGTACTCCGGTGTGGGAGGGTTGGCTGTCATCAGATTCGACTGATAACTCCATACGCTCCGTTTTTCCCCGGCCTGCTCCACCTCGACTTCAATGCGCTGATAGCCCAACTCCAGCCTATCCAGCTGCTTCCAGTGCTTTGATTTAATCTCATACAATACGCCGTACACCTGTGCACCGTCCTGACTCATCAGATTGGCTTTGCCGGAGCCATCTTTGCCCAGCTTATTACAACACCAGGTAAAACCATCCAATTTGGCAAGGCCAAGCGCTCTGGCTGAGGGCACCCGCGCCAGCAAGCGCCGGCTCGACATATTGGAGCCATATGCAAAATAGAGATCCCGTTTAGCAGAGAAGATCATGAGACCAGCTGCAGCCAGAACGGCAGCGTTAGCAGTGAGAGCAGCGTTGTCACCGTCACCGCTTCTGCGTAGAGCGTTGTGTCGAGTTTAAAGCGATCACAGATCACCAGTCCCAGAACCATCGTCGGCATCGCACCCTCAATCACCGCAGGCGCAAGCAGCTTTTCCGGCATACCAACACCGATCGATGCGCCCCATGCAATCAACGGCATCAGGGCCAGTTGAATCAACACCACAGGAAGAAGTACCGGAACGCGACCAAGCCAGCCAGCCTGCCAGCGCAATGCCATACCAACAGAGAGCAGCATCAGTGGCACCACGGCCGCACCGAGTATCGACAGTGACCGCTCCAGCCACTCTGGCATGGGTACCTGAAACATACTCAACAGCAGAGCGCCAATAGCTGCCCACAGAGCAGGCACCTGCAGCAGTGAAGTCAGTGGATGCATGCCTTTTCCGGAAGATCCGTAGTAACCGGCGACCATAATCCCGACAGTAAACAGAATCGGAGTACTGGCCAGAAGATCAAACTGGATCGCCACCACCTGCGACCATTCACCGAAGGTCTGCGTCAGTACAGGCAGACCAAGATAGGAGAAGTTACCAAAGGCCGAGGCAAGCAGCAGTGCGCCCACAGCTCTGTTGGGCGAGGCAACTTTCATGAAACCTTTGACCAGATGACCGCTGGAGTAGATCAGAAATGCTGCCAGCAGAGAGAGCAGCACACTGATTGCGGAGACCAGTGGCACCCGCACCATATTAATGTCAACCGGCACCTGCCAGAGCACATGCAACACCAGCGCAGGCAGAAACACCTGATAGACAGCTTTGGCCAGATGAGAGCGGATGCTCTCTGCACTGTCGTTACCAAGCACCAGTCGCCAGATGATGCCGGCAATAATGATGACGGCCATGCCGAGAAGAACATTAAACATATGCCAACCCTACATGCTCAAAGAGCCTGTCACTATCCAATCTGGAGAATTGCAAATTTACGGGACTTGGGTTTACCAACAAGGGATAGTCAGCTGAGTTATACCTTATACTGGCGTTGCAGATCACGCCTGACATCGCGCTCTTTCACATCATGGCGCTTATCGTGCATCTTCTTACCACGCGCCAGTCCGATCTCGAGCTTGGCAAAACCACGCTCGTTAAAATAGAGCTTTAACGGCACTACCGTCAGACCCTTCTCTTTCAGCTTGCCCAGCAGTCGCTCCACCTCTTTTTTGTGCAGCAGTAACTGCCTGGAGCGGGTGGGATCATGCGGGTTATTCATTGCCGCAGGCTTGTAGGGACTGATATGACAACCGATCAACAACACACGATCTTTGCGAACAATGCAGTGGGCTTCGGCCAGGTTGGCCAGACCGTTACGGATAGACTTCACCTCAGGACCGGTCAAAATCATGCCCGTATCATAGGTTTCCAGAATGTGATATTCGTGCCGGGCACGCCGATTTACAATAGCCATGTGCGAATGCTAACCCGAATTCCTTAAGTGACCAGTAATGGTGTTTGCAGGTTAATAACCACCCCAGCGTTTCTTTTTGCGCAGACGCACATATGGCAGCAGCAGCCCAAGCAACACGCCGAGCAAAATCGCCCCGCCGCCGAGCATAAACCAGCGCTGATGTGCACTACTGGTGATATCGTCGGTCTCCTGACGGAACTCCTGCAGCTCTTTTTTCGATGCCTCCGCCTCACTTTTAAGCAATTTGTTTTCGGCAATCATCTCTGCTGCTGCAGCAGCAGTTTTCTTCAACAGTGCCAGTTCCTTCACTAAACTATTGTTTTCAGACTGCAGACGATTTCGTTCCCGCTCAGCCAACACTTTCTGCTTCTTTAGCTCGCCCAGCTGACTTAGCTCCTTCTCAAACTGCTCCAAACGATCTCTGGCTGCAGGCACCTTCATCAGATAACGGCTTAAAATCCACCCCTCTTTTCCATCTGAGCTCCTGATATGCGAGTACCCTTCAGCCGACTGACCAAGCAGCTCCACGGCGGCTCCACTGGGCAGCAGGCGAACAATTTTATGGCCGGTACTCTGCCCTGACCGCATCTGAAACTTGGCCTGATCAACGATATATCGCGTCTCCGCCTGCGCACTGCCTACAAACACGAACAGTAAAATAAGTACAACTGAAATCCTCATAAAGACCTGTCTCCCACATAGATAATTCGCTGAGTATCATAGTTTTTCAACGGAAAATCCAAGCCTTTAGCAAAGCTGATCCGATTTCCCGGAATCACGCCACTAAAAGAGTGGAAACGAGGCGCTTGCCGATCTTTAATCCCTTGTCTACACTGCTGCTTCAGGGAAAGGGAGTTTGACTAACATGAAGTTCAGATTTTTGCTGATTTCTTTTATACTTTTGCTCTCATCGTGCAGCACGATTGAGGCGATGTTCGGGCCTGAAACCGTCCATTCGACCCGTGGCGATGTGATGACTGAAAACGATCAGCTGGAGACAGAGATCTCCTCACTGAGGCAGGAACTTAAGCAGCTTGATCAGGAGATCGCGGCTCAGAAGTCCAGCGAAGTTGCGCGCTTGGAGGCCGATGCTCAGGCAGACATGGCCAGTAGTAGCTTAATCGCCAATGACCGCCTCTGGGTTACCGTATCCTTTCGTTCAGGTTACATGGAGCTAACCAGGCAGTCCCGCAGCGCGCTCAAACGGCTGGCTGAAAAGTTTCTCTCCAAACCAAGAATACAGTCACTTGATGTGCGTGGTTTCACAGATGATGAGCCTATTGGTGGCTATGCACACAATAGACACAATCCACGTCATCCCTACCAGAGTAATCTGGAGCTGAGTCAGGCACGTGCAGATAATGTTGCCTCAGCCCTGGTCAAAGCAGGTATTCCGCAAGACTCCACCCATGCAGAGGGTTTTGGAGCCACTAACTTTGCAGCGGATAATGCAACAGCTGAAGGGCGCGCTAAAAACCGTCGTGTTGAGATCCATCTTGTTAAAAAATAATTCTCCGGATTGACTGAGTAGCCCGGATAAAACCGGGCTATTTTTTTGCCGGAAACACGCGCTAAAACAGAGGAAATAGAGCCATGGCAGAGCAGAAACAACCGGGTGAAAGCATACGCGATATCGGCTTTCCGATGCTTATTGCCATCACCGCGCTTCTTCTTGTTCTCATCTCCGGCATTGTAAACTATCGCCAGAACAATCTGGCCACGATCGAAAGCGGTCTCAGAGATACCAGAGATCAGCTGCAGCTGGCCAAAAATGATATTGCAGACATGAAGGTAAGAACCCTGCAACAGCTGGTGGAGGCCGAGCTCACAATCAGAAACAGAGACAGACTACTGGATGAGAAGGATGAACTGAGCGACAAACTCAGTGATGCCAATGCCAGAATTAAAGAGCTGGAAGAGCAGGTCAGAGAACTTGACCGCTCTCTGGAGAGCAAGAAAAAACTGCTCGCCAAGGCAGTAAAAAAACCAAAAACCACAGCTAAGAAAAAAACTACCGCAAAAGCCAGCACAAAACCTAAACCCAAAGCAACAAGCAAGGCCGCAACAATTGAAAAGGCTAACACTGCTGTAAAAACAGTAGCAGATAAAAAGCCTCTGGTAGCTGACAAGAACCCGGTTATTGAGAAGGTCAAAGCTGCAGAAGATGCTCCGATTACTGACAAGATCCCTGCAGCTGAAAAGCAGCTGGCCATCGAGAAAGCGCCTGTCGTTGCAGAGCACCAGCAGATTGAAAAAGCAGTGGCAGCTGAGAAACCACAGTCTGCTTCCACAGCCAAACCTTCTGAAGCCCTCGCTGATCTGGATATATTTACACTGAACATCGCAACTTCTCTACAACAGAGCATTGGTGAGCAACTCGGAAAATCAGGTTTCAGGGCCAAGTTCCCTGAAAAACGGCAATCGATGAAGATGACCAAAGAGACCACCGTATTCTACTATGCTAAGAGTTACAAACCTGTGGCAGAACAGCTGGTTAAAGATCTCACGGATATCACCAAAGGCAAGGTCATCCTCAGAAAAGGGGCCAGCCCATTCAGTATGAATAAGATTATCGCCCACATCATTGCCGAATAGCATGGCCTTCAATCCTCAATGAGCTGGAAGAACCCGGGCGATAAAACCATATCCCGCATTCTCAGCGAGGCCAAAACAGTCGCTGTTTATGGCTGCTCCCCAAAAGAGGATCGAACCAGCTATCACATCACCGCATTTCTGATTGAGCAGGGTTACCGCGTCTACCCTGTACACCCAATAGCGGAAACCATTCTCGGTCAGCAGGTCTACCCGGATCTCGCCTCAATCCCTGAACACGTGGATATTGTTAATGTCTTTCGCAAAGCTGAATTCACGCCTGAAGTGGCACGACAAGCGGTGGAGATAGGAGCAGGGACATTGTGGCTACAGCTGGGCATCATCAATGCAGAGAGCTGGAAAATTGCTACGGGCGCAGGACTGGGTTGTGTCATGGATCGCTGCATCGAAGTGCAATATCAGCGACTGGTGAAACAGTAGTCAGCAGTTAAACGCCCCCCCTGTTTTGAAGTTGGCCGCGTGATACAAATCATATCTAACCACGACAAACAGACGCAGAGTTTGCTATAGTTACAGTAACGACCTGATAAAGGAGGCCTCTATGAAAGCAGTTACGATTCGATTAAGCGCCCTGTTTCTTGCGCTTAGCCTGTTCAGCATACCCCTTACTGCCAATGCAGCGAGCAAGACAGAGATCAATGCCAAGGTCAAAGCGACCATGACCACATTCTATTCGCAGGTAAAATCGGGAAAAGAGCTGGCCAATAAAGCCGTGGCTATTCTCGTGTTTCCTGACGTATTCAAGGCCGGTATCGGTATCGGTGGTGAGTATGGTGAGGGTGCCATGCTTGAGGCTGGCAAAACCACGGGTTACTACAGTACAGCAGCCGCATCCATCGGTTTTCAGCTCGGCGCGCAGGTGAAATCTCAGGTGATTATGTTTATGACCCGGCAGGCCTTGCGGGACTTTAAACATAGCGAAGGGTGGAAGGCCGGTGTCGATGGCAGCGTTGCTCTGGTCACGATCGGTGCCGGCGGTGAAATCGACTCCAACACGGTCAAAGATCCGATCATCGGCTTCATCTTCTCCAACAAGGGGCTGATGTACAATCTCACCTTTGAGGGCGCCAAGATCACCAAACTCGACAAATAACGCGGACTCGTCGGGACGCGTGCGGCTCGCACATGACAGCTGCCGGTCTGATAAGGCATGCTCGCGAAAGTCTATATCCACAAGAGAAGGAACAGCGCTGATGTAACCGTTCAGAATGGTTCATGGTAAGTTCTATGCGGAACCCTTCCACAAGAATGACATCTATTTAATCGCTGGTTATAATCAAACCATGCGCCGCTTTTTCACCACCCTCTTCTCTGGATTATTATTTGCCTCTCAAGCCATTTCAGGCCCCTATGAGGATGGCGGCATCTCGCATTACAACAATGAGAGACTTTCTACCTATCTCGCAGAAACAGCCAAGGCGGCTGGTACCGGTGATGCTGTGGCCCAATTTAATCTCGGCTACCTTTACTCCAGAGGTTTTGGTCTTACCCAAGACCCTATGAAAGCTCTGATGTGGTTTCAGAAATCGGCCGAACAGGGGTTAACCCGGGCACAAAATCATCTTGGTCTGGCATACATTGAAGCACGCGGCGGGGTTTCTCAAAACTACAAAGAAGCAGCCCAATGGTTCCGTAAATCAGCAGCGCTGGGAGATGCTGAGGGAGCCTATCTGCTTGCAGGGCTCTACTCGGAAGGGTTGGGGGTATCGCAAAGCCATGCCAATGCCATGAAGTGGCACCTGCAAGCTGCCGAACAGAACCATGCCTATGCCCAGCTCTCTCTGGGGCTTCACTACAGCAAAGGCCACGGGGTGGAGAAGAACAAAACTCTGGCTCACATGTGGTTTGATCTGGCTTCTCAAAACGGAAGTGACCGTGCTCGTGAATACGAGCACGAACTAGTCCAAACGATGTCCGGTCAAGAGATCAGAGAAGCTGAGAGGCTACGCAACAAATGGCTCGACGAGCATCAGAGTCTGGAAGAGGGCTATTTTGCAACACGCGATATGTTCAGCAAAAAGTTTGCAACAGAAGCAGCAGTCGATGAACGGCCAGCGTTAGCGGCGCTGGAAAACCAGATAAGAGCCATCGTGGGGGCGGTCAAGATTGAAGGGTTCTCAGGGCAGGGCCATATCAATATAAGGACTCTTAAGGCTGAACCCGGCTACGCCCAGGTTGATGGCCTCAGGTTCAAATCCAACCGCGAAGTTCTTTTTGTCACGACGCAAGGCCTGCTTAAGCACTATCTGGCTGAGCACCCGAAACTTCCACAAACAGTGGAGGAAACTTCAAAGCATGAAGATTTTTACCGGCGCGTTTTTCATGCGGATGCTGGAGTCATGCTCTATACGGAAGTGCCTGCAAATCCTACGAAGGGGCAATCATTCGCACAGGCATTTCTGGGTGTCAGTGGACAAGATACTATCCCCTCCATTCCCAATGAACTTTTTGTTTTTGTTGTAATGGAAAAGCAGATTCGCCTGATTAATGTCCCCTCATCTGCGGAGATATCCGACATCCAACAATGCAAGAGCAAATGGGACATCTCTCGCACTAAGGGAGCTGATGCCCTTGCCAAGTATCATGCTTCGCAGAGTCAGGATCAGAAGGCCTATGAGGAGTATCGCCGCCAGGAAGAGGAAGGCGTTGCAGCCTATCGAGACTGTTTTGCCAAAGAGTCAAAGAATCAGCCTTGGTATAATGCTCTGAAAACTCAGGCCCAATCATTGGTGAACCGCCTGCAGAACTAATCGATTGCCTCATAGCCCTCGATAAACTCTAAAAAGTCGGTTCAATAGTCTTCGCTCTCTTTGATATCATTAAGGGTTAAAAATCTCCAGAAACCCTGCTAATATAGTTGGACTATGGGAAGCAGTCTTCGGGCTCATCCTTAAAGCTCGCCTTGCCCAAACTCAGGAGTTCTCTATGGAACGAGAAATATCATGTTAAAACAGCTCCTGTTTTCAGCATGCATCTCTCTAGCCTGCTTCGCCCTTCCTGCCACTGTTTTCAGTGCATCCACTCAACAACCACCCGATGCCGCCATCTCTCTTCGCCAGATAGAACAGGATCGCACTCGTCTTCTGAATCATACTCGCCAACTTATCAACACCGTATTAGAAGAGATGCGCCTAGAGGCGATTCGAAAATCAAACGGGCTTAGAAACAAAATTTATAACCTTGAGAGCCAATATTCCGAATCGCTCTTTCTGGAAATTCAGGACGAAGCACAGTGGGTGGCAATGGCTTTCGGAACCGATGTGAATTCGATGGCGGGCTATTACCGACTGGCAAAACTGATTATCGGAAAGGTAGAACCGACGCAAACCCTCCGGGAAAGTTACGGCATTCAATACTCCAGCAAGGTAAAACGGCAAGAGGATGTTGAAGCGTTCCGCAGAGGATTACGTGACAATGTCGCAGTCTCCTATCTTCGCCACCTGATTAAGGAACCACCGGAAAAGGCGCTGAAGGGCTTCAGGCAATACACCGAGGCGCTGAGAAAACTTCAGATTGCAGAGCAGTTCAAGGCCGAGGCCGAAGTCATGGAGATTGCGGCAAATCAGGAACTGATGCGCGACCTAGCAAGCGGTGTTCCACTGCTAAGCGATGCAGTGGATATCGTTGGGGTGGTGACGGGTGAAAATGCCTTTACCGGAGAACAGCTATCTGGAATGCAGCGCACCTTTGATGGGCTACTTGTTTTGGTGCCAAATGCTCTGGAAATCTATTTTACAAAATCTCCCCAGTTTGCCGAGGGAGCGAAAAAATTTATTGCACGGATCGATGCTGCCGACTCGGCTTCCTTAAATAAAATGGCCAGCGCGATGGGGCGTTCAGTTCACGACATTGGCGCTTTGCAGAAGAAGCTGAAAAAAACACTCGCCGCAGCAGAACACAAATCGAAAAAAGTCATGGGTGACATGTTGGAGAAACTTCATAGTTCCCGACTGACCAAGCAGCAGCAGAAGCTTGATGATGAGCTGGATAATATATTTGATTTTCTTGTTAAGACCGATGAGATCGACCCTTCCAGCGTGAGGCTTTGGGAGGCGGCTGAGCGGCAGGGCAAAGCCAGGGTTGAACAGCTGGATGACGTGTTTAAGGCTAGTGCCGGTCAGGCCGATGACCTTGCACTTCTGGAGGCCTATCAATCCGTCCGGCAGGACAAGCGGGCACTGACCCAGTTGCAAGGGGATCAATATCTGGAATTGCGAAAACAAATCCAGAATGTCGAAAACAATCTCTTCTCACACGTTGATGGAGCCGGAGCCTTAACCGTTGGCAAGGTGGATGTTGATGCGATTGCCGATATAAAAAGCGGCTTGCGGAGGCCAATCAACCTGAATGACATTGCAAGGATCAAGGCAAAGGCTGTTGATAGCCGCACCGCAGATGAGATTCTAAGGCTGAAAACCGCTCAGGCACGAGAAAGGATAATCAGTGCGGTAAGAAACCATGGTAACAAGAGCGGGGCAGGGCCAGCCAGCGGTTATCTCGATGAAGCACTCGATTTCGACAATATGGAGATCACCGTCTTTAATGCCACCAACAAACCTCCGGCTCCGGGCAAAGTCGGATTCGACCGCGACATCACCTATCAAGTGGTTATTCCGGAGCGTAGCATGATGGTTCGCAACCCTCGAACAGGAGCTATAGAGCGAGTAACGGTTCCGGCACAAAAGATTGATGTGCCTGCAGAGTTAGTGGAGGAGCATTATCACACCAGCCTCTATCGCAACCTGAACCCGGGCAAGCCGCTCCCTTCCCGGCGGGACATTCTAGCATTTGGCAGCAGGATGGATCATCAGGTGACCGATGCCTTCCATAAGGATGCTTATCATCTGGACCTTGAGAATGTCACAGACTATTTCAAAGATCCCACACTGCTCTCCGGACAGGGTGCGAGGGTCGAGGATTTTTCGTCAACAGTGAGCTATAAGTCAGAGCACTGGTTTGATCTGGCTGAGAAAACCAGAAGCGGCGGCAATGCTATGGGTGCGATGGCTGAGACAGCCGAAGGGATGCGGCAGGCCAGCAAACAGTATGAAAACTACATGACCAAAATCGTGGCCTATAACGGACTGAATGCGGTGGATCATCTACCGGTCAAACTCCAGAAAGGTATGCATATCTTCAGACGCGTTGGTGAGGGGAAACTCTCAGTTCCGCAGGCAGAAGCGGCGCTGAAACATATGGGACTCACCAAGGCCGAGGTTGTTGAACTCTTCGGCCAGCAGTTTGAATCCATTGTCAAACTGGCCAGAAAAAAGGAGTTGCTCAAAGAGGCCGCGAAAACCGCTGTCCGCGGTGGTGAGACACTAAGCGACTTAAGACAGGGTGATGCCGATGAGTAGAAGCATCCTGCTGATCACCCTGCTTGTTGGCTCCCTGCTGCCCGAATTTATAATGGCGACAGATAACGTTTCACCCCAGAGTGAAATCAAACGAATGGCTGCGGAGTACAAAGCCTATAAGGAAGAGGCCCGCCTCATTGTGAAAGGAAAAAAACCGTTGCCCGAATATTTCTCTCTGATTGATAGGCTTGAAGGCCTTGAGGAGGAATTGGAATTGCTTGGCATCATTTTAGAAAAAGAAAGCGAAGATTTCACTCTCCTCCCCTTCGAAATTGAAGCCTATTTTAACCAAGTTGGTGAGACGCCTCTTTCAGGCTATGCCAGCAACGGTGATATCGTCGCTTTTTCCGCCAAGATTGAGCACCCCGATAACGAAGCGCCTCATGCCACCGAGCTGTTCTGGCAGCTCTACGATGCCAATGGGAATCCGGTTGAAGGTGTAGAGAAGCGGGAAAGAACACTGGAAGCAGGAACAACAAAAGCGTACTCCTTTCGCTTCCGGCTGGATAATCTGGCTGCAGGAACTTACAAGGTTGGTCTGACCCATTACCTGCTGGAAAACCCAGAAGTGATTATCCAGAAGAGTGTCCCTTTTAAAGTCTTTGATGCCGCCAGCATCAAGAAGATTGTGGTTACAGATGCTCCGAAGCGCTTTGAACATAAGAGCTTTCTCACCAATGACAAACTGCCGCACATCTACATGTTCTATTCCCTCGCCAAAGGTGTGAAAGTGGCTACTGCTACCATTACTGTAACCGATGCAAAAACTGGTGATTTGATAACCTCAATTGCCCGAGAGCAGCCAGCAAAGAAAAACTCTTTCGGAATTCGTCTGGAAAAGGGCAGTTATAAGCCTGAGCAGAATTTTAAAGTGACGGTAGAGCTGCAAACCCCGGACGGCAAGGTGAAGTCGAATGAAACCACCTTTGCGGTGGGCTATTATCAGGTCAAACTGAGCATGCCGAGGCATCTCCAGTCCAGTAAAGCTGCGAAATTTCGCATTGATGTGCCAGCTCACTTCAAAGCACCACTTACCATCAATCTCAGCCCCTCAAACGGTCTGATCCTTCATCATAAAGGCAATGCTCTTAGCGGCACGGTTACCGGTGTTGCTACGGATTATAATCTATCTGCCTCTCTCGCAGTAACAGTAACAGACAGCGCTGGGCGGAAAGGTAAAGGCATGCTTAGTACTCTTATCCAGGCCAAGCCTAAGCCTAAAAAAGTCCTTTCCTCTATGCGGTCAGGGAGTGCAGATGGCAAGGTTCCTTACAGTTACAGTTGTAATGTGAAACGCCCTGGATACGGATCCATTGGTTTTACCGCTTATGTAAAAGTACAGGGTGGCTGGATTACACCAGTAACAATTAATGGCAAAAAAGGATATGCAAATAAGAGGTGGCTGAATCAGTTCAAAGAGATTGCCTCTAGGTATCTGAGCTCTGGCGGCAACCTTAATCTAACTCAAGAACTTTTTACTGTTTACAGTGATGAGAGCTCGGAACGAGTTCCTCACAATTGTCTCCAATATGCAAGGTGACAGGCCCGAGGGAGCCCATGAATATTGACAAACGTGGAGGTGTTCAAAATGACAAAAAGGTTTTTCATGCATCTCTTTGGGATATTGCTTCTTGTTTCTTTATACCCTTTTCATCTTATGGCCGCACAAGAAAAATGTGTCTCGGTACTTGATGTTAACGAAGAGATAAAAAAACATTTCCTGGAGGGAAATCCAGAGCACAAAGTCCTTCTGGATGAACAGTTTGAAAACAATCGCAATAACTGGCCAGAGCAGGCGACAAAAACAAATATTGGAAAAAAATTCAAAGGTGCCTTCAAAATACGAAGAGGAAAGCTATTTATCACAACCAAGAAGGGAAAAAGACAGCATGCAATTCCCATTAAAATTAAGCCTGGTAGTGACTATCTCATTGAGACCTGCTTCAAAAGCAAGGACTATCTGGGCCTTGTCTGGGGAGGTAAAGCAAAAGGAAACTCCAATATGTCTCTTGAAAATTATGTGCGGTTTGCGACAAATATTGAGCTTGGTAAATTCATATACCAAACAGACGCAAAAAAGGGCTGGGGGTATATCGACCCCTGGAAAAAAAACAAAGCTATAAATCAGAAGGGCTACAATACCCTCTCAATTGTGAAGAAAAACTCTACTGTGGCTCTATTCATAAATGGCAACAAGGTGGGTGTGCAGGCCGCGCCTTACCTGTATGGTAATCAGATCGGCTTTGATACACCCTCCAGCGGCAAAGTGGAGGTTGAGAGTCTGACTGTGCGGGAGGTTCCCCTAAAAACAAAGAGTACTAGCGATATATATCGAACACTGAAACTTGGAAGCAGGGATACGTTTTTCATAAACGCAGGGAAGATGGCGTATGATCTGCGCACCAATATTATATGGGCAAAATCTTACAGATCAGGCGAAATCAAGAAACGTAAACATTTCATCAGTTTAGACCAATTCATTACCACGCTTAACCAGACCACAGCAATCAAAGGGTGGCGGTTACCATCAATACAGGAATATAGCACGATTTTCAAACGCGGAGATGGGCGCGATGTTTATACATCGTATATTGGGAAACCTAATGTTTTTCTTTACAAGTTAGGCTACATGCACCAGCTACAGGCTGAGAAGCGGTATGCATGGGCTCGCGATACCGACAATAGTGGCAAACACTTCTGCTTTGATTTTGTCTACGGTGGAAAAACGCTTTGTAATAGTCAACCAAACTTCGCGCAGGAAGTCTTGGCAAACCGCCAAGGCCTCCCTGAACTCTGGGGGCTCTTGAACGAAGATAGAAAAGCCTTACCCCTTGGAGAAAACCAGAATCAGCTTTTTGAACGGGTTACTGCAGCGTTCCATGCTAATCTTGCGGGGCCCGGAGAGATGCTTTTTGACAACCTGCTAGAGACAGGAGCCAAGAGTCTTTATCTGAACAGCCTTACCCGAAAAATTATTGAGAATAAGCTACCCCTTAGACTTGCCGGAAAAGTACTGTTGGCCGTCAAAGAGGCCGAGAAAAACTCCCCTGCCTTCTGGATTGAATACGCCCATCTTGCTGGGCTTGCCAACCAACCGGCCCTTTTGCTGAAGGGGGCGGAGAAGCTCCGCAGCGTACCGTATCACGGTGAGTTCAAGGAAGATATTCTGGATATGGCTGCAGTTTTTGAGGCACTGGGGTATCACCTTCTCGGTAAAGAAAACGACGCTCTCACCCCCATGCTTATGCGACCCAGCCTCAAGAATTCGCTGCTTATTTTCAGTTATCTGAATGCCTCTGCCACGCCTCTACTCAAAGACAAAGAGCGATTGGCAACCCTGATTGGGGTTGATAAAAGCTTTCTAATTGGTCAATACGCAGTCCCCAAACCACAGGCCTTTTACAATATCGAAACCGGTCAACTCATCGAGCCAGTAGCGGCAGCGCCAGCTCTGGAGGCACCGACAGAGAAAAAGAAACCTGCCAAGAAAAAGGGGGCAACACCAAAGGCAACCGTCCTTGATTAGATTGATTTCTTCACTAGGTGCGCAGGCATGGCTCACTGTATCACTTATGTTATTAGCATCGGTCTACTGCTGTCAGAACATTCCTTCAGTTCAAGCTTCTGATGATGTGGCCTGGATTGATCTTACAACCGGTCTGGTGTGGCATAAACAGAGTTGCCGATCTTTTCGCGAGCGCTTTGGTGGCCCTGACGCCCTCACCCTGTTCTTTGCCAAAAGCTGGATTTCGCATCTCAATAACAAGAAGACCGGTGGTTACTCCGACTGGCGATTGCCGTCTGTTGATGAGTATAAGCGCATCTTTCGGGAAGGGGCAGGGCAGGTCGTCTATGAATACCGGAGTGCAAAACCAATGCCGCTCTATACCTTGGGCTACCTTCCACCCGTTGAAGGAAAGAGGCGCTATGCCTGGTCGCGTGATGGAAATGAAGAGCAGGCTGCCAGTTTTGATTTCGTCTCCGGTAAGATGAAAATGTATCCAAGAGAGCTTGATGTGACCTATGAGTTTGATGCCCTTGCGGTGCGAGGTTCCATTACTCAAGAGAAAGGAGAAAAGTATGAACCTTCACAATAATAAGTTATTTTCCACCCTCCTTTATCTCGCATGCATTGCGATACTTCAATGCGCTGTAGTTACGCCCTCCCATGCGGTTATGCCTGCGAAGCATTATGACGAGGCGGCCCGTGCTTCCAAGATTAAGGCCATTGCCGTTGTTGAAAAAATCGAGATTGTGGAGGAGAGCAAACGCGCCACCCGGAAACGCGTAACATTCAGGTTGGAACGAGCCCTGAGTATGGATACTCCCGAAACCTTTACCGGCACCTGTTATTCCGTTGATCACGCCTGGCAGGATACCGGAGTGGGAGGCACCATCTATTACTATCCGCAGGAGGGGACAAAGGTGCTGGTGACTGTAAGCAGTAACGGCAGCTTGATCACCAGCCACACAACGTTGATACCAGAGCTGGAACAGGAGGTTGCGCTCAATGGACTGCGAAATATCTCCTTTGGCATGGGAAAAGCCAGTGTGAAACCGGCAGTCAGGCAAGGCGAAGAAGAGCAGTGGTTCTCCTTTCATGTTGCGGGGGTGACCAAAGGGTTCTTTCATGCCAAACAAAAACGCAACCGAGAACAACCCATGCTCATAGAATTCACCCAAGAACTACTGGTGGGCGAGATAGACGGTGATCGACAACTCTATACGGTGACTACTCAATCCCGCGAAGATGATACCTTAACCCCTGAGTGGCTTGACATTGAGGTTACTGAATTTGGCATGAAGAAAACTACAAAGCTCATGAAAAGGAAAGTCGGTTTCCGGGTGACTGGAGAATCAAACACCCAAGAAGGCATTCTGGTGAAAGGGCAGGAAGATGCCGTAGATGTCGCAATTCCCTCCACAACCACCACCGATTTTCTGCTCTTTTCGCTGGTTGAAAAGATGCCTTTTGAGACAGGGTTCAGCAGGTCTTTGAATCTCATCGAAACACTGGAGCTACATCTAAAGAAGAATATCATCATCCGTTATACGGGAAGAGATACAACCAATCAGAATCTACATAAATTCATTGAAACCGGTTCGACTCAGGCAACCTATTGGCTCAATGATCAGCACCGACTCATGGAAGTTCATTGGGATAACGACAAGGTATTCAAACGAACAACTGAGGGCGATGCCATGACTATTCTTCAATAAATGGAAGGTGTGATGTGAGGATTAAACATGGATAACTTCTGGCCCTGGCTTGTTGTAGCACTGATTGTCGGATTGATGCTATGGCGACAATCCAAAAAACAGGAGGTCGCATTGACTCCCGATGAGATCGTTCCTCTGCTCGTCGAAAAGATCTCTATTCCAAAGAATCACAACAGCTTTGAGGAAGAGATGCCAAAGCGTTTAGATGAGGCTGGCATAAAATTGATGGCCGTCTCCGATGAATCAACGCGTTTCATCTTTGATCAGCCCCGAGCCAGCTGGTTTCACTGGGGCTTTTTTTATACGATTGAAATTACCAAAATCAACGAACAGGAGCTTAGTCTGACTGCCGGGATTTATCCCAAAGGGCCAAATCCACCGCGTGGATTACGCTTAAAAAAACATCTGGATCGATTTGTCGCATTGATTGCTGCTGAGTAACTAATATGGAGGCGACCTTCACTAGCCCAACCCTTCCGAGCCAGCTCGCTTATTATAACTTTGAAGGCAGCTCTTCATCATTCAGGATGGCTGCATGCGTATCCTGCTGCTCTCCGCTTATGATGCCGCCAGCCACCGGCAGTGGCGGTTAGGCCTTGTTGCCAACCTGTGGCAACACCAGTGGACAGTGTTAACACTGCCGGACAGGTTTTTTTCATGGCGTATCCGTGGTAATGCCCTCTCCTGGGTTGCCGAACAGCAGGATGTTTTGCAGCAAACATTCGACCTGATCATCGCCACCTCCATGGTTGATCTGGCCACCTTGAAGGGACTGCAGCCGAATCTGGCAGCCATCCCCACCCTGCTCTATTTTCACGAAAACCAGTTTTCTTACCCCGAATCGGGCCATGCCCATAGCAGTGTCGAAGCGCAGATCACCTCGATCTATAGTGCCATGGCGGCAGATCGCCTGCTCTTCAACTCAGCCTATAATCGCGAGACATTTTTGCAGGGTGCAAAAGCACTGCTGAAAAAGATGCCCGATCACGCACCACTCTCTGTGATCACAGCGCTGGAGGTTAAAAGCAGTGAACTCCCTGTCCCTGTTGATGATATCTGTTTCAGGCAGAAGGCAGGCAGGCCTGATGAGTCAGTGACGCTGGTCTGGAATCACCGCTGGGAGTACGACAAAGGGCCGGATCGACTCTATCTGGTGTTAAAAGAGCTCGTGCGCAGAGGGTTGGATTTCAGGATTCATCTGCTCGGCCAGCGTTTCCGCAGATGGCCGGAAGCCTTCGATAATATGCATAAGGAGTTCAAGGCGCAGATTCTCAGTTGGGGTTATATCGAGAATCGGCATGACTACCTGCAAACATTGCAGCAATCAGAGATCGTCTTCTCCACCGCTCTGCACGACTTTCAGGGGTTAGCTATGCAGGAGGCAATCGCCTGCGGCTGCACTCCGGTTGCCCCCAACAGGCTTGCCTATCCGGAATATATTCCAACCAGCTGCCTGAGCGATTCATATCCGGAAGAGCCTGAGCGGGAGGCAGCTGCGATGGCCGAGAAAATTATTGAACTGCAGGCCAAGCCGCAACTGCTCGATCTCACACAACGCTCATGGAAAAACATGGCTGACCAGTATGAACAACAGCTACAAGCAACATCTAACCCTGAAACGGTTTAAGCCATCAAAGAGATGCCGGTAAAGCTGGCATGGAACATCATCAGACCGAAATAGGCCAGTGCTGCTACTACCAGAGCAATACCATCCTGCATCAGTGTGATCTTCTCATCACTCACCCGGGCACCGCGTCGATTGGCAGTAACGATGGTTAACTGAGAGTAGAGTAGAAAGCTGCCGAACAGCAGCAGTGATGCCAGATCGCCATTGGCAAACAGGTGACCCGTCGCCCAGAAGGATACACCCCAGAGCATTGGGTGTGGCGTGAATTTCCTGAGTCTCGATTTAATGATAAATGAGACCATCGCCACCAGAGCAAACAGCATCAACAGACCTGTCACATGCATAGCCCAAGCTGGTGGCTCATAGATCTCGACAAAATCAGCATCGCCCTTACCCATCACAATCAGCGCCATGCCGGCCAGCGAAATCAGTGCAAAAACAGCCTTATAACCCTTCTCACCCAGCTTGTTGAGAAGTGAATTTCTCAGTGAAGGGCTGGTGGGTATCAGGTGCATGCCAATGAAGATGATCAATCCGGCAATCAGAAGTTCCATATCTATCCCCCAAATCTGTATTCCATAGTGGGGAAAAGTTATGGTTGCCATGTTAAGGTTGAATGAAAGTTATATTTAGGATCAAGGATGACCACGATGAAACCGCGCCTGTTTGTTCTACTAACAATTATCCTCAGCCTGCTCGCAGCATGCTCCTTTGATAGCGGGGCTGGCAGCATCACCCAGCAGCAGCTGCTAAAGAAGATCTCTGCGGGTGAGAAAATTCTGATTCTGGATGTGCGTACCCCTGGCGAATATGCGCATGGTTATATCGCTGATGCGATGAATATCGACCACCGTGACATTGACTCTCGCATGCATGAAATCACTGCTTTTAAGGGAAAAACTGTCGTGGTCTACTGCCTTACCGGTATGCGCGCCTCCATGGTTGAGGCCAATCTGATTGAGGCGGGATTCAGCAATGTTTTTCATCTGCAGGGCGACTGGTCGGATTGGCAGGAGGCCGGACTCCCGTTCACCCAAGCGGAAGAGAAAAACGAGCAACTGTGAGTACTCAACTGCAACATTTTAGATTATAGTTTCCCGCTTTATAGCTGGACGAATATTTCTGACTGAGAGAAGTAGCCCTATGAGTTCTAATAAATACATGACAGGCAGTCTTGACCTGACCAAACATGATACCGGCACCGGTGCTCACCGCTCACGCATACCGGTATATATGGATTTTCTGCCCCCATGTAATCACGCCTGCCCGGCAGGCGAAGATATTCAGGCCTGGCTGGCACTGGCACAGGCGGGTGAGTATGAGGCCGCCTGGCAGAAACTGCTGGAAAACAACCCCTTCCCGGCCATTCACGGACGTGTCTGTTACCACCCGTGTGAAACCGCATGTAATCGCAACTACACAGATGACACGGTAAGCATTCATGCCGTTGAGCGCTTTCTTGGCGATCTGGCGATGGAGAAGGGGTGGAAACCTGAATTTACCGCACCTGCAGGTGGTAAACGTGTACTGATTATCGGTGCGGGCCCATCCGGCCTCTCCGCTGCCTACCATCTGATTCGTCTCGGCCATGCAGTGGAGATCCGTGAAGCGGGTCCATTTGCCGGCGGCATGATCCATTTCGGTATTCCGGCCTACCGCATGCCACGCAAGGAGCTCAATCAGGAGATCCAACGTGTCGTGGATATGGGCGCGAAGATCGTTCTCGATTGCCGTGTTGATGATATTGAAGCAGCCAAGGCTGAGGGCGATTTTGATGCTGTATTCGTTGCTGTTGGTGCCCACCTGAGCAAAAACATTGAAATCCCAAGCAGAGATGCCCGCAAGATGATGGATGCGGTCAGCTTCCTGAAAAGCGTGGAGCATGGCGAAGATCTGCAGCTGGGTCGCAGGGTCGCGGTTTATGGCGGTGGTAACACAGCCATGGATGCGGCACGTACCGCCAAACGCCTCGGTGCTGAAGAGGCGGTAATCATCTATCGTCGTGACCGTGCCAGCATGCCTGCGCACGATTTCGAGGCCGATGAAGCGATTGAAGAGGGTGTGAAAATCAACTGGCTGCGCACCATCAAAGAGATCGACTGCACCACGATGACCGTTGAGGTGATGGAGCTGGATGAGAATGGTCGCCCGCAACCAACCGGTAAAACAGAAACACTGGAGACCGATGCCCTGATTATGGCTGTAGGTCAGGACACCGATACCGGTTTCCTGAAAAAGGTTGAAGGTATTGAGTTCAACTGGGACGGCACGGTAGTTGTTGGCCCGAACATGATGACCGGTGCCGAAGGTGTGTTCGCCGGTGGTGACATGGTACCAAGTGAGCGGTCTGTCACCATTGCTACAGGGCATGGTAAAAAAGCGGCCCGTTATATCGATGCATGGCTGCGTGGCGACGTGTATGAACCAGCTGCCAAACACCCGATTGTCGAACATGACAAACTTCAGCTCTGGTACAGCACTGAAGCATCCAAACGTTCACAGGGTGAGCTTTCACCTGAACAGCGTCTTGGTGGTTTCCAGGAAATTCTGCAGGGATATAGTGAAAAAGAGGCGCTGTTTGAAGCCAAGCGCTGCCTCTCTTGCGGCAACTGCTTTGAATGTGATGGCTGTTACGGCTCCTGCCCGGAAGATGCGATCATCAAGCTGGGCAAAGGCAAACGCTACATGTATGACTACGACAAATGCACCGGCTGCGCCTCCTGTTTTGAGCAGTGCCCATGCCACGCCATTGAGATGGTCAAGGAAGAGACTACAAGCACAGGTCAGGAATAAGGGTGGGTAACGACACGATGACTGAGAAGAATAAAGCCAAACAGATCACTTGCGATGGCGGCACTGCTGTTGCTCATATCGCCTACCGGGTCAATGAAGTCTGCTCGATCTATCCGATCACCCCCTCTTCCGACATGTCCGAATTGTGCGACGAGTGGGCTGCCAAGGGTCAGGAAAACATCTGGGGCCAGGTTCCGGAAGTTATTGAGCTGCAGTCTGAGGGTGGCGCTGCCGGTACCGCACATGGCGCACTGCAGACAGGTGCCCTGACCACCACCTTTACCGCATCCCAGGGTCTGCTGCTGATGATCCCCAACATGTACAAGATTGCCGGTGAGTTGACCTCAACCGTATTCCATATCGCAGCCCGCTCACTGGCTACGCAGGCACTCTCGATCTTCGGCGACCATCAGGATGTGATGGCAGCCCGCTCCACCGGTTTCGCCGCACTCTCATCTGCCTCCGTGCAGGAAGCACACGATGCCGCCCTGATCGCACATGCCGCCACACTCAAAGCACGCGTGCCGTTCATGAACTTCTTCGACGGCTTCCGCACCTCGCACGAGATCAATAAAATCAGTCTGATCTCTGATGATCAGATCAGAGCGATGATTGATGATGAGCTGGTTTTCGCCCATCGCCGCCGTGCTCTGAATCCGGACAATCCATTTATTCGCGGTACAGCACAGAACCCGGATGTCTATTTCCAGGGCCGTGAAAGCTCCAACTCGTTTTATAATGCAGTGCCGGGCATCGTGCAGGATACAATGGATCAGCTGGCCGGACTAACCGGTCGCCAGTATCACCTGTTTGACTACTTCGGTGCAGATGATGCAGAGCATGTGATTATTATCATGGGCTCAGGTACTGAAACGGTTGAAGAGACTGTTAAAGTTCTCAACGGCCAGGGTGCCAAACTTGGCGTGATTAATGTGCGCCTGTTCCGTCCATTCTCCCGCCAGCACCTGATTGCGGCGCTGCCTGCAACAGTCAAAAAGATCGCCGTGCTTGATCGCACCAAAGAGCCGGGCGCCTATGGTGAACCGCTCTATCAGGATGTGATGGCATCACTTTCCGAGTCGGTGATGATCGGTGAATTGGCTGCACTGCCACGGGTGGTTGGTGGCCGTTACGGCCTCTCCTCTAAAGAGTTCACACCTGCCATGGTCAAAGCTGTGTTTGAGGAGCTGACTAAAGAGACACCGAAAAATGGCTTCACTATCGGTATCAACGATGATGTGACCCACACCAGTCTCACCTATGACAAGAGCTACAATATCGAACCTGCCAATGTGACCCGTGCCCTCTTCTTCGGACTGGGCTCTGACGGTACCGTCTCTGCGAACAAGAACAGCATAAAAATTATCGGTGAGAACACCCCGCTGAACTGTCAGGGTTATTTCGTTTACGACTCCAAGAAGGCTGGCTCACAGACCGTTTCACATCTGCGCTTTGGTGCCGATCTGATTCGCGCGCCCTATCTTGTTGATTCGGCTAACTTTATCGCCTGCCATAAGGCCACCTTCATCACGCAGGTGGATATGCTCGATAAAGCGGCACAGAACGCAGTCTTCCTGCTCAACAGCCCGACACCTGCAGAGAAGATCTGGGATGAGCTGCCGGAACCAGTGCAGCAGGCCATCATCGACAAGAGTATCGATTTCTATGTCATCGATGCCTCTACTGTAGCCCGCAATGCAGGCATGGGTCGCCGCATCAACACCATCATGCAGACCTGTTTCTTCGCCCTCTCCGGTGTATTGCCGCGTGATGAAGCGATTGCCCAGATTAAGGTTGCCATTGAGAAGACCTATGCCCGTAAAGGCATGAATGTGGTTGAACAGAACTTTAAAGCGGTGGATGCAGCTCTTGATCACCTGCACAAGGTGGAGACGCCAGCCACAGCCTCCAGCCAGCGAGCTATGGATCTGATGGTTCCTGCACAGGCACCTGAGTTTATCCAGAATGTGATTGCGCCGATGCTGGCGGGCAAAGGTGATGATCTTCCGGTATCCATGATTCCGGTGGATGGCACCTACCCTTCAGGCTCCGCCCAGTGGGAGAAGCGCAACATCTCCGACTTCGTGCCCAAGTGGGAGCCTGATGTCTGCATCCAGTGCGGTAACTGCTCGTTTGTATGTCCGCACAGTGTGATCCGTGCCAAGTTCTATCACGAGGATCATCTGGACAATGCCCATGAGGGTTTCCCCTCCGCGCCGGTATCGGCACGCGGTTTCCCGGAAACCCGCTATACGCTTGAGATTTATCAGGAGGATTGTACCGGCTGTGAAATGTGCGTGCATGCATGCCCTGCCTTTGATCTGACCGATGAAACGAAAACACGCAAAGCGATCAACATGACCGCCAAAGCACCAATGCTGGAGCAGGGCATCAAGGATGTGGAATTCTTTGAAACCATTCCTTACAACGATCGCGGCACCATCGACTACTCATCGGTGCGCGGCGCCCAGTTCCTCGAGCCCCTGTTTGAGTTCTCCGGCGCATGTTCCGGCTGTGGTGAAACACCATATGTACGACTGCTGACCCAGCTCTTCGGGCCTCGTCTTCTGGTCGCCAATGCCACCGGCTGCTCGTCAATCTATGGCGGCAATCTGCCCGCCACACCGTGGACAAAGAACAAGGATGGTCGCGGCCCTGCATGGTCTAACTCGCTGTTCGAAGATAATGCCGAGTTCGGTCTGGGCATGCGTATTGCTGCCGATCAGCACACCCACATGGCCAAACAGCAGCTTCAGGGGTTGAGTCAGTATTTCGATGCTTCGTTCATTGATGAGATCATCAATGCCGATCAGGGCATCGGCTCCGGCATCACCCAGCAGCGCGAACGCGTTGAGAAGCTGAAACTGGTACTTGAAGGTATTGATGATCCTCGCGCCAAGAATCTGCTGACCGTGGTCAACCATCTGGTTCGCCGCAGTGTCTGGCTGGTTGGTGGTGATGGCTGGGCTTACGATATCGGCTCTGCCGGACTGGATCATGCGCTGGCTTCGGGTCGCAATATCAATGTATTGGTGCTCGATACCGAGGTCTACTCCAATACCGGTGGTCAGGCTTCCAAGTCGACACCTATCGGTGCCACTGCGAAGTTTGCATCTGCAGGCAAACCGGTCGGCAAGAAGGATCTGGCACTGCAGGCGATCTCCTACGGCAATGTCTATGTTGCTCGTGTTGCTATGGGTGCAAACCCGCAGCAGACACTGCTGGCGATGCGTGAGGCGGAAGATTATCCCGGCCCATCCATCATCCTGGCCTACAGCCACTGTATTGCGCACGGCATCGACATGACGCAGGGGCTGAATCAGCAGGATATGGCAGTTGCCTCAGGTTACTGGCCGCTGATTCGTTACAATCCCATGCTGCGTCAGGCTGGCAAGCGCCCATTCGTTCTGGATTCACCAACACCAACCATGAAGGTGCGCGATTACGCCTACACCGAGATGCGCTACAAACTGCTTCAGCGCAGTCATCCGGAAGAGGCTGAGCGTCTGATGGGGCTGGCTCAGGAGTCGGCCGATCTGCGCTGGGCTACCTACGAGCATATGGCCCAGCAGCACCCTTCGGAGTTCCAACCTATGGAATAAACACCGGGGGTGTTTCCACATTTAATAGCGCTGAACCACTGCCAGACAGGAGAGCACCATGGACTATGACATCCTGATCGTTGGATCCGGCCCTGCCGGGCAGCATGCCGCATGGCAGGCTGCCCGCATGGGCAAGAAAGCAGCGATTATCGAGCGCAAACCGAGTATCGGCGGCGCAGGCGTCCAGACCGGCACAATTCCCAGTAAAGCGTTGCGAGAGGCAGCCTATCTCGCCTCCAGAACAGGTGCGCAGGGCATGCGTGAAGCATCCCGTACAGCCCGTTACGGCGTTATGGCTGAGGCGGTGCGGCGCAAGAATATGGTCATCACCCAGCAGGAGTCGGTGATTGTAAAACGGCTGCTTA
Organism: Mariprofundus sp. NF; assembly: GCF_013387455.1. Lineage (NCBI taxonomy): Bacteria > Pseudomonadati > Pseudomonadota > Candidatius Mariprofundia > Mariprofundales > Mariprofundaceae > Mariprofundus > Mariprofundus sp. NF. The sequence goes on from NZ_VWNC01000002.1 coordinate 374,385, forward strand.
AATCAGGCGTTGCTCTGATTCCGGGTGAGGCCTCGCTTGTGGATGCACACACCCTGGAAATTATCGACAGCAACGGGGGCTCAAAAAGGCTCTCCGCCGAAATCATTCTGCTGGCCACAGGCTCAAGGCCACGTCGCCCCTCACACATCCCGTTCGATAAAAAAACCGTGCTTGATTCCACCTCGATTCTCAACCTGAAAAAACTTCCAAAAAGTCTGCTGGTAGTCGGTGGCGGTGTCATCGCCTGTGAATTCGTATCGATCTTCGCAGCCCTCGGTGTCGAGGTCACCGTCGTAGATTCACACGAACAGCTGCTGGCTTATCTGAGTGAAGATGTGGTTGGCGTGCTGGCCGAATCCTTTGAAAACATGGGCGTGGAATTTCATATGCAGGAGCGCGTTGCCGCAGTCAGCATTGAGGAGGGGCGCACCCTCACATTGCTGGAGTCGGGAAAAAGACTCTATTCCGAAGCCGTTTTATATGCTCTTGGCCGTGAACCGAACTCGCAGAGCCTGAATACCCCGAAGGTTGGCATTGAACTCGATCAGGGCTGGATTACCGTCAATGAGGATTTCCAAACCAGTCTTCCAAGCATCTATGCCGTCGGTGATCTTATCGGCTGGCCGTCACTGGCATCGACCGGCATGGAACAGGGGCGCGCTGCCGTACTGCACGCCTTCGCTGGAAAAACCCACGCCATGCCTGAGCATCTTCCGATGGCAATTTATGCCATCCCCGAGATCTCCTGGGTCGGCAAGACCGAGAAAGAGGCCAACAAAGAGAGCATCGATTACGTGGTTGGACGCGGCCATTTCAAAGAGAGCGCCCGCGGCCAAATTATCGGCGATAGCAACGGACTGGTGAAACTGATCGTTGATGAAAAATCACACAAGCTGATCGGTGTACATATTGTCGGCGAGCATGCCAGTGAACTCATCCATACCGGTCAGATGCTCATGCATTTTAACGGTACGGTGCATGATCTGGTCAGCAACGTATTCAACTATCCGACACTGGCCGAATGTTACAAACTGGCAGCCCTTGATTGTCTGGAGAATCTGAAAGCGTAAACATCGGCACGCTGTAGGCTGCTATCCTTGGCCACTCTATACTGTATAATAGCCTGTCTATGGAAGAGATCATGCACCGCACCGCTGCATGCAGGATGTTCATCGCAGCGCTACTACTTGCCCTGACCGGCAACACGCTCCTTGTTCAGGCCGCAGAAAACCCAGGCAAACAGTACCGTGAAACCCTCGCTGTCATGCAGATGCTCTACGGCATTGAAGTCCGGGCCGCCCACCGTTTTCAGCTCTTTGCGGATAGGGCCAGTGCAGAGGGTTATGCCAATATTGCCCATCTGTTCAAAGCCATCGCGATCTCTGAAGCTATTCATGCCGACCATTTTAAAGAGCTGATTGAAACGCTGGGTGCCAAAACTGCCACCATTGACCTCTCATCCATCAAAGCGGCTTCAACCGATGAGAATCTGAATTATGCCTCAACCACAGAACTTGCAGAGATCAGCAATCAATACCCCAGATATATATCTCGCATCACCCCTGAGAGACATACGCAGGCGATTGAATATGTTCAATTTGCCTGGCACGCAGAGAAACATCACCGCAAGTTGATCGAGAAGGTGAAGAGTCGAACCTCCCGCCTGTTCAACAAACTTCTGGCCAGCTTCGGCGCAAACCAGAGTCGCTATTATGTGAACAGAAATTGCGGCACTACTGTCGCTGAATTACCTGAAAGTGATTGCCCGGTCTGCCATTTTCCGCTTGATAGCTACATGGAAATAACCCGACCCTGATCCTCATCTGACAGGAGCGCGACTGCACAGGTAATCATTTATGTTACAATAGCAGTATGCGCAGCTCATTCTCCCCCTCTCGCCTGCTGGTGCTCATCCTGCTTATCTCACTGCTGCTGGTCGTGGTACAGATGGAACTGGTATCACTGGTCTTTGCAAAACTCGGCCTCTCAGCCGATCAGGGCATGCTGCTTCTGCTCTTCTCACTGATGGGAAGCCTGCTGAATCTGCCGCTGCTCTCCATCAAGGCAGAGATGCCAAAGGTCGAGGTTAAAATAAATACACCGCAAGGGCTTCTGCATATTCCGATACCGTTTGAAGGAAAAACGCTGATTGCCGTGAATGTTGGCGGCTGTCTGATTCCTCTGGTCTTCTCTGCCAGCCTGATTCATCGATTCCCGATTCCGACCTCTGCACTTCTACTGGCAACTGGCCTCTGCTCGATCATCTGCTATCTGGCCAGCCGTCCTGTCCCCGGTATCGGTATCGGGATGATGCCGCTCGTCGCCCCGGTCACCGCCGCTATCATCGCCATCACATTCGGCGGTGAATATGCCGCACCACTGGCCTACATCACCGGCACACTGGGTGTGATCATCGGAGCCGATCTGATGCACATGAAAGATATCTCCAGACTCGGAACCCCGGTTGCCTCCATCGGCGGCGCAGGCACCTTCGACGGCATCTTCCTCACCGGCATCGTGGCAGTGCTGCTCACCTGAAGGCAATCGTTTTAAAAACAAAAGAGGCTCTCATAAGACTATGTGGCATAAAGTATAATAAAAGTAATTATGCTATATTTAACATATATTTATGAATGAATAAGGATTATTATATATAATAAAAAAGTCCGGCTTATTTACCTATTTTGATTCATTCTCAAGCAGTTTTCTAATCCCCGTCGCATACCCTGGCTTATAAAGCGGTCGTCCGTGGTGATTATTCACCCTTCCTGATTGGATCATGGTCCATCCTTGAGCTTCCAAGAAATCATCTGAGATCGCATGTCGCAAAGCATCCACCTCGTAATCGGTAAGGCCAATTGTCGGATTAAATACCTCAACAGTCGGCCGTGGCTCCTGAGGTCTTTGATTGATAATTACTTCTGCATTTTGCTTCAGGGTATTTACTTCGCCGCGTAGCTTAGTGTTTTCAGCTAAAATATTGCCTATAACGGCCCGAACATCTGGAGCAGGTATCTTACGAAGGATATCGGAGAATGGGTTTTCTTTTCTCTTGATGGGCCTTCTCGAAGACCCACCTGTATATGTGGTCCATGCCGAAATTAAAGCTCGGTAGTCTTCACCACCTTTGTTCCGGATCGATTGAGTTTTTAGGCCTCCAGCCTTTTCACACAAGCGCCCAACTGTTGCCAGAGAAAAATCTTCACTACCGCGCTCATGCTGTTCTCGGCACACCTCATGAATAATTTGAAGGTTCTTGATTTTACGCAAGTTCGCATTGGACTTTAGCTGGTCAAATAATTCATTCGGGTTCATTCATTTACCTCCTCAGGGATATGTACTTGTTCATTACTTCTCAAATTAGACATTTGTTGTTTCACAAGAGCCTGTCCTGTGTACTCAATTAGAATGTTTTCGGTATCATCTAGTAAACCAAGTTGGTTCAGTTTCACCTTTCCTTCTGCCACACTGACAGCACCCTTCAATGAACCAACACGACTTTTAATAAGGTGCATCAAGTGATTCCCTACGGCTAATTGCTGATTGGGTGATAGCTTGAAAAAAACTGGTTGGTAGCCATTTCGCTCAAACATACTATCAAGGATCTGAGCTCGTCGCAGAGAGGGCTTGCTGGAATCAGTCTCAGGAAAAAGCACTGCATTCTCGCAAAGAATCTCAAGCTGATACATTTCTGACTCGACTTCCTCTAGGGCATATTGTAAATCTGAAATCTGCCCTGAAGGAACCAGCTTTACTTCATCATCATCCCCATTGGTTTCAAGTAATTGCTTGCAACGATCAATAAGGCGTAATGTTGCATGCAAATCATTGGCTAGCTTATCAACCTTCTGAGCTTCCTGTTCATGATGGCGGCTTATGCGTTGTAAGTCTGTTGCCTTACTAAAAACAGCGTCACTTTCCGCGCACTCTGCACGCAAATCTTCAAGCTCAGCGACCTGCATCTCAAACTGAACGTAACGCTCTGAGGCCTCAGTTAATTTATAACTCACATGGTTAAAGTGAGCTATCATTCCGGGCAAAAAGGCTGGGCCAGTTATAAAAAAACGACATCTAACGCAGTTCTTTTCTTCAGGATAACCTGGGGTTGGGGCATAAATATTTTGAACTGGCGCAGATGCAACACTCCTCAGTTGCATTCCACCAATATCACAGCCGGAACATCCCATAGGGCAAATTCCTTTATCTTCAAACACGAAACCTGCTGGCGATGATTTCTGACACCCCAATAAGGCCGCTGGATCATTGAACGCAAAATTTTCTTCAATCTGCTTGTACGTCGCCTCTTTAAGAAATCGTCGATAGCTAGATTGATCAGTCTCAAGCATACGTTTCTCTGCTTCTTGCATGACTTCTGTTACATGCGCCTTTCCAGCTTTTGTATAATATAAGGTCATAATTAATCGAGAGTGCCCAACAATCATCTTTGATAGAATTGGAAAAGGAACACCCCCATCTAAGGCATAAGCTGTAATAAGACTAACGCGCAAGCTGTGAAGACTAAAACAAGTAGTGGTATTCGAATTTGGATCTACAAATAATATTGGAGAGCCATCATCCAATGTTTCTCCCCGGTTAGTACAACGCTCCTCCAACTCGGACAGCAGCTGATACCATAATCGGTTAGCTGCAACGGCGGGAACAGGGAGCGAGCGATCATCGTGTTGAATTGCCGATGCATGTCGAAAAAGAAAACACGCACTCCCTCTCTCCTCTAGAACAGAGTCATGTGGTTTTGCATAACCAAAATGTTTCGCTTCCAATTTAGTCCATGAAATGGGCTCAATGATGGGATTATACTTTTCCTGCCAATTCCGAAGTTTCTCCAACCAATAAAGCACTTTTTCATTTTGCCATGGAATCACATACCCCTTATTCGCCTCACTTTCATTGATATCAGCGGTTTTGTTGGTATTTATATAGAATCCTGTTCGGATTTCCCGACTTTTAAGGTCAATATCGCGATGGAAAACGCCCTTAAGATAAGGCCTTTTTTCTGTGCCAGTTGCTAGCGTAGAGTTATTTGTATCCCATTTTCCATTTTCATAACGAAATGTGTCTGCTTCTCCTGAATCCAGCATTCGAACTTGGTGTTCTCGCAAAGGAAGTTCTAGCTTAATGTATATGAGCATAGCCCTTACAGGACTCCAGAGCTCAGTAATCTCGTTATTGTTTACTGTTCTTTTTCGCCATACGCAATCAGGATCAGATATATCAATCGAGCATGGGCTGGCTTCAAACCAATCCCCTCCAGCACTTCCTTTTTGAGCTGCCCCGAAGTTTTGTGCCCACTTCCAGTCACTAAAGTTTTCCCCTTCATTTAGAATACCACGAAGCTCCCGAATATATCGAAACGGCAGCGGGTTTTTATAAGTTTCAGATTGTCTGATGCCTCGCTGTGACCTTTTTGGTATGGGATTGTGGTATTCAGCTGGAATGTACCGCGCACCTCCATCTTCTATCGACAGCTTTTCTTCGATTACCCACTTAAGAAAATCATGCACGTAATTATTATATTTAATACCTGTTACGGTATTCATCTCTAATTGATTCCAGAATGATGTTGGATTGTTCGCTCTTAACAAAAAATTGTAGGGGTTCATTTCCAGATCGCATTGATACAGGTAATGAACCAGGAATTTATCCAATGCTTTATGCTTAAAGTCCCTTCCAGAGTGCTGATTCTGAAACCATTCACATGCTAACAGCCTCCATTCTTCAAATGCCGGATTTATTTTAAGCACATAATTGAATTCATGGTCACTTACTTTTCTAGATCTGTTAATGCTTTCTCTTCTAACCATAATGACGCCTCCTCAAACGTGGTTTGTCCTCTAAAAGTAGGTCTCTTGGATCCACTTCTTCGAACCCATATTGAACAAGGTTGGGAGGCTGTATTGACACATCTGATTCAAGCGAATCAGATGCTTCAGATAATGCCTTAGTGACACTTCGAATATTTGGTTCTGTATACGTACTTTGAGATTCAATTGAAGCATGATGCATTGCTTTTTTGATGAGCTTTGGATCAATGCCAGCGTCAGTTAATCGCTGCCCGTAGGCATGTCGATGGCCATGAGGAGTTGTTCCATTCATTTTGGCCGGCACTAAACCTATACGACTTACTGCTATTGCATGAGCTTCACTATAGTCACGAATCGCATAAGGCCTTCCGCTCTTTGAAATAAACGCAAAGGGATGATCACAGTCTAGTTTCGCTCTTTGTATCAGGTAAATGTCCCAGAGTTTTTTAAAAAGCTTTCCTGCCCATGTTGGAAACCAGTGCACATGAAAAAAATTAGCTTCACTATCAAGCATTGGGTCTTTCCATCCGACCTTCATATTTCCTTTTGGATAACTAGTCCGTGGTCGAAGCTGGTAATGACCCCGCAAGTAGGCTTCGCGGTTACATCTAATAGGTTTGCCATCTCTACCTATCCAGTCATCTGGGGCTAGCCCTTCACTGGGGTGAAAGACTCTGACCAAGGCTGTATTGCTGTCATTGGGATCTGGAATTATATCATGCACATAAAGCTGAAAGGCTTCTGATACTCGAAGTCCTCCGCAATTCTCGAGCAGGGTGATAAGTATGTTACGTAAGTTCAACCGTTCTTCTATTCGAGGACTGTTTTGTTTCCCTGAAACAATGAACCCCTTGAATAGCAAGTCGATGAAGTAGTCTTCCGGAAAGAACTTCACTCCATTGCGTTCAACCTTTGGGGCGCGTTTAAGCAAAGTGTTGCGTGCTTTTTTTGCAGTTTCAGATGCCTTCTCTTGATTCCATGTATGTCCTAGAAAAGCTCTGTCGTGACGTTGGTGATAGGCCGCCCAATTAAGCATCTCATCGTAACTGTTTGCTTTTCTCCATGGATTCATTGGCTCTAGACCAAGTCGTTCTGCCAACCAGTCGGAAAATGTTGAAAGCAGTCCAGATATTTTTCGAGATTTATCTCTACCTTGCGGCAACCAATATAGGCCACTGGGATCCAACCCATCTTCTCCTATTGTACCCGTTCTAAGGCGGTGAACGAAGCTATTAAAAAGGTCTTTAGAGTTATCAAAGCAGTGTTGGTTTGCCTCCATGTAGTCCAACAATAAGCCTGTGGCTTCTACTACCTTTGTCTTCCATGCAAAACTTCGGGAATCATCTATCTCTAAAAAATATTTAAGAAGGGGTTCTAACGGACCATGGTCTGTTAGAATAATTGGAACCTCAGATTGAACACCGGTATTATCAGTAATCACTTTAGCAATAACAGTTGTGTGATTCATGAAAAGCCTTGTTATTAGAGTTCTTTGACACAGTGCTATCTCCTGAGCATATACGCCCGAAATTTCATTATAACACCAGCTTTAAAGCCTTTTCAATCATTATCGGATTCCGATTTTCGGAATTAAATTAGCATGTTACGTTGTTTACCCTAAGGATGAGTCCATAGGTTTATATCTCGACAAATATTACCAGTAATTTATAGGCCTTCTCTTTTAAATGCCTGGCAAGTGTCGTCTTTGGTCGAACCTCATCGATTGCATAACGGCGAGTTGAACTAATTTGACAATTATTCATCTAAACAAACCGGTATAAAATAAACTAATTTATAATTGTGCCCTTATATGGAGGAACTAGTTATGAAGTGTATTTCTAACACAGAACCTTGGAACAAGGGTCGCCTGATGGGGGCAAAACCACCTTTTAAGCTTAAAGAGATATGGGCAATCAGGATACGCCTCCAATTATTGGAGCACACAAGAAACCTGGCACTCTTTAACCTAGCAATTGATAGCAAACTTCGGGGATGTGACATCGTCAACCTGCGAGTTAGGGATGTAGCTCATAATGGTAAGGCAATATCTAGAGCAACTATTCTCCAAAAAAAGACAGGGAAATTAGTTAGGTTTGAACTGACTGAACAAACTCGAAAAACTCTGGATTGCTGGATTGAAAAAGAGCAACTCAGTTCGATTGATTACTTATTCTCGAGTAGGTTTAAAGGGTCAGCGCACCTTTCCACAAGGCAATATGCTCGAATTGTTAAATTTTGGGCAACAATAATCGGATTAGACTCTAGTGAATATGGCACGCATTCGTTACGCCGCACTAAAGCAACCTTAATCTACCGAAGGACAAGGAACCTTCGTGCAGTTCAACTATTACTTGGTCATACAAAATTAGAAAGCACCGTTAAATACTTAGGGATTGAGGTGGATGATGCTTTAGAGATTGCAGAGAAAACTGAAGCCTGATTATGTACTCTGAGTGCTTTTGAATGACTGCTTTCGGCCAAAAGCGGACATTCGTTTATTATAAATATATTAGTATAAAAAGTGTTGAAGTTATTAGTAATGAAAGACTAAACCAGACAGAATAAGCCAAACGAATGGCTAAAGGGGTTAAAGCGTTTCCTTTTTTTAGCCGCACCCAATATTTCGGTTCCCGAAAAAAAATTTCAGAATAATGCAGAAAAACCGAATGATTAAGGAACTTTTCTTTAAGAATCAATCGACGTGGAAAAGCCATGATACACATGGACAGAACACCAAAGGCGGCTAGTGCAATGAAAAAAATACTCACAGCTATGATTTTCATCCACCCCTCCTGCTCAGTGTGACTTTAGATGGTTTTCATGCTTATCTGAATGTCCGCTTTGGGTCGGAAGCAGTCATTCGATTTAGTTCATTGTAGTGCATGTTTGGGGTTTTCGCTAATCCCGTCTACACTCAGAAATTATACGGTGTTTGATGCTTTCGATCCAAAGCAGGCATTTAAAGACTACCTAAATCGGTTCGACTTAAAGTGGAAGGTGAATGATGGATTACAACTTAATCTTAAAGGCGAAGTGTATCTTGATGGCGATATGCATTTTTTCTGCAATTCCATCAGCATACTCTAAAGAATGGAGCCAACAAGAAAAGATACTACGCTTCACATCACAGCCTGCCTTTCATTGGGGACAACCTGGCCAAGACCATCCCAACAATGGCTGGAGTGATTATTCTAAAGTCATTCTTGACCTTGGGGGTGATGTGATAATTGAAGCTCAAAGAAACCGCCCAAATGAAATATCAATGAAGATAATATCCAAAGAATCGAATGACCTTGAGTATCAATACATCTACTCGTTCGATGCTGGCATAATTAGTTTCCCGATAGATAAAACTGAATGCACAATTGATGGCATTGAAATGGCCGGCTTATATGTAGAGCTTGCCATGTATATGCTCTCTCAAGCATTCCCCAATGGACCTCAGAACATTTCATCTGACATTTCAAAGAGCTTCAGATATCCAAAGGCCGAAATACGGTTTATGGGCGGAGTTATGAGGCAAAAACGAGGTGGCTTTGGCAAAGCAGGTATCCGTAAAATAGGCAAATCACACTTTGAAATTGAGGTTCCCAAAGAGTCCATCAAACTTGAATGGATTGGAGAGCAAATTCCACCTTCTCCAAACGATGATGAACAGTTATCAGCTTGGCGTATCTGTTCTGACAAAATTGGCTCGCCGAAATCATTCAAAGAGGTAAGGCTATTTACTCATAAACAAGTAATGAATAATACTGCCCGTGAATGACTGCTTCCGACCCAAAGCGGTCATTCAATAATTAGTCTATAGTCATATTTTACAGGATAGTTTTATTCATAGGGGTGGAGAATCATGAAGATAATTGGACTGGTGGCTCTGTCTTGCCTGTTAACAGCATGTGGAGCAATGGGACACGTACAAACAAATGACCCGCTAGTTAAAACTCAACAAGCTTATTCATTAATGTCACAGGACAGGTTCCTTATGGCAGAAGACTATCTATTCTCGGCTCAGCGAATATTGGAAGAGAATCCAAATCCTGCAGTTGAAGCAGATGTTCATTTCACTCTCGGGAATTTATATAAGAATGAAGGTTATCATCGACATAAAGTCCAATTCGAAAAACTTGGAACTTATGATGGAACCTATATGAAATCTGTTAAGCATTTTCGGAAAGCTAAAGAACTATTTAATGGTGTCGGTAGTGATGTAGGGGTTGCAAAGTCATTGCTTGGGCTTGGAAGCGCTTATGGTTTAGGCGGCGATAAAAAGAAAGGCTGTGAAGCACAACGTTCTGCACTTGATGTATATAACAGCGCAAAATCAGAGGGTCGAATTACTTCTGAACCGGGTCTGATTAATTCAGAGCCAATAATTTATAACCCTAATTATAAAACACTCGGTGAGATGGCCATGGCAATGATCTGTTCAAGCTGTATGCAACAACCTTGGACTACCAAAGAAGCTTGTTTTTCTCACTTTAAGAAATAACCGGATGAATGACTGCTTTCGACCCAAAGCGGACATTAGGCTAGAGCATATGTGCTTCTTTATAGGAGGTGGCTATTAATTTTCAATGGGGTTTTGCAGTCTCGGATATGCTGTCTCCTATTGTGGCAGTGGTTATTGGGGTACTTGCAGGTGATGCCTGTGGAGACTTAAAAATAAGCTCTCTTGAGGAATTTGTTTTAATTATATTTTTTGCGTCTTTTATTTGGGGGTTTGCTTCTGACTTAAAAGAAAAACGCGAGAGAATTAACTGGTATACAGTTTATTATCCACGAACTGGTAAAACAAAGTGGATTGTTTGGTCAGTCGCATGGCAGAAATTTTGGATGGTTCTAATGGTTTCATTATTTGCTGTGGGTTTTTACTCTTCGTTTATTAAAACTGACCATTTTATGAGTCTCTAAAGTATATTCTGAATGTCCGCCTTTGGCCGGAAGCAGACATTCAAAACCCACCGAATCTACATCATTTAACGGGTCATCCCAAAAGTCTAGCTACATAGATGCATACAATGACTATCGCTGAAAAATCCATTTATTATAGTGGTATAATATTATTATAGCTTACACCACATATACCATACTAATTTATGGTCATGGCATTCAAATCCAAAATGAGAAGTGGTCTCTTTTTGGCAGTTATATTATACAAGGTGTACCACATATAACCGAAGGAGCCCTTTCATCAGCAGTTATCAAACAGACTAAATGTGAATGGCGCGATCGTCGGAATCGAGAACTGACTCGTGGATCATCTCCGAGAGGGTTGGATGCGGGAACATGTGGTGCGCAAGCTCGGCTTCCGTGGTCTCCAGTGTTTTGGCGACACCGAGTGAAACGATCATCTCGGTCGCTTCAGCACCGACGATGTGCGCACCCAGCAGCTCACCGGTTTCAGCATGAAAGATGGTTTTGACCATGCCTTCAGTCTCAGCCAGACCCATCGCTTTACCGTTGGTGCCGTATGGCATGCGCCCTACCTTGTAGGGGATACCCTCTTCTTTGCACGTGTTCTCTGTTTTACCGCATGAGCCGACCTGTGGCTGGCAGTAGGTACAACCCGGCACATTACCGTAATCCACCGGATGCGGATGTTTCCCGGCAATCGCCTCGACACAGACAATGCCCTCATGGCTGGCCACGTGTGCCAGTGCAGGGGCACCAACCACGTCACCGATGGCGTAGATGCCGGGATGGTCGGTACGATACCAGTCATCCACTGCAATGGTGTTACGCTCCACCTTCATGGCGGTATTTTCAGCACCAATGGCATCGGTATTACCGATCACGCCAACAGCAACCAGACAGACATCACCTTCAACACTTAACTGTTTGCCTTTGGACTCATACGCTACGACAGCTTTGCCATCGACATTTTTAGCCGACGATACCATCGCACCGGTAATAATCCTGATCTTCTGTTTCTTGAAGCTGCGCTCCACCACACGGGAGATCTCATGATCCTCCAGCGGCAGAATCTGATCCGCCGCTTCGATTACCGTCACATCAGAACCCATCGCGTTGTAGAAGTAGGCGAACTCCATGCCGATGGCTCCGGAGCCTATCACCACCAGCTTCTTCGGCAGGGCTGTTGGCGCCAGCGCCTGTTTGTAGGTGATGATCACCTCGTTATCGACATCCATGCCCGGGAATGCACGCGCACGCGCACCGGTAGCCACAATCACATGTTTGGCGGTGACCTGCTTAGAGTTGCCTTCACTATCTTTCACCATCAAGCGGTTATCCGCCTCAAATGTGGCGTAACCCTCGATATGCTCGATCTTGTTCTTCTTGAACAGGAAGCCGATGCCATTATTGAGCTTGGCCGAAATCGCACGTGAACGGGCAACCGCCTTCTCCAGATCAGGATTGGCCTCAGTTACGCCCAGCCCCAGCGCATCACCACTATGTTTGATGATATTGATCACCTCAGCGGTACGCAGTAGTGCCTTGGTAGGAATGCATCCCCAGTTCAGGCAGATACCACCAAGATGGGTGGACTCGATGCAGGCGACCTTGAAACCGAGCTGTGCAGCACGAATCGCCGCCACATAACCACCGGGACCGGCACCAATCACCACCAGATCATAGTCGCCATCGGCATTAAACAGACCTGCTTCTTTAAGGTGTAGTGCTTCCGCCTCTTCGGCGTCATGTACATCATGCGCTGCTATCGATGCCGGGTGCATCTCAGGAGCAGATTCTGAACCCAACTCAACAGCCTCTTCAGATGTAACCTCTTCCCTGATCTCAATGGCACTGCCTGCAGCGGAACCATCAGCCTGGTAGTCGTCTGCAACCTCTTCGCCATCCTCGGCAATCACAGCAATAGGAGCACCTACGGTGACAATGGAGCCTTCAGGGGCGATGATTTTGTGCAAGACACCCTCATCAACAACCTCCATCTCCATGGTCGCTTTATCGGTCTCGATCTCGGCCATCACTTCGCCGGAGATGAGCTCATCACCCTCTTTTTTCAACCAGCGGGCAATGCGTCCCTCGGTCATCGTTGGCGAGAGCTGAGTCATAAAAATATCTATTGGCATGTCAAAACCTCGAAAGAGTTAACCACGAAGCAGACGAAGGTCACGAAGGTATGCTTTAATCCATCCTTCGTGTTCTCTGTGTCCTTCGTGGTGATAGTTATTAAATTAATACGCTGGCAGGCATTTCAATATGCTTCTTCACTGCTGCCAGGAACTCAGCACCTACAGCGCCATCCACCACACGATGATCACATGAGAGGGTAAGGGTCATCATCTTCCTCACCACAACCGCACCATCTTCAACAACGGCACGCTCATCAGTGCCACCCACAGCAAGAATCGCACCTTCAGGCGGATTCACAATAGCAGCAAACTGTTTCACACCATACATGCCAAGATTAGAGATCGAGAAAGTGCCGCCTGAATACTCTTCCGGCTGCAACTCACCAGCCCGTGCGCGGGTCGCCAGCTCTTTCACTTCAGCAGAGATGTCGGTAATGCCCTTCTGCTCGGCAAAACGGATCACCGGTGTGATCAGGCCGCCATCAATGGCCACCGCCACCGAGATATGCGCATGTTTATGCAACAGGGTATCGCGATCTGTCCAACTGGCGTTGGCTGCAGGCACATCCACCAGCGCTTTGGCCACGGCCTTGATAACAAAATCATTCACACTAAGTTTGAAAGCACCATCAGCAGCTTCATTAAGCTGAGCCCTGAGATCCATCAGTCGATCCATCACCACATCCACACTCAGGTAGAAGTGTGGTACCTGCTGTTTGGATTCAGTCAGACGGCGGGCAATGGCTTTACGCATCATCGAATTCTCAACGCGATCAAACTCATCTTCATGGTATGGCAGCGGGCCGGCAGGCAGTGGCCTCGCCGGAGGTGCTACGACAGCAGCAGTTGCGCCACCGACAGTAATGCCGGTCCTGACAGCCTTCTCAACATCCGATCTGGTGATGCGACCATTGGGGCCGGAGCCTGAGATAGCCGCCAGATTAATACCCTTCTGTTTGGCCAGTCTGCGTGCCAGCGGGCTGGCCTTGATACGTCCCTTGCGTGCCACAGGGGCCGAAGCCACTGGTGCAGCAACAGCCTCAGCTTTGGCGACTGGAGCCTCTTCTACAGCTGCAGTCACCGGAGCCTGTGGTGCTTCTGCTGCCGGAGCGGCATCACCAACGGCAGAAGCATAATCGGCAGGAACCTCTTCACCCTCCTCGGCAATCACGGCAATCACACTGCCGACAGGGACAATAGAACCTTCAGGGGAGAATATTTTGTGCAGGACACCTTCATCAACCACTTCCATCTCCATGGTCGCTTTATCGGTCTCCACCTCGGCCAGAATCTCTCCTGATTCCAGGGTGTCACCCTCTTTTTTCAACCAGCGGGCAATTTTACCCTCGGTCATGGTTGGTGAGAGCTGAGTCATAAACAGATCAATCGGCATAGTTTTCCTCAAATTCTTTATACAAGACAAGCCCCTGCCACGAAGGACACAGAGAACACGAAGTATTGATTATAGAATCTCTTCGTGGACTTCGTGATCTTCGTGGTGAGTCCATCAGGCTTTTCCACACGCCACTCGGGCGGCTTCGACAATCTCAAGTACGCTCGGCACTGCCAGCGCTTCGAGATTCGCAGCATACGGCATCGGCACATCCTTACCTGTCACGCGAATCACCGGCGAGTCGAGATCATCAAATCCACGCTCCATAATACGGGCGGAGATCTCAGCACCGATACCGGCAAAGCGCCATCCCTCTTCAACAACCACAGCACAGTTGGTCTTGGCCACAGATCTGAGAATCGTATTCTCATCCAGTGGACGAATGGTACGCGGATCAATCACTTCAGCTTCAATACCCTGCGTAGCAAGTATTTTTGCCGCTTCAAGTGCAAAACCGGTCATGCGCGAATGGGCCACGATGGTGACATCAGTTCCGACACGCTTCACATCGGCCACGCCCAGAGGAATGATATAGTCATCATCCGGCACTTCACCGACATCACCGTAATTGATCTCATTTTCGATAAACACAACGGTATCATTGTCACGAATCGAAGCTTTTAACAGGCCTTTCGCATCAGCCGGATTGGATGGCATCACCACCTTCAGGCCCGGCACATTGGCCAGCCAGTTCTCCAGACTCTGCGAGTGCTGCGCACCCACACGGGCGGCAGAACCACCGGCGCCACGGAAGACCATCGGGCAGCTGTACTGACCGCCGGACATATATTTCATCTTGGCGGCAGCATTGACGATCTGATCCAGCGCCAGAATGGCAAAGTTCCAGGTCATAAATTCAATCACCGGACGCAGGCCAGCCATTGAGGCACCCACACCAAGACCGGCAAAACCGAGCTCGGTGATCGGTGTATCAATCACACGTTTGGGGCCGAACTTCTCCAGCATGCCCTGGGATACTTTATAGGCGCCATTATATTCAGCGACCTCTTCGCCCATGAGGAAGACGCGATCATCACGCCGCATCTCTTCACACATCGCCTGATTCAGTGCTTCTCTATAGGTAATCTTGCTCATGAGTTCACACTTCCAGGGTAGGGATAGGCATTTTCGATCGGATCGCTGTAGATATCAGTCCACAACTCGGACGCATCCGGCTCCGGCTGCGCTTCGGCCGCTTTGCCGATGGCTGCGACCTCTTTCTTAATATCTTTATCTTTCTGTTTGAACTGCTCTTCAGTGGCCACTCCCGCCTCAATCATCTGCGCCTGCAGACGGGCAATCGGATCACGGCCGGAGCGCCACTCATCCACCTCAGCGCGGGTACGATAGGTGGCAGGGTCAGACATCGAGTGACCGCGATAACGGTAGGTCATCGCTTCAACCAGAATCGGACCTTTACCTGAACGGGCATGCTCCATCGCCTCGCTCATCTTCTTCTCAAACTCAAGCACATCCATACCGTCAATCTTCATGCCGGGAATCTTGAACGATATACCACGTTTAAAGAGCTGTGTTTCTGCCGATGCACGATCCAGAGATGTGCCCATGGCGTACTGGTTATTCTCAACCAGGAACACGATCGGCAACTTCCACAGAGCTGCCATATTGAATGATTCGTAGACCGCGCCCTGATTGATGCCGCCATCACCCATAATACAGATGGTCACGCGACCATCTTCCTTGTACCAACTGGAGAAACCGAAGCCGAGTCCGATAGGCACCTGCTCGCCAACAATGCCATTACCACCGGCAAAGTTCTTGTCGATATCAAACATATGCATCGAGCCGCCTTTGCCTTTGACAATACCACCGGCGCGACCCAGAAGTTCAGCCATCACAGCTGTCGGATCGGAACCACGTGCCAGAATATGGCCATGGTCACGGTAACTGGTCATCATATAGTCGGTGGATTCGGCTGCATGCTGCAATCCGACGCAGACGGCCTCCTGTCCATTACAGAGATGGCAAAAACCACCAATCTTTTTCAGGCCATAAAGTTGACCCGCTTTCTCTTCGAAACGACGGATAAAAAGCATCTGATCATGCATCTCATGCAGGCTCTCTTCAGAGAAGAAATGCCCGTCATGGGTGATACCAGCTTCCGATTTCTGCTTTGCAGACATGGTGCCTCCGGCAATGATTGGACAGTGTGAACAACGACTCTCAGCAGCTGTTCAGCATGCAGAGGCAAATGTGGGATTTAGCCTCTGCAGACAAAACCGAACAGCAAAAGTGTCCGATTCTGGCGCCCCTTCCACAGGTCGCACGGTAGCTTTGAGTATTCAAAGCCACCTTAAATATAAGGGCGGATGCTGCCGTCAGCGCCTGACGGCAGCAACCACAACCATTTTATACACTTTTATTGCGATAAAGATCACAGATTAATAGTGGCCGCAAACCATACTAAGCCATTGTTACACGCTTATTAAGGATGCTCTGAACAACTCAGAGTATCCGTGCAGGCCATGGATGGCCTGCCACAATCCGGCAGGAGAGCCGGATTGGACGGCAACGCCGCCTTTAGGCGATCGACACGATGCCGAGAGTCAAAATCATGCACAGTAAGTGCTTGATTTTGTGAGCAAAGGCAAAACCACGCTTTTGCCTTTGCGTACTGAAAAACCACATGGACGTGGTTTTTCAGAGATCCATTAATATAGCACAGAAAGGAAGCCACCATGTCTAAAATTGTCTCTTTCAGAAAAGGTGAATCCCTGATCAGTCAGGGCGACGAGGGGCTCGTTGCTTATCTGATTCAGAACGGCTGGGTCATGATCAACCAGAACAAAGAGGATGGCAGCACCTTTCAGGTTAAAGTCGGACCCGGTGAAATCATTGGTGAACTGGCACTGACCGGACTGGTTACCAGGCGCAGTGCATCGGCCACAGCCATTACTGACTGTGATGCTGAAGAGATTGATCGCGGCGCCCTGATCCGACTGGTCAACGGCCCGGCCAGCAAACTGACGCCGGTGCTGGCTGCACTGCTCTCACGCCTGAAAAGTGCGATGGTGGATGAGAAACAGATCGATGAATGCATGCCTGAAGATCCGGCCCATGCTGTGATCGTCGGACTCAACAGCATCTCCAGGCAGGCGCTCTGCAATCAACCCTGCACCATCTCTCATCTGCCATGGACATTCGGAGCCCATGTGCCACCGCAAAGTGTTACGGATCTGTTCCGCAACAACCAGGAGGCTGATATCCGACTGGCTAAAGGCAGCCGCCGTGTGCGCGAGCAGCATATCCGTATCGAATCGGACAGAGATCACGGTCTGCAACTACATCTGATGCAGTATGGCGATTATTGCGAAGTCGATGAGAAACGTGTTGGATATGGTGCATCTGACACGACTGTACCACTACAAAGCGGCTATCATACCGTCTGCTTCGGCGATCCGGTTGACCCTTACCGCTTTGGTATTGAGGTGTTGAATTGAGAAGATGCTGATTTATTGGCTCCTGCCAATAATCAGCTCGCAAAAGCAAAAGCGTCGTTTTTCTTTTGCTTACAAATCAGCCACTAGTGTGGTCGATTTGGCAGCCCATCCATGGGCTGCACGGAAGCGCTGAATTAATCAGCACTTCCGTAAAGAGGCCTTACCCGGCCCGTTCACCGTAAGGGGAAAGAGATGAACAATGATCGCAAGCTGGTCTATTCCACAGAGAGCGGGCCGCTTGAGAAAGCCATGGCCGGCAAAAAAAACAGCCGTAAGAACAGAGCCCCGCAAAACACCCCTACCATTACAAACCCGGCCAAGCAGGGCATTCGCATTCGCCGTGAGTCCAAAGGGCGCGGTGGCAAAACTGTATCTATTATCGATGGGCTGCCACTGGACGAGAGCAGTCTGAAAATTCTTATGAAAAAATTGAAAGGTGCACTTGGCACCGGTGGTGCCGTCAAAAACGGCAGCCTTGAAATTCAGGGCGAACATAGAGACAAGCTTCTGCTACTACTGGAAAAAGAGGGGTATAAAGCCAAACTTTCAGGCGGTTGAGCAAGATTCTGCTACAAGGTTACAGATCAACTTAAAATCTGGACAAAAGAAAAGGCGGAGTTTGCACTCTCCGCCTTTTCTTTTATTGTGTTTGAGGACACTTATTACTGCTGCTAACAGTGTGGTAAAGTATACAGCCCAATTTTGACAAATCCGTGACATTCCTCACAAAAAAACAGACAGGCTTAGATTTTTTTATCGCAGCCTCAAAAAGCGGGAGATCTTCGCAAGCCCTATGACCATTCTGCCTGGCTTCAGAAACTCACAACCAGTGTTATAGCAGTCTCGATATCGGTGCTCTTAACCGGTGCAATCACCTTACTGTTGTGATCCACTTTCAGAGAGATTTTACTTGCGAGATGGGAGTTGATCGCATGCTGCAGGGCAGTGATCGACTCTGTTGCCCAGCCATTTTTTCCGCCTTCAGTTGAGAGATCCTGGGTAAACACGGCAGAGTCACTCACCTTCCAGTTTAGACCTGTGGCGCCACGCATGATCGCCTCATTTTTCTTGCTGTTGTTGATGAACCTGGTCTGCCTTAGACCACCACCAATCTCAGCTTTCCAGTGCAGACTGTCGGTTTTTATCAGATCGCGACCATAACCGATGGTTTCGCTGGTACGACGCCTGAAACCGGCAAAGCGATCACTCTGAAAACCGTAGCGGATAAACAGGTAGTCGCGCTCTGTGATTTTCCAGTCCTCCTGCAGACTGGCATCATAAGTTTCAGCCGTTGTCCTGTTATTATCGGTGGAGTTATTGGCGCTGCCCATAATCGTATCGCGCAACTTGATGCCTTCATGCACAAATTTGCCTTTGGCATTGACGATAAAGGTACGGGTATTACCCGAGGTTTTCACGGCACCAAGCTCGATATTATTTTTCCAGCCGCCCGCCGTCTCCTCACAAGAAGCAGTAAAGGGGGCAAGTAGCAGCAGAGTCATCAGGGGTAAAGTGGTCTTTTTCATGCTGCGCAGACTATTGTCACACTTGTGAATTGCCAGCGTAAAAACTACGCATAACGTGTAAGCGCTTCTGTATTTGCAGAGGATCGTGCTATCGTTGCCCTATGACTAAGAGAAATGAGATTATCATTGATCTGGATCAGATATGTTCAGATCCGGAGGTACTGGCCAAACTGCATGAGTGCGCCAGCCTGATGGTGCAGTCCTCTAATAGTCAGGAAGTAAAAAGCGGCTATCAGATGCTGGAGATGGTGGATCAATGCATGCGCCAGCAGGAGAAGAAGGGAGAGTAGTGCTTCATCTGCACAAGGGAGGGATTATGGCTAGAACAGCATTGGAGCGTACCGATTGAACAGCGTCATGATCTCGGTCACGCTCTATCTGATTTCAGTCAACATTCTGGCAGGTGTCATCTATATGTTCGGTCAGAAGAAGGCCGGCCTATTGTGGATCGAATATCCATTTGTCTATGCTCCGCTGATTATCTTCCAGTTCCTGATGCCTCAGTTCATGTCCATCCCCGGTCTGGCCGAAACTGAAAACTCACTGAAATATTTTCTCTTTATGTTGCAGGGCTTCAGCTGTGGCGCGATCGGAGCGATGATCCTTTTACCCCGCTTTTTTGTACCTGCCACCACTACCATGGAGAAACTGAAGGTAACTGCCATCAGCTGCCTGGCGATGTCGATGATGTACCTGATTACCCGCTGGCTATTTTTTGAGGCACTGCGTTTTCTTCTTCCCCGCATGCATGGCGGCGGCTAAAACCCTATAAAAATAGCTCGATTGCAGCGCTCAACTGTTCTACAATGGAAGTAGCGGAGGTTACGATATGGAAGATCTCAAAGGCTCAGAATCGTGGCGCATATTCAGAATTATCAGCGAATTCACTGAAGGTATCGACACACTCAATGAACTCCCCTATTCGGTAACCATCTTCGGGGCTGCCCGAGCCAAACCCGGTGATATCTATTACGAAGCTACTGTAGAGATAGCCCGAAAACTCGCCAAAGAGGGTTTTGGTGTCATCTCCGGTGGTGGCCCGGGTATCATGGAGGCGGCCAACAAAGGGGCAGCCGAAGGCGGAGGCAAGTCAGTCGGTCTGAATATCACCCTGCCGGAGGAGCAGACTCCAAACCCCTATCAGAACCTCTCGATCAACTTCCGCTACTTCTTCGTGCGCAAGGTGATGTTCGTAAAATACTCCATGGGTTACATCTGCATGCCCGGAGGTTTCGGCACACTCGATGAGTTTTTCGAATCCCTGACCTTGATGCAGACCCAGAAGGCATTTCCGCTGCCACTGGTACTTTACGGCCACGCCTTCTGGAAGGATCTTCTCAGCTGGGTTGAAAACACGGTACTGGAAGCGGGCTACATCTCCGAGAAAGATCTCAAACTGGTGACCGTCACCGACGACATCAACGAAGCCGTTGAGATCATGTGTAGACATCGCACATGGAAACTAAAACAGGTTCAGCTCTCAAAGACCCACGGTCTGTAGAGATCAGCCCTCAGAACGCTCGGTAATCTCGATCAGGTGATAACCGAATTGGGTTTTTACCGGCCCATGCACCTTGTGCAGTTCGGCAGAGAAGACCACCTCATTGAACTCTTTGACCATCTGGCGCTCACGAAATGAACCGAGATCACCACCTTTTTGACCTGACGGGCAGCTGGAGTGCTGCTTTGCCACCTCGGCAAAATCGGCACCATTCTCAATCTCCGCCTTCAGCGCTTCGCACTGCTGCAGATCTGCAACCAGAATGTGACGTGCTGATGCAGTTTTTTTCTTCTTGTTCCAACCGAACATAATAACCCCTTTTAGCTCTACTCATTTAACTTTTTTCGTGACGATCAAGTAGCTGTTTAATCACAAACTCTGCCACTCTTATTCGTGTTTATTTGTGTTAATTCGTGGTTCGATTTTATGTTTTCACGGCGATCTAACAGCTGTTTGATGACAAAACCTGCCAGCATAAAACCGAACAGGTTCGGCATATAGGAGATCGTGCCATTCACCGCCCGCGGTAGTGCGGTCGAATCCTTGCCAACCGGCGCCTGCGGCAGCGGTTTGATCGGGAACTCGCCGGAGAAGACCACCGGATAATCGAGTGATGCACCCGCCCGGCGCAATTTGCGACGCAGATTTACAGCCAGACCACAGTTATAGGTCTTATCCAGCGTGGTAATCTCCGCCTGTGTCACATCCAGCCGGCCACCGGCACCAAGGCTGGATGCCACAGGAATACCCAGCTTCTGGCAGGAGGCGACCAACACCGCTTTGCAGGCCACTGAGTCGATACAGTCAATCACATAATCGAATGCACCCGCAGCAAGAAATTCTTCCATATTCATCGGATCGAGAAAACCGACCCGGGCATCAAGCTCTATCTCCGGATTAATATCGAGAACCCTCGCCCCCATCGCCGTGGCTTTATCCTGGCCTATAACCGAATGGGTGCAGACAAGCTGCCGATTCATATTCGAGAGCCCCACACTGTCATGATCAACAATGGTCAAACGGCCAATGCCGGCACGTGCAACAGCTTCAATGGCTGCTCCGCCAACACCGCCAATGCCTACCACCAGCAGATGCAGGCCTGCCAGATGGTTCAACCCTGCTTCACCGATAAGGATCTCTGTGCGCTCCTGTGCAACACTCATAATCTGAACAGCTCCCTGGCATTGTGATTACAGATGGCGGCCAGTGCCTGACTATCTGTGCCGCGAAGCGTAGCGATCTGCGCTAAAATTTCGATGAGAAAAGCGGGTTCATTGTTGCCTCCGCGATGAGCGGCAGGTGACTGGTCGGGGGCATCGGTCTCAATTAACAACTTTTCCAGCGGGATATGTTTAACCACACCCTGCACTCTGCTTGCCCGCGGATAGGTCACCGCACCACCAAAACCGAGATAGAAACCGAGTTTTACCAATTGATCAGCCTGCTGCTGTGAACCGGAAAAACTGTGAATCACACCACGCAGGCCGGGCAGCTGTCTGATCTCGCGGATTACATCATCAACCGCCCTGAATGCATGCACAATCACGGGCAGATCGTGCTCCAAAGCCAGCTGGAGCTGAGGCTGAAACCAGTGCAGCTGAGAGTCCATATCAAAGCGACAGAGATCACTACCATCCAGGCCACACTCACCTACTGCCACAGCATCTGCGAGAAACTGCGGCAGCAACGACAGATCGGAATCACTATGTTGATTGCAGAACCACGGATGCAGGCCAAAGGCTGGCGAGATCGAACTGTGATCTAAGGCAAGGTGCTGCAGTTTTGGCCAACCTGAACGACACACAGCAGGTACAATAAAAGCGGTTACACCGGCATCTTGCGCACGCTGTAAAACCGCCACTCTGCTCTGGTCAAAACGGAGATCATCAAGATGGCAGTGGCTATCGATCAAGGGTTGAATAGGAGCCTCCGTTTTGGATATCAACGGCAGGCTGATTACTTAAACAGTGTTTCGCAACCCGACCAGCTTTGCGACTCTGGCGTTGGCCTGATATCACTCTGCCACTCACCCTCTCCACTCTGCGCACCAAAGTCATGTAGTCCCTGGCAGCGGTCATCACCTTCACCGCCAGCCATTGTGTCATCGCCGCCACGATCAAACAGCTGATCGTTACCAGCCCCGCCATCAAGTTGATCGTTACCCGTCCAGCCATAGAGGCGGTCATCACCACCGTTGCCAAACAGACGGTCATCGCCATGTTCGCCATACAGGGTATCCACACCTGCACCGCCCTCTAGCAGATCATCACCTGGCCCGGCACTTAACTTATCCTTACCCGGACCACCTTTGAGCTGATCATTTCCCTTCTCACCGGAGAGTTTATCATTGCCCGCCCCGCCATCGAGAAAATCATCACCATCGCCACCGAATATTTTGTCGTTACCGGCACCGCCATAAAGTTGGTCATTGCCGCGACCGCCTTTGATCTTGTCATCGCCATCACCGCCGCAGATCAGATCATTACCACCTCTGCCATCAATCTTGTCATCACCGCCAAGGCCGACAATCACATCATCACCCTCGGTACCTGTGAGTCTGTCTTTTTTCTCCGAACCGATAATGGTGGCTTGCTGACCGGCGCACTGCTCTGCAAACAAGTTGCCCGGTAACGTGACAGCTGAGATCAGTAGCAGTGCGGATGTCACAAGCGTTCTGTTCATGACTCTCTCCAGCAAACAAAATGACGATATCAAAATAGTGCTCAGGGGTTGCCCCTGACTGAATAAGATTAGCTTTGCTCAGCCTGCAGTCTGGCCGCTTCAGCATGCAGCTCAGTCATATCCAGCGCTTTGATCTCTGCAATCAGGGCTTCGAGATCCTTCTCTGCCAATGCTCCCGGCTCAGAGTAGAGCATCAGCCCTTCGCGAATAATCATCAGCGTAGGGATTGAGCGAATATTGAAATGGGCTCCCAGCTGCTCCTGCTCCTGGGTATTGATCTTGCCAAACAGCACATCGGGATGATTTTCGGAGACCGCTTCAAAGGTAGGGCCAAAGGCTTTGCATGGCGCACACCACGGTGCCCAGAAGTCGAGAATGGAGATTGCGCTGCCATCCACCTCCTCTTTGATATTCTCTTTGGTAATCTCGACTGTGGCCATCTGGCACTCCTTGGACTCTGCACAATCACTCAAGCTCGCTTCGGCTATCGCGAAGATTCAAACGGGAGGAGATGAATGCAGTGGGATCGGCCCAATATATATCGAAATGCTAATACATCAAGGTTGTGGTCGTTCAGCAGATAAAAAAAGGCTCCGAAGCATCAAACTTCGGAGCCTTGAATAAGAACGGCAATCTTCACCGCACGGTTAATCACCTACAGGATTATTCGTATAACGGTTGGATTGATCCAGATCAGGAAAGAGCTTCTCCTCCTTCTCTTTCAGCTCTGTCAGCGAGCAGGCAGGCACGCCGATCAGGCCTGAGATGCGATTGATATACTGCTCTTCAAGAAAGGCTACATCGCCATCGGCCATGGCAACACGCCAGAGCTTGGCAAGGATTGCGGCGCGCTCATCAACGTTATAGGTGTCAACAATCTGCTTCACCACATTTTCAATGCGCAGATCGGCACGCTCGGTATCCTGAGCCTGTTCAATCAGCTCGCTACTCTCTTCAGCGGAGATGTTGAAATGGTCACTGAGCAGCTTGACGATCTCGGCATGCTCTTCAGCATCAATCTTTCCATCCATCGTCATCATGCCGACCATCAGCTTGGTAATGGCCAGTGTCAGATCCGGCAACTGTTGATGACCCTCTTCCCGACGCCACCAACCCTGTAATGTTTTCAGCATAAAAACCTCCCTCGCTTCTTTGGCGAGCCATATGCCAGCCATTTGACGGTTATCTCTATCGGCAAGTCTGCAATTTTCACTCTGCCATCAAACCACTGGCAGTTTATTGCATTTTTTTGCCCGAAGCCCCTTGATCACACAGTCACAGGAGCCCCTAAGCAAACTATAGCAGATACGATGCCAAACTACCTTTGCTGGTGAAATGATGCCAGCGATTGCCATGATGACAACCGATCTGGCACACTGGGGCAATGAAACTATCTGCCTCTGATTTCCCCGAAGTGCCTCTGCTGGAGATGCATGATGTGCATCTGCAAGAGGTGGAGATGATCAACGCCATCTACGATCTGATTCTGGAGATTGAGAGCGGCAATCGTAAAAAAGCAGTGCTTAGTGAAAAGCTGGATGAGTTGCTGATCCATACGCAGGAGCATTTCGCCAATGAAGAGCGGCTGATGTTAGAGGCACATTTTCCGCCCTATGCCATGCATAAAAATGCCCACAACCTCTTCCTGCAAGAGCTGCAAGATGCGGTTAGCAGCTGGAAGGAGGAGCAGGCCATCGGACCGATTGATCAGTTTATGCGCTTTAAGCTACCCCGTTGGATGAAGGATCACATCAGCACCATGGATTATGTCACTGCGGGTTATCTCGCCAATCAGTTGCAGAAGTAGCCACACATGCCTGCGGCTCTAAAAAAGCTTGAGCAGCTCCATTTTGATAACAGCTTTGTCAATTCGCTGCCTGCCGATCCTGAGTCTGAAAACTTCCCCCGCCAGGTATTCTCTGCTTGTTATTCGCGTGTAGTGCCAACGCCAGTGAGCAACCCGCAACTGCTGGCCTGCGTCAGTGAAGTCGCTGAGCTTCTCGATCTCTCTGCACTGAGTTGTGAATCGGAGCTATTCACGCAAACCTTCTCCGGCAACCATCTGTTGCCCGGCATGGATGCTTACGCCAGCTGTTACGGTGGCCATCAGTTCGGCCACTGGGCCGGCCAGCTGGGGGATGGGCGCGCCATTAATCTCGGTGAAGTGATCAATGCCAAGGGTGAACGCTGGTCTCTGCAGCTCAAAGGGGCAGGGCCGACCCCATACTCCCGCAATGCGGATGGTCTTGCTGTACTGCGCTCCTCACTGCGCGAATTTCTCTGTAGTGAAGCGATGTTTCATCTGGGTGTGCCAACCACCCGCGCCCTGAGCCTGATCACAACCGGTGAACGGGTAGATCGCGATATTCTCTATAACGGCAATGGTGCCCCGGAACCGGGTGCGGTGCTCTGTCGTGTCGCCCCCGGCTTTATCCGCTTCGGCAATTTTCAGCTGCTGGCCTCTCGCGCTGATCTTGGCCTATTGAAAGCGCTGCTTGATTACACCATCCGCACCGATTTCCCGCATCTTGGTGAACCCTCAACTCCGGTCTATCTGGCATGGTTTGAAGAGGTCTGCAGATCAACGGCCGAATTGATGGTGCACTGGATGCGGGTCGGTTTTGTGCATGGGGTGATGAACACGGACAATATGTCAGTGCTCGGGCTGACCATCGATTATGGCCCTTACGGCTGGCTGGAGGGTTATGATCCGGGCTGGACACCCAATATCACCGATGCCGAGATGAAACGCTATCGCTATGGCAACCAGCCTCAGATCGCCTCATGGAATCTGGCCCGTCTGGCCGATGCGCTGCTGCCGCTGATCGAATCGATTGAACCGCTGCAGCAGGCCATATCCAGTTACGCCGCTACCTACGAAAAGGGCTGGCGCGTCATGATGCGGAGCAAGCTGGGTCTGATCGGAGAGGAGGAAGGTGATGAGCCACTGACCCACGAACTGCTGATGATCCTGCCACTGGTTGAGACCGACATGAGCATATTCTTCCGCAAACTGGCCGATATCCGCAGTGATAGTGACCCGGATCAACTCAGCAGTGATCAACTGATCGCACCACTGCTTGATGCCTATTACGACCTCGGCTCCCTTGATAGTGATTACCGCAACCGTTTTGCCACATGGATGCGCAGTTATATGCTGCGCATTAGAGAGCAGAAGATATCAGACGCTGATCGCAGGCAGCAGATGAACGCCGTGAATCCCAAATATGTGCTGCGCAACTATCTAGCACAGCAGGCAATCGACAAAGCTGAAGCGGGTGACAGTAGCATGATCTACGAACTGCTTGAGCTGCTACGCCACCCTTACGATGAACAGCCTGAGAACGAGCATTATGCTGCCAAACGTCCTGAGTGGGCCCGCAACCGTGCCGGTTGCTCCATGCTCTCCTGTAGTTCTTAATCCGTTAGAGATTAAATGTAAGCTGTGGTTGTTCGCTGTTTAGTGACCAGTCGATGGGGGTTTTTCCATGTTCAGTGAGATAAGCGTTGGCTTTGGAGAAGTGGTGGCAGCCGAGAAAACCGCGATGAGCCGAGAATGGGGAGGGGTGTGCTGATGCAAGAATCATATGGCGCTGATGATCGATCAGATCAGCTTTGGATTGGGCAAAGTTACCCCACAGCATAAATACGATCTGTTCACGTTTGTCACTCAGACCTCTGATCACTGCATCGGTGAACCGCTCCCAGCCTCGGCCCTGATGTGAAGCCGGCTTTTTCTCCTCTACGGTCATCGTGGCATTAAGCAGCAGCACCCCGGCTCTGGCCCATGCGCTGAGGCAACCGTGGTCGGGTATTGCAATGCCAAGGTCTGATTGTAGCTCTTTGTAGATATTGCGCAGCGAGGGTGGGATTTTCTGGCCGGGTTGAACAGAAAAACTCAGGCCGTGCGCCTGACCTGCGCCGTGGTAGGGGTCCTGACCGAGAATCACCACTTTCACATCATCAAAGGCGGTTGCATCAAAGGCTGCAAAGCAGTTTTCTTGAGAAGGATAGATTGTTTTGCCTGCTGCTCGCTCAGTCTCCAGAAATGCGAATAGATCAGCGGCATAAGGCTTTTCCAATTCACCAGCCAGCGCTCTCTCCCATGATTCCGACAGTCGTTGTTTCATCTATCGCCCCGCCTTGTATAAGAAGTATCGCCACACTATGTAATTTTTCAGCAGATATCACCGACTACAACAACTATGAAACGATATCTTACAGTTATACTTCTACTGCTCGCACCCTCTCTGGTGCAAGCAGCAGGTTTTGATCATAGCGGCTGGAACAGTCTGCTGGAGAAACATGTCAAAAGCAGCGAGGCAGGCCATGCCACCCGGGTTGATTACCGCGCCCTGCTCAAAGAGCGCCCCGCCCTGCGTCTCTATCTACAGAGGGCTGCAACAGTAACACGTGAGAGCTTCGAGCAGTGGAGCAGAGCTGAACGCCTCGCCTTCCTGATCAACCTCTACAATGCCCACACCGTTGAACTCATCCTCTCAGCCTACCCGCTTGCTTCGATCAGGGATCTCAGATTCCTGTTCAGCTCGCCATGGCAGAAAGAGATTGTTCCTCTATTTGGTGAGATGGTCTCACTAGATGAAATTGAACATGGCATGATCCGCGCAGACGGAGCATATGCCGAGCCGCGCATCCATTTCGCTGTCAACTGCGCCAGCATCGGTTGCCCGGCACTCGCTGGAGAGGCATATACGGCGGAGAAGCTTGAAGATCAGCTTGAGAGCGCAACGGTTCATTTCCTCTCTGATCGCAGTCGTAATCGTCTTGATGGCAAAACGCTGAGAGTCTCAAAAATATTCAAATGGTATCGCCAGGACTTCGAACGTGGCTGGGGCGGTTACAGATCTCTGGCACAATTTTTTTCACGTTACAGAAATGCGCTGGGACTCTCCGATATACAAGCCGGGCAATTGATCAACGGAGAGATCAACATTGGGTTTCTCGATTATGACTGGTCTCTTAATGAGTCTCACGACGACTAAACGGTACAGACCACCGCATTATAAGATTACAGAAAAATTGATAAAACTCTCATTTTAATAGGATATTTTCTTATTTTTACCCCGATTTTGGCTGTTTTGTCCCCCAAATGGGGGACAACAGATATTTTTTTATCTGCTACACTAAAGCCATGCAATGGATGCATCGGGGGAGCAGGAGCTAAACCGTCCTGGTTAGTGATGGGTTCATGACAATACAAAAAATATCTGCAGTGAACACACTGCTCTCCATTCCATGGTGGATCAGCGGCCTGCTGGCTGCTTTCACAATTATGCTGCCGGAGCTACTGCATATTCTTGATGATCCGGGCTCGCATGCAGATCCCAACCCGCTATTTGGTACACTGGCTAACGTGCTTTCGATCGGGCTGGCCACTGCGTTTATGATCATCACCCTGCTTCTGTTGTGGAAACAATTTAGCGCTGATTTACACCGGCAAAAAGAGAGACATTGGCTGGAGTTTCAACACAAACCTTCGCAACAGAACCACTCGGCACCCCATATATCGGGCGCGAAAGCCGGGGAGAACCACCACACACCTCTCAAACCGACAGCCTGGAGTCTGGAGCTGTTACAAGCTATGGCGGACAAACCTTTTCAGAGCCTCTGTCAGATGCTGTTTGGTGAACTGAATCTCGATGCCCGCCTGCCTGCAGCGCATCTGAAGCGCAGTCTGGATATCGAGCTCTATGACAAAGAGACGCCCTGGAAGCTTATCGCCATCGCGCAGTGCAAGATCTGGTCTGATCCGGTTAAAGTCTGCCATATCAAAGCGCTGCACAGGGTGATGCTGGCAAAAAAAGCGGCCAAGGCTTATTTCATTACCAGCGGCACCTTTACAGAGACAGCCCGAAACCATGCCGGAGAGTGCGGCCTCACGCTGGTCGATGGCCAGCGACTACTGCAGTTGATGAAAGCGCTCAGCCCTGAGAAGTCAGCCCATCTGCTCAAACTTGTCACCGCTGGCGACTTCACCAGACCCGACTATCCAGACCGCGGCAACAAACTGCTCACACGCAAAACATCCGGTTCCATCTATCAGGTCTGGGGTGGTACAAACCCGCCGCGTGATAAACCTGCTGCAAAGCCAGAAACCGCCACAGAACTTGAATAATCCGCAATGAGCAAAATTCGAAAAGAGTCCGCGATTGAGTCGCTGTTCGCCATGCCGTGGTGGATCAGTGGCCTGCTCGCAACAGCAGCATTTTTCAGCCCCGATATTTTGAAGCTGGTGATCCCCATCAGAGAAGGGGCGTCAGGGGCCATGATTAATAGTACCTTTGTTACAGCGGCAGAAACCCTCGCCCCCATTTTCGCGACAGGCCTGCTGATCATTGCTCTGGCCATATTGGCCAAAAATATCTACAGCAGAGCAGAACCTGTCGCTCAGATAGCAACTCCCGCTGCCCCGAATAACCCCGGAATCAGCGATATGCTGGCCGAGAAGTTCTACAGCGAAGAGCCTCCCGAAATAACACCAACAAGCTGGAGCCTGCAGCTGCTGCAAGAGCTGGAGTGGAAACGTTTTGAAGAGTTATGCGAAGCTCTGCTTTATGAGCTGGGGTTGATTGCCCGCAACACCAAATTCGGTGCAGATGGCGGTATCGATATTGATCTCTACGCCATCGATGAACCGTCCAACCGCATCGCTATCGCCCAGTGTAAGGCGTGGCCCAGGCCGGTTGGAGTAAAAGAGATCAGAGCGTTTTACGCGGTGATGGTCACCAGCAGTGTCTTAGAGGGTTATTTTATGACCACCTCAACCTTCAGCGAAGAGGCCGTTAAATTCTCCCAAATCAGTAGCGTAACATTGATCAACGGTGAGCGAGTGCTTGCTCTGATCGCCGCCCTTCCCCCTGAGAGATCCCGCGCACTGCTCACCCTTGCCACCCGTGGTGACTTCACCACCCCTACCTGTCCCAGCTGTGGCCTGAAACTGATCCCCAGAAAATCCAGCAGCTCCGGCACCTCATTCTGGGGCTGCCGCCGCTACCCCCGCTGCACCGGCAAACTCAACATGAAGAAAGACTCCAACAAATGATTGAACAGGTATATGGTGAGCATCGGCAATGGAAGCATGGGGAAGCATGGAGCTAATCACCCTTACTGGATTAGCTTGTGATTGATTTCAGCGCTCTGATTTCTCAGCTCTTTGCCTCATTCTGGTGGCTTCTTCCACTAATTGCCCTGATCGCACTTTTTAAGTCCCCATGGTTTAAAGGTTTCATCGGTGAAGTGATGGTCAATCTGGCTGCCAGATTCTTTCTTAATAAAAACGATTATCATCTGATCAAAAATGTCACCATCCCCATCTTTGGCGGCACCACCCAGATCGATCATATTATTGTTTCCCGTTACGGCGTCTTTGTTGTGGAGACCAAAAACATGAAAGGCTGGATTTTTGGTGGCGAACACCAAAAGGCTTGGACACAGCAGATATTCAAATCCAAACACAAATTCCAGAACCCGTTGCATCAGAACTACAAGCACACCAAAACCCTTGAGTTAACACTTGGCCTTGAACCTGAGAAGCTCTTCTCCTTGGTTGTCTTTGTCGGTGACAGCACCTTCAAAACCGAGATGCCGGAGAATGTCACCTATGGCGGTGGTTATATCCGCTTTATCAAATCGCACACCGAAATTCTGCTAACCGAATCTGAGGTTCAGCAGGTGATCGGGCAGATCGCCGATCACCGCCTGCACCCATCGATCAAAACCCATCGTCAGCATGCCGCACATGTAAAAGAGATCGTCGCCAGCAAAGAGGCTGCTCAATCAACAGATGCAAAATCCTGCCCCAAATGCGGCAGTGAGATGGTGCTGCGTACCAGCAAGAAGGGCCCCAATGCAGGCAATGAATTTTGGGGCTGCTCCGCATTTCCAAAATGCAGAGCAGTTACTGCATTTGAATAAGCAAAGACTCGGTCACTTTAGCTTTTCTCTTGGTTCTAGGGTAACTTAAGAAATGGCAAGAGAATACTATTCAGGATTGATCGAAGAGTTTGTTAGCACATCTGTCGAAGAAGTGCTGGGCAAGTTAGCTGACAACAACCAATTCAGCTTGGAACTCACTCAGAAGAATGCTTGGAAAGAAGAGATTGTACTCTTGCAAAGCATACTCAATGGTTATGCTGGAAAGATTTACTTTGAGTATTCAATTCCTCGCATGGGCCAGCGCATTGACGTGTTGCTGCTGATCCATGGCGTGATCTTTGTGCTCGAATTCAAGGTGGGCGAGCGAGCATTTCATCAGCACCACATCGATCAGGTTTGGGACTACACGCTTGATCTGAAAAACTTCCATGAGACCAGCCATGATCTGGTGATCGCCCCGGTGCTGATTGCCACCAAGGCCAATGATGGACCGCTGAATATTTTGATGACGCCCCAAAACGACAACCTGCTTTTTCCCATCTTGTGCAATGCGGGCATGTTGCCGGAAGTGATTGCGGGGGTGTTGGCCTTTGTTGAAGCTAAGACCATTGAGCCAGCCCGCTGGGAGCAGGGCAGATATTATCCCACCCCAACAATCATTGAAGCGGCGATATCGCTCTATCAAGGCCACTCGGTTGAAGATATTTCACGGAGGGATGCCGAAGATATCAACTTGGGCGCGACGACCGATTCCATTTCAGGGGTGATCGAGCAGGCGCGGACGACAGGAAAAAAATGCATCTGTTTTGTGACCGGCGTGCCTGGAGCAGGTAAAACGCTGGTAGGGTTGAACATCGCCAACCAGCACATGGATAAAGCCAGTGAGCTCTACAGCGTGTTCCTCTCCGGCAATGGACCGCTTGTGGCCATATTAACTGAAGCTTTGGCTCGTGACCGAGTTCGGCGCTCAATTGAAGAGGGCGAAAAGATCAAGAAGGGTGTGGCAAGGAGTGCCGTCAAAGCGTTGATTCAAAACGTTCACCACTTTCGTGATGACTGTCTGCAAAGTGAAATTGCGCCGATTGAGCATGTGGTGCTCTTTGATGAGGCCCAACGCGCTTGGAATTTAGCGCAGACCACGTCCTTTATGCGGCAGAAGAAAGGCGTGCCCGACTTTGACATGTCGGAGCCTGAGTTTTTGATCTCCTGTATGGACCGGCACGAAGACTGGGCCGTTATCGTTTGCTTGGTTGGTGGTGGCCAAGAGATTAATACCGGAGAAGCTGGCATCAGCGAATGGATCGAATCGATCAATCGCGCATACAAGGATTGGCATGTCTATATTTCGCCGCAAATTCATGACAGTGAATATGCTGCTGGTGAAGCGGTCGCGATGCTTCAGCCCCACCGAGATGTGACCTATATTGATAGCCTGCATCTCTCTGTCTCGATGCGCTCATTTCGTGCCGAGAATGTCTCTGCATTGGTGAAGCAGATTCTTGATCTGGACCTGCAGGCTGCTCGCCAGTCATTCAATTCATTGCAGGGTAAATATCCCATCGTAGTGACGCGCTGCGTGAAGCAAGCAAAAGCGTGGCTGAAGCAGCAGGCCCGAGGCTCTGAGCGCTATGGCATTGTTGTCTCTTCCCAAGCTTCTCGCCTCAAGCCCTATGCGATTGATATCAAGTCACCGATGAATCCCGTGCACTGGTTTCTTGAGGGGAAGGATGATGTCCGTT
Source organism: Mariprofundus sp. NF (assembly GCF_013387455.1). Classification (NCBI taxonomy): domain Bacteria; kingdom Pseudomonadati; phylum Pseudomonadota; class Candidatius Mariprofundia; order Mariprofundales; family Mariprofundaceae; genus Mariprofundus; species Mariprofundus sp. NF. The sequence goes on from NZ_VWNC01000002.1 coordinate 407,460, forward strand.
CCTCTTACTATCTCGAAGATGTGGCGACTGAATTTCATATTCAGGGCTTGGAGCTCGATTGGGCGTGTGTGACTTGGGATGCCGATTTTAGATATAGCGAAGATGGGTGGCGACATTTCTCTTTCCGCGGTAACAAATGGCAACGAATCAATAAAGCTGAGCGGCAGATGTATTTGAAGAACGCCTATCGTGTGTTGCTGACCCGCGCACGGCAGGGAATGGTGATTGTCGTGCCTCAAGGTGATGCCGAAGACCCGACGCGGGATTCGGCCTTTTATGATGACACTTTTGAGTATCTAACATCGATTGGCTTGCCAGCTATTGAATGAACATTTTCTAAGTGCCAGGTTGGGTTGATGCTTACCCTGCACGAAGATGCGTTTTACGAATTCTTTCGCCCCTATCGGCATCCACAATCCAGTTGCGATATCTGGGGTGGCATCGGGCTGGAAACTTTTGGCGAGGATTTGAAACTGGTGAAATCGCTGCCCGCTGCGCATTTGTGGACGGTTGTGGATGGCGATGGCGACCAATGGATTCTGCCCGGCATTCATTGCGTGAATCGGATTTGTTATCTGGTTACTGAAGTTGCCCACGACTGGCGGGATCTTGAGTTTCGCATTCCTGCCAGAGGATATTCGCTGACCCAGTTAGGCCTTTTGCGTCAGCTCAATCAAGCCCGGAAATTCATGGGATCAATCAACGTATAATATGTAAAAAGAGAGCCGAGTGGCTCCCTTAAGTGTTAATTACTTGCAGGGGCCGAGGCGTTTGCCGGTGATGTGACTGACCATCTTCATGCCCTGGGTGTTCATGGTCGTCGTGCCTTTCATGGTCTCACCTGTGTAGGTGTAGGTGCCGTTCATATCTGAGGTGATGCCATCGTTGGTGCAGCGTATGTGCCATGTTACCGTGTGACCGGAAACAGACTGATCGATCATTTTACAGCTATCACTATCATGAGACTTCTGCCTGGGAACCATCATGTCGTTTGTGATGCACTGGCTATGCTGCATATCCGGCAAACTCGGCATGCCTTCAGGCATAGAACTCATATCTATCTTCGTGGTCATCTCCCACTCACCCTCATGCAGGATCTGCTCGGCAAAGCAGACCGAACTGGTGAAGAGAATCAGTAGTGCCGGGATAACTCTGTTGAAGTAATTCATGCTCTTCCTCCCCATCGTTGCAACAGATCGAAATGGTCTCATTAGTTTTACTATAGCATATAGTTTTAAGTCTCGGAAAGACTCCGAGACTTAATGAGAGCGCAAACTGTTAGATGAGTTTGTTGAGCTGGCTGCCTGAGAGGTCAAGCTTGTGGATCATCTTGCCGTGGATGTCGTAGAACTCCTGCTGGGTGCGGTCAAAGGGGTTCTGGTGCTGTTGCCAGCTGGTGCCGCTATAGGCCCGTACAGGTTCGGCATCGGTCTCAACCGATGCGATGTTTCTCATCTCGGCTGTAACGACCGGTGGCACTACCACTGCAGGCAGGCGATCGACGTAAAGTGTGATTCCATCTACCATCATCATGTTACTATTATAGCAGAATTTGCTAAATACCCCTATTTACGGACTCCTTCACCCGACCAGCTTGCCATGCGTGTGTAAAATCCTGCTTGATCAGCCCTTTCGGCTGCATATGATTCACACCCTGTTATCAGCCGGCATAGCTCAGATGGTAGAGCAGCTGATTTGTAATCAGCAGGCCACGGGTTCGATTCCTGTTGCCGGCTCCAGTTTAAAATTTGCAGTCATGAAGAGGGAGCCCGGCCGGCTCCCTTTTTTCATGCCCTGCCTCTTCGCTCTCCACCACAATCGGACAACCTCTTATCTGCTGCCAAACAGGCATAGCTATCTATATCCGCAAGGCAGGCGTACGGTGTACTGGATTAATCAGGAGCCAATACCATGGGTAAAGAACAGAAGAGCAGTAGAGAAGGAAAAAAAGAGGCGGCTAAAACGCCAAAAGAGAAGAAGGCAGCCAAAGCTGCAAAGAAGGCTGCCAGGTAAATTCGGCCTCTCAGTTGCCTGAACAAGCGCTGACTGAATATCGCATGATTTTATAAAAAAGGGGAGCCGATTGGCTCCCCTTTTGCCATTTGCACCGACAATGGGTCAGCAACAATAGTCATCATCGTCAGATTAACGTCGCAGTTAAGTTTGACAGTTCAAACGCTCACAAAGCAATTTTCCGGCAATTCTCCGCTCTCTTGCCCGGCCATCCCTGATAGCATCAACGAGCACAAGCAGCTCATAGAGAACGCTATCCTGTGCCGCTGCTGCTGGTACAGACTTATACAGTGGTGAGAGTGAAGGACCGCGATCTTTTCCCTCCGCATACGGCCATACCGGCGGATTCTGCTGATCATACACAAGCTCGCTCACTATGGGTTCGGCTGCGTAAGAGGTTTTCATACCTCTGGTGATGGTTCCATAATCCGGTGGAAAGGCATACTTAATGCCGTGCAGAAGAAACTCCTCCAGCGCCTGCCGATTAGGTCGTGGCTGAACGCCCTCACCAAGCTGTACCAGCAATTTTGCCCTGAGCGCTCGCTTTACACCGGCATTAATTTCCGAGGCACTCATGCACAACTCATTAGCCAGCTGTAGATAACTCCACGACCGATCTCCTAACGCAATCAGCTTTAGTACAACAACAATATCCTGTGGCTTTAAAATCATGCCCGTATGCTATTCGCGATTCGCGAATGGCGCAAACTTGGCAAGACGGGTACTTTTTCAGGCCTCACAACAAGCAGTGCTTTAGTTTTCTATAATCTGGCTGGCGAATGTTCTGATTGTTTTCTGATCCCCCGTTAGCAGGCTGCCGAGACAAATATTCTAAATCGGAGAAGAGCGGCGGAGCCGTGGCCGATTTTGAATATGCAGGATCGGGAACCCGAAGGGCGGGCTGGTTCCGGGGTGGCTTTCTATCGTTATTTCTTTGCCACCAAAGAAATGACAAGTGAATATATATTCACTTACATTGCCTTTGATTTGAAGCAACTCAGTTGCTGTTAGGGTAATTCCCGTAATTGCACGATGAACCCAAAAAAAGGGGAGCCAATCGGCTCCCCTTTTGTCATCTGTAGCGACAACGGATCAGATCATCTGATCTCTTATTTCTCGTCGGTCCAAGCCTGCAGCCCTTCAATAATCTGTTTGGCCTGCTTGACGTTGGTGATGTTAAACTTGGAGCGCGGGGTATATTCACCATTACGCTTCTGGAAACGGCGGATAGTGAATTTATCCTCGCCATACTCTTCCTTGGCAGCGTCCCAGTTCACATAGCGGAACATGATGGTGGTCCATGCACCCTTGCTGAGAATCACCTTATCCAGCTGCTTGGTGGTCACGATACCGCCCTCTTCATAATCGATGCTTAAATCGTCTGGTGTCATAAGATCCTCTTGCTTGATATGAGTTCGTAATTCGGGGCGCAGCCTATCGCCTCGCCCCGTTTTTGCACTGTTCAACTTAAATCAGCGCTCTACTGAGTGAATCCTCGCCTACTCCTGATAGTAGTAATCGTACTGGCTCAGCAGGGAGTCAGTCAGGCTCCACGCCTCGGTATATGAGAGGCCGCTCTCATCGGGAAAGACAATGCGCACATAGAGATTCTTGCCATGTTTCTTCTGCAGCTGTGCGAGTCGCTTATGCAAAGCGGTGCTATCGGTGGCTTGATATGCAGCATCGGTTGGCCTCTTGATGCCGATATGTAACTTGCCACCCTCCCGATGATATCGAACGAACACCACCTCCTTACCCAGCTGCGAACGGGCCGGACGGATCAGCTTATTATACTTGGTTTGCAGATCAACATGCTGCAGCTCCAGCAACTTCAGCCGCTCAAGTTGGGTGATGCCACTGCTTTTAAATTTGGCGATCTCTGCCTGACTCTCTCGGTTCTGCTGCTCCTGCAAGTTTAACGCCTGCAGTCGCTGTTCAAGCTCAGCTACCAGTTCAACCTGCCGCTTCTCCAGGTTCGCCTTCTCACTAAGTGCTGTATCCAGGCCCCGGGTAGCACCGGAGAGCTGACTCTTGAGCTGCATATTATCCTGCTCACTCTTTTTAAGCTGGCTTATTGCACGGCTATGCTCCTCGCCCAGATTCATCAGACGAAGACGTAGCATCGACGACGCCTCTTCCAAGCGTTTCAGCCGCATATTGAGTTCTGTGTTGATGTTGGTGGTGGAGTAGGCCTGTTCGGCAGCAGAGCGTTCCGCCGCCAGCGAATCCTGCAGCTGATGCACCAGATCCATGTTTTTCACCAGCAGCGTTAACATCGCCAGTAGAAAAACCAGCACGATCACCGTCATGATATCGGTGAATGATGGCCAGAACCCTTCATCCCGATGTTCGTTGCCCAGACGGAGATCGATAAATCCCTGCGGCATACCGCTACTCCTTCGGCAACCGGAAGCCATCTTGCAGCGCGGTTGAAATCTCACGCAGCTGTACAAGCAGCTCCTGATGCTGAAGCCGGGAATCTTCAGCTGCCCTGTCGATACTCTGCTTTAAACCCTCCGGATTAAGTGCTTCGAAATTATCATGCAGCGACTGCACCAGCAGATGCGCCTGACTGACAAGCTCCACGGCATGCAGATTCACACTCTCGCTGGTGACATTAAAGCGTGGCATCAGGCGGGTGGCGGTGATCTGCTCAACCAGAGCAAGGATATGGGTCTGCAGCCCCTGAATGGCAGTAAAGAAATAGGCCAGCAGCAGATAACAGATGATGGCACTCATGGTGGTGGAGAGCGCGGTGGACATACCGTGAATCACCATGCCCATACCGGTCGATGATACCGCCTCCTCGAGCAGGCTGGAGGCGCCGAACAGGGCAATCGACAGCGAGATAATGGTGCCCAGCACACCACAGAGAATCAGGATATTATGAATAAATCGAATCACACCCGTGCGGGTACTCTCGTGGGCTAAAAGCGTGGCTGCCAGCGATTGATGATGCACCGGTGCATGCTGAAGGCGCATGCTCTCCATGGTGTCATAGCGCAGGGATATGATCGAGTCGAGTTCAATGCCGTGCAGCAGATCCGGTTTATCCTGATCCAGGTTCTGCTGGAAAATGGTAAGTGCGGCCTCCTCACGTTGATAGTGAAACAGCAGCATCACGATGCGCAGCATGCCTGTAAAGAAGAGGGCAACGATCAGACCATTGATGGCATAACCTGCTGCCGTTTGCTGATTGGAGAAATAGATCATGGTCAGGGTATCGGAGAAATAGACCCCCAGCAGGATGGTTACCAGTGTGATAACCGCCAGCTGGATGAGAATGTTACGACTCATATGTTGTTGCATCACTGACATGCTGCCTCCCCTTGTGGCCCGAGCAGAAGATGAAAGCTGGAACATAACTTCACCTGATCCTTACTCCGCCCCATAAGAGATCATGAACGCTTATCACGCCCCCTTCAAGCATGAGTGCATGATAACAGGCATCATGCTTTGCATAATAGACTCACATCGCGTCTGTTTCCCATTCAACAAACATCGGCATTAAAGAAAAAAGGCTGCTATCACAATGGATAACAGCCTTATTAGTTGTTTGGATAGAATTACATGCTATCCAGTAAGTTTACAACTTCGATGTACTACCCACATTTAGAGTCGCCGCACTCCAGACAGCAGTTGCAGTTATCAAGACGCACAACAGCCATCGCACCGCACTTGTCACACTGCTGCCCTTTGGCAACGGCATCTGCACCCAGCTTGGTTTCAGCCTCCAGGCGTTTGGCCTGTAGTTCAGCGTTATTGAGCTGACCCTCCATCATGCCGATGGAGATCAGATGCTGCTGAATCACTTCACCAATCTCGGCAACAATCGATGGCATATATTTACCACCACGTTTGTAGTAACCACCGCGAGGATCAAATACCGCTTTGAGCTCCTCCACCAGGAAGGTGATATCGCCACCCTTGCGGAAGATTGCCGAGGTGATGCGGGTCAATGCCACGATCCACATGAAATGTTCCATATTCTTGGAGTTGATGAACACTTCAAACGGACGACGGTGTTCGTCCGGTGTGCCATGATTGACGATCACATCGTTGATGGTGATATACATGGCGTGATCCGAGTTCGGCGTTTTGATCTTGTAGGTGCTTCCCTCAAGGATATCGTCACGCTCAAGCAGCGGCGCGATATGGTGAACTGTTGCCACCTCTTTATCTGCCTCTTCTCCGGGTTTCTTCACTTCGTAACCGGTGATTTTACTGTCGATTTTAATAGCCATCACTTACCTCCTGCACAACCGGACACTTCTCCGGTTTTGCCCTGAATATTGCAGCGTATTTCCATGGTTGCCTTGCATGCCCGGACGCTGCGACCGGTATATGTGGGTGCCCTTAACTCCGTATAAACCAGACAGAGAAGGACCAGCCAATACCCACAGATTTTTTTCGGCCCCGGAGACAGCAAGCTGCCGCCACGACCGCGACACACGATGTGTCGCCAAAACTGAAGGGGTTATCTCTTCAGTTTTGTGAAGCAAGTGAAAACCACGTTTTTCGCTTGCTGTTAAAAGGGGAGGGGCCGGAGCCCCTATCCCGTATCAATCAGAATTTACCGTAGTAACCCTCTTTCAAGGCATCAAAGAGGTTGGCTGCGGTATGCATCTCACCATCATACTCGATCTCTTCATTACCCTTGGCCTCAATCTCGGTGCCATCTTCAAGTTTGAACTTGTAGGTGGTGTTGGTGAGATCTTCCTCTTTCACCAGAACACCCTGGAAGGCTTCAGGATTAAAGCGGAAGGTGGTACAACCTTTCAGCCCCTGCTCATAAGCGTAGAGGTAGATATCCTTGAACTCTTCATACGGAAAATCGGTCGGTACGTTGGCAGTTTTGGAGATTGATGAATCGACCCAGCGCTGCGCAGCGGCCTGAATATCAACATGCTGCTTGGGTGTAACCTCATCGGCAGAGATAAAGTAGTCCGGAAGTTTTGTCGCCTCATCATCGCTGAACGGCATCGCATCAGCATTGACCAGCTCACGATAAGCGAGCATCTCAAAGCTGAACACATCCACCTTCTCTTTCGATTTCTTGCCTTCACGGATGATGTTGCGTGCATAGTGGTGCGCGAAACTTGGCTCGATACCGTTGGAGGCGTTGTTGGCCAGCGACAGGGAGATCGTGCCGGTCGGAGCAATAGATGAGTGGTGGGTAAAGCGGCAGCCCTTCTCAATCAACGCTTCGATCATCGCCTTATCCTCGTCACTACCGGTAGCGAGGAACTTCTGCATATATTTGGAGTATTTCCCCCACAGTACCTTGCCTGCCAGCTTGTCACCGATCCTGATGCCGTCATCCAGCATCTCCGGACGTTTGGACATCATCTCAGCAGTCACTTCGTACTCCTGCTCAAGAGCCGGGGCGACACCCTTCTCTTCAGCCAGCTGCAGACCGGTCTGGAAACCTGTGCGTGCCATCTCATAAGCGATCTTCTCAGTGAACTCGAGTGAATCAGCTGTACCGTATGGCGTGCGCAGCATGGTCAGTGCAGAACCTAATCCTAAGAAACCCATGCCATGACGACGCTTGGAGAGAATCTCTTCACGCTGTTTGGGCAGTGGCAGACCATTGATATCAACCACATTATCGAGCATGCGGGTGAAGATGGAGACCACTTTACGGTAGGCGTCCCAATCAAAACAGGCGTTATCGGTGAATGGCTCACGCACAAATTTGGTCAGATTCACCGAACCGAGCAGGCAGGCGCCATAGGGTGGCAGTGGCTGCTCGCCACACGGGTTGGTGGCGCGCACATCTTCACAGAACCAGTTGTTGTTCAGCTCATTGACCTCATCAATGAGAATAAAACCGGGTTCGGCATAATCGTAGGTGCTAGCCATGATCACATCCCAGAGACGCTGTGCTTTCATGGTACGATAGACCTTACATGCCACATAACCGCGGTCATCCCTGACTGAACCTTTAGGGGCATTGGCCACATGTTTAAATACAATGCGGGTATCTGCATCATCGATCTCGGTCTTGCTGGCCGGGAAAACAAGATCCCAATCGCCATCACTCTTCACCGCTTCCATGAAATCACGGGTGATCAGGCAGGAGAGATTAAACTGACGCAAGCGACCATCTTCACGTTTGGCGCGGATAAAATCGGTAATATCAGGGTGTGAGATATCAAAGGTGCCCATCTGAGCGCCACGACGGCCACCGGCGGAGGAGACGGTGAAACACATCTTATCATAGATATCCATAAACGAGAGCGGCCCGGAGGTGTAGGCACCGGCACCGGACACGTATGCACCCTTCGGACGCAGGGTGGAGAACTCGTAACCGATGCCGCAACCGGCTTTCAGGGTCAGACCGGCTTCGTGAACCATGGAGAGGATACCATCCATCGAATCGGGAACAGTGCCAGAAACAGTGCAGTTGATCGTGCTGGTCGCAGGTTTATGTGCTTCAGCGCCGGCATTGGACATAATGCGGCCGGCAGGAATCGCGCCATTGGCCAGTGCCCAGGTGAACTTCTCAAACCACTCGTCACGTTTCTCTTCATCTTCAACCGCAACCAATGCTCTGGCAACACGCTCGTAGGTCGCTTCGATATTCTCATCAACAGCGTTGTGAAGCTTATCCTTGAGGCGATACTTCTTATCCCAGATATCCAGTGATGCAGGCTGAAAAGTGATATCCGCCACCCCTTTCTGCTGTGTCCCATTAATTGATGCAACCTTCAAAGCGTTACTGTTTGCGCTCATGCACTCCCCCCCGACTATGAACCGGCAGAGTTGCCGGAAACCGAAATCTTGGCAGCGAGTGTAAGCACAATATCTAGGGTGTCAAGCCGTCTCGCCACACTAACTGTAGTGTTTAGACACACACAATTCATCCACCAGTTATCCACAGCTTATTCACCAGTATGGCGTTTATTTTCCTGACTCCCCTATATATATAAAGGCTTTATTTGGAGAGTAGGCAAAGGCCTGATACGATGCGCATCCCATGAACGATACAAATCACAACATCGACACAAACACAATATCTGGTGCCACTGAAACTGCGACCCACTTCGGTTTTGAAACCGTAAGCGGCAGTGAAAAGGTCAACCGCGTGATGGGCGTATTCTCCTCGGTTGCCAGCCAGTATGATATTATGAACGACGTCATGAGTGGTGGCATGCACCGACTCTGGAAACGCTCGATGTTTGCCAAAGCGGCCATCGGTGCAGGCAGTCGAGTCCTCGATGTGGCCGCAGGCTCAGGCGATATTGCTATTGGCCTTGCCAAAAAGATGGGGCCGACCGGCCGCGTTGTATTGACCGACCTCAATGGCCCGATGCTGGCAGAGGGTGCACGCCGGGTTATTGATGAGGGACTGCTACCGGGCAGAGCTGACTGCATACAGTCTGATGGCACCAAACTCGCGTTTGCCGATAACTCATTCGACTGTGTCACCATCGCCTTCGGTATCCGCAACTTCCTCGATATCGAAGCGGGACTGGCTGAGTTCTACCGTATCCTCAAACCCGGCGGCCAGTTTATGTGCCTGGAGTTCTCACGTCCGACACTGCCCGGTCTTGATGTGATCTATGATGCCTACTCGTTCAATGTTATTCCGATGATGGGTGAGAAGGTGACCGGAGACCGTGAATCCTACCAGTATCTGGTTGAGTCAATCCGTCGTTTTCCGGATCAGGAGCGTTTCGCCAAACTGATCCGCAAAGCCGGTTTCGATCTGGTTCAATATGATAACCTCACCGGCGGCATCGTCGCTCTACATCGAGGGTATAAGGTATGATTCCTTACCGCAAAGGACGCAAAGGTGCGCGAAGGAAAACATACAGGGAGCTTTTAACTTGCGAAAAAATGTTCTCCTCTAGCGATCATTACCTGCCATCGTCATCTGACGGCTCACCTGCGACATCCCCGTTATACTCTCTCCCTTTGCGCACCTTTGCGCTCTCTGCGGTGAATAGAATCAGGTTCACAGGAGGTGGACTGTGAGTGTGATGTTTTTGCCTTTGAGATTAATACCGGTGCCGGTGCAGTGTGTGGTGATGACTACCGTACTGGAGCTGGTCTTCTCGCGTGATGCCAGCCTTAAACCCTATCTTGCCGATCTTGAAGGGCGCGTTTTCCGCATCCATGTCTCTGACACCAATGCCATTATGTTCCTCGGTTTTTCACGTGGCAAAGCGTGGGTTCACTCCACCTATGATGGCGAACCCGATGTGCGACTGGCCGGTACCACAGCTGGTTTTGCCCGCATGTGTTTTGCCCATGAAGACCCCGATGAACTGGTATTTCAGCAGGTATTGAAACTCTCCGGTGATTCCGATGCCATGCTGCGTTTTAAAAAGCTGTTTGCTGCCGCTGATCTGGATTGGGAGCGCGAACTGCGCGCCTCCTTCGGTGACTTCTTCGGCACCCGCGTAGCCAAGGCTGCACATGCGCTGGTTGCAGCCGAACAGAGACTGGCTGATAGCACCAAACAGATGCTGCAGAACAATCTTCATCAGATGGATATCCCTGATGCAGAGCGCTTGCAACAGTGGCAGGCCGGTGTTGAGCACTTCTCACATCAGATCAGCAAGCTGAAAGGTCGGGTGACCCGCGCCGAACATCGGTTTGAACATATCTGCGAAGAGAAGAGTGAAGCCTGATGCCGGTGCATAGGCCAGCGTGATCAAACTACCCTCCAACCTGCGCCGCAACCTGCGTCTGATGCGTATCGGCCACATTCTGGCCAGTCACGGCCTTGCCGCCCTGGCTGTGCGCATGCGCCTGTTCTACCCTTACGTCTGGCTGGTACAACTCTTCCGTGGTGATGATCTACCCAAAGATCTGGGTACTCAGATCCGTCTGGTACTGGAGGAGCTTGGCCCCACCTTTATCAAGTTCGGCCAGATGCTCTCCACACGTGTCGATCTGCTGCCACTTGAGGTGGCACTGGAACTGAAGAAACTGCAGGACGATGTGCCTCCGGAACCGTTTGAGAAGGTGCGCCGCGTTATTGAGCAGAGCTTTAAAAGACCATTAACAGGTGAAAATGGTGTCTATGCAACCTTTGATGAGACCCCGGTAGCCGCCGCCTCCATCGCTCAGGTCCACTTTGCCGAACTGACCGATGGCCGTCAGGTGGCAGTCAAAGTGCGCCGCGATCATATCAGCCGTACCATCGAATCGGATCTGGCCATCCTTAAACTTCTGGCCAGCCTCTTCCACCGCTATTTCCCTGAATACCATCGCCTGAAAGCACCGCAAGTAATTGAAGAGTTCGCCATCACTATTCGTGGTGAGTTGAATCTGCGTGCTGAAGCAGCCCACGCCAGTCGCTTTGCTGAAAACTTTGCCGAGATTGAAGGGGTACGTGTGCCCGAGGTGATGTGGGACTACACCCAGACCGAGGTACTGACCACCGAACGTATCTGTGGCACCCCGATTGATGAGAGAGCCAAGCTTGAAGCGGCAGGGCATGACTGTCTGAAACTGTGCGAACGCGCTGCCACCCAGTTTTTCCGTATGGTCTTCACCGATGGTTATTTCCATGCGGATATGCATCCGGGCAATATCTTTGTCGGTGATAACGGTGACATCATCTTTATTGACTTCGGCATTGTTGGCAGACTTGATATTAAATCGCGTCGCTATATTGCCGGCATGCTGCTGGCTTTTCTGCAGGAGGATTACCGTCGCGCTGCCGAGGTACATGTAGAAGCCGGATATGTCCCGGCCGATACCGACATCTCCGCGTTTGAAGATGCCCTGCGTGAAATTGCCGTACCGATCTTTAACCGTCCTCTGGGTGACATCTCGATTGCCGAACTTCTACTCTCAATGTTTGCGGTAACTGAACGTTTCAAGATGGAGACACAGCCGCAACTGCTCTTGCTACAGAAGACTATGGTGGTGATTGAAGGGGTGGCTCGCGAACTGGCCGATCAGGCCAACATCTGGATGCTGGCACGACCGATGATCAGCGAGTGGATGACACGCCACATGGGCCCCGTCGGCAAAGCTGAAGCGATCGGTGAAGAGATTCGCGATCAACTGCATGACTGGATGCGACTTCCAGCCAAGATTGATGGTGTGCTCTCACGCATTGAGGAGGGCAAGGTCACCTTCAACAGTGAACCGTCACACCTCTCCGCTGTGATGGGGGCAATGCTCTCTGCAGGTGGTGGCGGCTGGCTGGCCTGGAGCCTCGCCAACGGTGCGGGAACCGGCATACTGGTTCTCTCTACCACAGTGATGGGCCTCGGTATTCTGCTCGCCATCAGCCGCAGTTAATGGCGATTTGGTGCTTTTCTATCTTTCGTCTATACTCCGCCATAATGTTTCCCCAGTTTAAACTCTATTCCAACTACAGGGCAGGAAATTCATGAGCAATAATTTTGTGTTTACATCCGAATCGGTCTCCGAAGGGCACCCGGATAAGGTCGCTGACCGCATCTCCGATAGCGTACTGGATGCGATTCTTGAACAGGACAAATATGCACGCGTAGCGTGTGAAACCATGGTCACCACGGGTCTGGCTCTGATTGCCGGTGAGATCACCACCTCTGCCGTACTCGATTATCAGGATATAGTGCGTAGCGCGATCAAGGACATCGGTTATAACTCATCTGCGATGGGTTTTGACTGGGAGTCATGCTCGGTACTGGTAAGTCTCGATAAACAGTCACCGGATATCGCCATGGGCGTGAATGTCGGCGAAGGTCTCGATCTTGATCAGGGCGCAGGCGATCAGGGACTGATGTTCGGTTATGCCACCAACGAAACCGACGTATTGATGCCAACCCCGATCCATCTCTCACATCTACTGGTAGCCAAACAGGCTGAAGTTCGTAAAAACAACACTCTGAAATTCCTGCGTCCGGATGCCAAATCACAGGTCACGGTTCGTTATGAAAACTTCAAACCTGTAGCCATTGATGCGGTTGTGCTCTCCACCCAGCATGATCCGGATGTAAGCCACAAGGATCTCTCTGAAGCGATCATGGAAGAGGTAATCAATCCAATCCTTGGCGATACCGGCCTGCTGCATGCAGGTACCGCTTACCACATCAATCCAACCGGTCGCTTTGTGATCGGTGGCCCTGTAGGCGATTGCGGCGTAACCGGTCGTAAGATCATCGTTGATACCTACGGCGGTTTCGGCCATCACGGTGGCGGCGCCTTCTCCGGTAAAGATCCAACAAAGGTTGACCGCTCTGCATGTTACATGATGCGTTATGTAGCCAAGAATATTGTTGCTGCAGGCCTTGCTGACCGCTGTGAAGTACAGGTGGCCTATGCTATCGGCGTTGCACATCCTCTCTCTGTCATGGTTAACACCTTCGGCACAGGCAAGATTGATGACAGCAAGCTGGCTGACATCGTAACTGAAGTGTTTGACCTGCGTCCTAAGGGCATTGTGCAGGCGCTTGATCTGCTGCGTCCAATCTACGCTCAGACTGCTGCGTACGGCCACTTTGGCCGCGAACTGCCAGACTTCACCTGGGAAAAAACCGACAAAGTAGACGCCATCAAGGCTGCTGCAGGGGTTTAATTGAAAGCCGGATAAATGCATCGTGCATTTCCCGGCTAACGCAAAGCCAAAAACGTCACAAAAGAGCTGGAGCTTTTTGGACGGCTGCAAGCCGCCCGAAGGGCGAGGGTCAGGAAGACCCGAGTCACTTTGACTTAACCTGCTTTGACCAGGATAAACAAACCGACCACCTTTGTGTGGTCGATTTGCTTCCAGACTGAGGAGCACTGCAGTGCCGCTACAGCGGCACCAGGCTCAGTCGAAAAATGTTCAACGGTGCTCATATTTTTATGCCTGGGTCATTTGAAAAGCACTCGGGCGAGCCATAGGAGTATGAGAATGTCTGATTTTACCGATTATAAAGTAGCCGATATGTCCCCTGAAACCATTGCATGGGGTCGTAAAGAGCTGACCATCGCCGAAACTGAAATGCCCGGCCTGATGGTGACCCGCGAGAAGTATGCGGCATCCCAGCCGTTGAAAGGCGCACGCATTGCAGGCTCCCTGCATATGACCATCCAGACCGGCGTGTTGATTGAAACACTGACTGCACTGGGTGCTGAAGTGCGCTGGGCATCATGCAACATCTACTCTACGCAGGATCACGCTGCTGCAGCTATTGCTGCTGAAAACATTCCGGTTTTTGCCCACAAGGGTGAGACGCTGGAAGAGTATTGGGAGTTTTGCCACTCTATTATGGAATGGCATGATGGCGGCACACCAAATATGATTCTCGATGATGGTGGCGATGCTACTACCCTGCTGGTTCTGGGCGCCAAGGCTGAACTGGATGCTTCGGTACTGGATAATCCAGGCAGTGAGGAGGAAGTAGCCCTCTTCGCATCAATTAAGAAACGTCTGGCCTCTCAGCCTGGTTACTACACTACCCGTCGCGATGCGATCCGTGGCGTAACCGAAGAGACCACCACCGGTGTACATCGTCTGTATCAGATGTTTGAGCGTGGCGAGCTTCCGTTCCCTGCTATCAACGTGAATGATTCAGTAACCAAATCCAAGTTCGACAACCTCTACGGCTGCCGCGAATCCCTGCTCGATGGCATCAAACGCGCAACTGACGTGATGATTGCCGGCAAGATCTGCGTTGTACTCGGTTATGGTGATGTGGGTAAAGGTTGTGCACAGGCGTTCCGCGGCATGGGTGCCACCACCTGGGTAACCGAAATTGACCCGATCTGCGCACTGCAGGCGGCGATGGAAGGCTACCGTGTTGTAAATATGGACGAAGCATGTGCACTGGGCGATATTTTCGTCACCACCACAGGCAACTACCACGTCATCACCCACGACCACATGATTGCGATGAAGGATCAGTCCATCGTCTGCAACATCGGCCACTTCGATAATGAGATCGATGTTGCCAGCCTGAAGAAATATGAGTGGGACAATGTGAAACCGCAGGTAGACCAGATTATCTTCCCCAATGGCAACCGCATCACTCTGCTGGCTGAAGGCCGTCTGGTGAATCTGGGTTGCGGAACAGGTCATCCAAGTTTCGTGATGTCCAACTCATTCACCAACCAGACACTGGCACAGATCGAGCTGTTCACGCAGACCGGTGAGTATAAGAATGAAGTGTACACACTGCCTAAGAAACTGGATGAAGAGGTAGCACGACTGCATATGGCTAAGGTTGGTGTTAATCTGACGCCACTTTCGCAGGAGCAGGCTGACTATATCGGCGTGCCGGTAGAAGGTCCGTACAAACCAAACCACTACCGCTATTAATAGTGGTCCGGGTGTTCGCACCCAGATAAAGTAGTCACACAACAGCACAGGGAGGGTAGCAGCTATGGATACAAAAACGTCTCTATTAGCCGCTACCCTTTTTGCTTTTTTACTGGTCAGCAACAGCTGGGCGGCAGGCGGACTGACAGTGGATGCCCGCTTTGATCTGACTGATGACGGCATTGTTGATGCCTCTGACTGGCAGCGCATGACCGAAGATACCAAACGCGCCTATGCCTATGAATCGGTCAAAGCACTCGGCGAGGACCCATATGCCGTCCTGGAAGGGCAACAGACCCGAGGTGACCGTTTTTTAAAGGGCTTGCGCTCTGTCTATGAGTAACAGCTTTATACAACGTCTTGCGGATTCCTGAAAATGGCCTATTCTCACATTTGTGGGAGGATCTAATATGTTAAGAACCGTTTTACTCGCTGCCCTGTTTACACTTTTCTCCGGCTGCGCCAGTGATAGCACACAAGTTTCAGATGCTGATATTCAGAGCGACAACCAGCGACTGAAAGCTGAGGCTGCTGCACTTCGCAATGAGATCAATCAGCAAAAGGCTGAGCTGGAAGCGCTGAAAGGAAAATAGGATTGTTCTTCTACGAACAGTTCCTCCACGAACAGATCAGGAGATAAGATTTATGTCAAAGTTAAGGGTTTCATTAATCATTCTACTGCTACCGCTCTTCTCAGGCTGCGCGGCTATTGATGCATTTCTCTTTGATGCATATCCCGATGGCACGCCGATCACACAGGATCGGCCGCAGCAGGCTGAGCACGTAGCTCCGGCTGCAGATGAATCTACCGGTGATGTCGCACTGCGCGATGAAGCGGCAGCGCTAAGAGAAGAGATCAAACAGCAACAGGCAGCGCTGGCGGCGATGAAGCAGAAGAAAGCCGCCGAAGAGGCTGCTGCCGCAGCTGCTGTTAAAGAGCAGCTCTGGGTCAGAATTGCATTCAAATCAGGCCAGACAGCTGTGACCTCTCAGACCAGACGCACCATCAAAGATCTCTCGAAAAAGTTTCTTGCTCAGCCTCGCACCCAGACTATCGAGGTTCGCGGTTACTGTGATGATGAGCCCATTGGCGGCTACAGCGGCAAACAACGCTCTGCACACAGTTTTGATTCTCAGGTTGCATTGAGTCAGGCACGTGCCAGCGCGATTGCAGCTGAATTCAGGAACGCAGGTATCCCTGCTGAAGCAATTCATGCCCAGGGTTTTGGTGCCACAGACTTTATTGCTGATAATGCCACTGTTGAAGGGCGCAACAAAAACCGTCGTGTTGATATCTTCCTGGTTGAAAACTAAACAGCGAAGAGTCTGTTAATCTCTTAAAAAGGCGCCCCGATGGGGCGCCAGACTGCTGACAAAGTCCTCGCCTTATGGTGGGGATTTTGTTTTTTTAAGGGTCAGGTTTCTGTATGATTAAAGGATGTTACGAAAGTCATCCAACAAACAAATTAGTCTTGAATTTGTCAGTATCGAGGATCTTGTTCCAAAGAACCATCTGCTACGCAAGATCGACCACATTATCGATTTCGAATTTATACGGGAAAAGGTGAAGGGCCTTTACTGTGCCGATAACGGTCGTCCTGCTGTAGATCCTGTTGTGCTGTTCAAGATGCTGTTTATCGGTTACCTGCAAGGCATCCGCTCAGAGCGTCAACTGGTGCGGGATATTCAGGTGAATGTGGCTTACCGCTGGTTCATCGGCTTTGGTCTGACGGACAAGATTCCAGATGCATCGACCTTCAGCCAGAACCGGCGCAGGCGTTTTACCGAGAGTACGGTTTATCAGGATATATTCGATGAGATCGTGATGCAGGCGATGAGGAAGAAGCTGGTCAATGGCCGGGTTCTCTATACCGACTCAACACACCTGAAGGCGAGTGCCAACAAGCACCGGTTTGAGAAGATAGAAGTCGAATCCTCCACGCGTGGCTATCTGGACGAACTGGAAGCAGCGATTAATGCTGACCGTAAGGCGCACGGCAAGAAGCCTATGGCAAAGAAGATAAAAGAACCTGCCAGTCGTGAGATAAAATCCAGCACGACCGACCCGGACAGTGGTTATATGGTGCGTGAAGGTAAGCCAAAAGGTTTCTTCTATCTCGATCACCGTACCACATGCGGTAAACATAATCTGATCACCGATACCTATGTTACCTCAGGTAATGTGCACGACAGTATCCCTTATCTGGAGAGACTGGATCGACAGAGGCAAAGGTTTGGTTTCTCCACCGCAGCCGTAGGCCTTGATGCCGGTTACATGAATGCTCCGATCTGCAAAGGGCTGGAAGATCGGGAGATTTACGGTGTCATCGGCTATCGCCGACCGAACCACATCAAAGGGAGATTGTACAAGCGCGACTACATCTATGATGTAGAGGCTGATGTTTATCGCTGCCCCAATGGCAAGGTACTGACCTATCGTACCACCAACCGGAATGGTTATCGGGAATACAGATCCAATCCGGAACAATGCCGTGACTGCCCTCTGCGAGGTCAGTGCACCAGCAATGCGCAGTGCGTCAAAACAGTCACCCGGCATGTATGGGAAGATCACAAGGAAACCGTGGATCTGCGGAGAACCACTCGCAAAGGCAAGGCGATCTACAAACGACGAAAGGAAACGGTGGAGCGCAGCTTCGCCGATGCCAAGCAGTTACATGGGCACAGGTACATGCGCATGCGTGGGATGCTGCGGGCGCAGGAGCAGTGTCTGCTTGCTGCTGCATGTCAGAATATGAAGAAGATGGCTTTGCTGCTTTGCAAACCTGAAAAACAGGATGATTTCGATGCTAAAAACAGTTTTTGCATGAGATTGCTTCGTCTCATCTGCGACATGACCCTGGCTTCAGGTCAATTACGTCGACAATTAGCCTGACCGATCATCAAGTCCAGCCACAAAAAAACAAACCCCACATCCGGAAATGCAGGGTTTGTCAGCGATCTGGCGCCCCGATGGGGCGCTTTTTTTTGTGATTCGCCACATCCATGTGGCTCACCCTTTGGGCGAGCTGAAGCTCGTCCCATTCGGCTCTCCTGCCGAATGGTGATTCTCCGCAGAGTATCGAACTGATCCCTTGCGAAAAGTATGTTTTTCAAACACCCACAAAGCTCAGCCTTGGGCAATAAGCCGTCAGCTCTTGGGAAGTAGGGACTCGATATGATCAATCCGGATCGGTGCAGGCGGATGTGAATCGTGCCATGCGCTATAAACAGGGTCAGGTGTCAGCGTAGAAGCATTGTCTTCATACATCTTCACCAGCGCTGAAACCAGTGCTTCACCGCTGCTGTTGGCCACGGCATAAGCATCGGCCTCAAACTCATCTTTGCGTGAGAAATAACTCATCAGTGGTGTCAGCACAAAGGTAAAGACCGGCATCACCAGCATAAACAGTAGCAGGGCCGCAGCATCTGATGGCTCAGTGATACCTAACCCTGCATAGAACCATGACTGCTGGCTTAACCAGCCAAGCAGCGCAAAACCGATCAGGGTAGTGAAGACCATCACCGCCAACCTTTTTTTCACATGCCCATGATGGAAGTGGCCTAGCTCATGCGCCAGCACCGCCTCAGTCTCTATCGGCTCCAGCTGATTGATCAGGGTATCAAAAAAGACGATGCGCTTGGCATTACCCAGACCTGTAAAGTAGGCATTACCATGGCTTGAACGTTTGGAACCATCCATTACAAACAGGCCGTTACTCTCAAAACCACAGCGCTTTAACAGCGCTTCAATGGTTGATTTCATCTCGCCATCAGCCAACGGTTCGAACTTATTAAACAGAGGCGCTATCAGCGTCGGATAACCCCACATCATCAACAGCATAAATGCTGTCCAGAAGAGCCATGCGTAGAGCCACCAGAGTGAGCCTGTACTCTGCATCAGCGTCAGGATCACCCATGCCAACGGCGTTCCGATAGCCAGCATCAGCACAAACTGTTTAGCCATATCACTGAAGAAGAGCGGCAGAGTCATTTTATTGAATCCGAAACGTGCCTCGATGGCAAAGGTGCCATACAGCTCCAGCGGCAGATCGATAAGGGAGCCGATCAGGAAGAACAGCAACATGAACAGGACACCGCTCCAGACAACAGAGAGCTCGAACGATGCAGAGAGATCACCCAGCCACGCCAGCCCGCCACCGACTGTCCAGATGGCCAGCAGCAGCAGACCCCAGATGCTTCCGATTGAGCCCAGACGCAGCTTGGCAGCTGTATAATCAGCCGCTTTCTGATGTGCAGTTATTGACACCTTTTCAGCAAAACGGGCAGGCACTATTCCTCTGTTAGATTCAACCGAACGCTTCTGTCGCAGAGAGAGGTAGAGACCCGTCACTGTCGCCAGCAGTGCAAAACCGAAAACCATCCATGTCCATGCCATCATCAATATCACCTCAAAAAATATAGTGTAAGTATTCAACAGAACCTGTGAGAAGGTAACTCTGCAAGCAGGCGGTGCGCAGTCAAAGCAGCACGCCAGATCAGCCCCTATTGGTTAAACGTAATGGAAAATTTAAAACTCTTCGACAGTGGCAAAGCCGCGATGCAGAGCCAGTGATGATTGCAGTAGAGGCATCAACAGGGCTGCCCCTTTGGCACCGCTTAAACTACGTTGCAGATGCATCAAAGGTTCAAGACCCAGCTCCTCAAGTGCCAGAATGTGAGCACGATCCTCAGAGACAAAGCTAGCCAGCATCCAGCCGGTAATACGCACATCCCATGCTGCTGCTGCAAGAGCCGCGGCAGCTGATGCCTTACCATCGAGAAGAACCGGTACACCCTTACGCGCTGCGGCCCGATAGAAGCCAGCCATAGCTGCCAGCTCAATACCACCCACCTCTCGCAGGATATCGTGAGAAGAGGTGCCCTGAGCGCGATCAAGCGCCACCTCTACAGCCATCAACTCCTCTGCATAGGTTTTGTGACTGCTCGCCTCCAGCGCCTCTTCAGGCGCAACACCTGCAAGTTCACAGATCAGAGCTGCAACGGCCACACGATCACCGGAGACAAGCGAGCTTGCTGTAAGCAGATTGGCGCCTTCACTAATAGCACGTGCAGCCAGCTCTTCACCAATGCCAACCGCTTCCCAATACTGCGCTTCACTCATTGCCGATTCGACCCTGATATCGGCTGACCCAGACTCCCGAACCACATCAACCTCTACGCCAGAGAGCTCACCTTTGACACCCAGATCAACAATGGTCAGTGATGCGCCAGCCTCTTCAGCCAGCTTGCGAATAACCGATTGCTCTGAAACTGCATGCATAACCCGTTCTGCTGTGCTTGGTCCGGCTTCAGGATGCGTGAGTGCAGAGGTTACGCCGTGATCGGCAGCAAAGATGACAATGGCCGGTTTCAAATTATCAGGCAGAAGCTTGCCCTGGCGCTTGGCAATCCAGTTGGCCACATCTTCCAGTCTGCCCAGACAGCCAACGGGCTGCAGCAGCGCACTGCGATGATCATGATCCGAATTAATGGCAGGGATTTCCATCATCACTCTCTCTCCTGTACCTAAGCGATCTTTTGGTTTGTAGCTCTAATTACCAGTATAGTCTAAACGACGATCTTTGCGACCCTTCCAAGGTCAGCCATGCCGGAAGGAGTCTATCAGTCGAATAATCGCATCCGGATCGACATCTTCGGCAAGGAAAGCATCGCCGATACCACGCAGCAGAATATACCGGATTCGACTGCCGACATTCTTCTTATCATGCCCCATCGCATCCAGCCACTGCGTGGCTGAGAACTGAGGCACAGCAACCGGCAGGCCGATACGCTGGTAACAGGCCCGAATCGAAGTTTCTGTACCTTCAGGCGCATAACCCAGCTGCTCGGAGAGGCGTGCGGCCATCACTGTACCAATGGCCACACCTTCACCATGTAGATAGGTGCTGTAGTGGGTCATCGACTCAATGGCATGGCCAAAGGTGTGGCCAAGATTGAGTAGGGCACGCTGCCCCTGTTCGGTCTCATCAGCCATCACCACTTCAGCCTTATGACGGCAGGAGGTGTGAATCATGCGTGCCAGCACATCGGCATCAAGATCGAGTGCAGCTTGCTCATTATCCTGCATCCATGCAAAGAAGTCCGGATCGCGAATTAGTCCATATTTTATCGCTTCAGCGATACCAGCCCTAATCTCACGCATCTCAAGCGTTGTCAGTACCTTCGGATCAATCCAGACCAGCTTCGGCTGGTAGAAGGCGCCAATCATATTTTTACCGTGCGGATGGTTGATTGCGGTTTTACCACCCACACTGGAATCCACCTGCGCCAACACCGTTGTCGGCACCTGAATAAAGGGGATACCACGCCGATAACATGAAGCTGCAAAACCGCTCATATCACCCACGACACCGCCACCGAGTGCGATAATCGGCTCATTGCGTGAGAGTTTACTCTCCATCAAGGCATCCATAATCAAGCCGAAACTCTCCATGGTTTTGTAGCGTTCACCGTCAGCGAGGATACATTCAGAAACTGCCCAGCCAGCCTGCTCCAGTGAACTGCGCACGCGCTGCATATACAGTGGCGCAATGGTCACATTACTGATCACCATGCAGCGGGTCGGTCTGGCAAACAGCTTGGCCATCTCCTGTCCAAGACCATCCAGACAGCCGGGTTCAATATGGATATCGTAGGAGCGCACTCCCAGATCAACATGGTAGTTATGTATGTTCACTTCTGATTCAGCCATCAGCGGAGTCTGACATTTTCCCGGCCGTCAGAGAAGCCGGAAAAAACCGTTATAAACATCCCCTCTGTGATCAGGCGGCAATGAATTTCAGCGCTACACCGTTGTTGCAGTAACGCAGCCCTGTCGGTTCAGGCCCATCTTTGAACACATGTCCCTGATGACCACCACAGCGGGCACAGTGGTACTCGGTGCGAGGCAGGATCAGCTTGAAGTCGCGTCTGGTCTCGACATGCCCTTCGATCGGCGCATAAAAGCTTGGCCAGCCGGTGCCGCTGTCGAACTTTGTCTCGGAACTGAACAGCTCAAGATCACAGCCGGCACAGTGATACACGCCTTTGCCATACTGCTTGTTCAGATCACTGCTGAAAGGAGGTTCAGTTCCCTCATTGCGCAACACATCAAACTGCGCATCGGTCAATATATTACGCCATTCAGCATCCGTTTTTTCAATCTTCTCAATCATCGAAACACTCCTCTCACTGCCAGCTTTGAGCAGACGCGGGGCCACCAGAATCAGGCCGGCAACCAGACTCAATCGCAGGAAGCCGCGCCTATTCATGGCTGCCTCCCCATAGCTGCTGTAGTCGCTGATCACGGCCACAATTATACCGGTAGAATTTATAACGAACCGGATTTTTCAGGTAGTAGTCCTGATGGTACTCCTCAGCAGGCCAGAAAGTGGTCGCTTTGCTAATCTCAGTCACTATATCCTCTCTGAACTGTTTGTTCTGCTGCACGGACATTTTCGATGCTTCTGCCGCCTGTTGCTGTGCCGCAGAGTGATAAAAGATGCCAGGGCGATACTGTGAGCCGACATCGCAGAACTGCCGGTTGGCAGTCGTCGGATCAGAGTTTCGCCAGTAAACCTCTAAAAGTTTCTCATAACTGACCAGCACCGGATCAAACACGATCTGAATCGCCTCGGTATGACCTGTCGCACCTGCCGAGACCTCCTTATAGGTCGGCTGATCTTTGAAGCCACCGGTGTAACCGGAGGTGGTCGAGATCACACCGGGCAACTCATCAAAAGGGTGCTCCATGCACCAGAAGCAGCCCGCCGCAAAGGTCGCCGTTTCTCTCTCTTCTGCTTGTGCACTGCTCACCATTGTCATGAGGCTCACCATCACCAGTAATAATATTCGCTTCATAAAACCTCCTGTTCGCCCTGTTAGACGACCAGATTGGCGGATCATTACAGATTAATTCTGAATTTCAGATGAATGATGCGTCGATGATGTGCACAATCGGGCTATGGATAGTTATGATGTGATTGTGATCGGTGCCGGTGCGGCCGGGCTGATGTGTGCAGGAACCGCTGCCACATGTGGAAAATCGGTGCTGCTGCTCGATCATGCCGAGAAGGTGGGCAAAAAGATTCTTATCTCCGGTGGCGGACGCAGCAACTTCACCAACCGCTCAGTCACTGCCGCCAACTACCTCTCGCACAACCCTCACTTCTGCAAGTCAGCGCTCTCCCGTTACACCGCCGCCGATTTTATTACGATGGTCGAAGAGGCAGGCATCGCTTACCACGAACGCGACCACGGCCAGCTCTTCTGTGATGAGTCTGCCAAACAGATTGTTGAGATGCTGCTGCGACCCTGTCGCGAACATAGTGTGAAGATTCAGCTGCAGACCACAGTTACAGATGTGAGAAAAAACGACCATTTTGAAGTGACTACCGACAGAGGACTCTTTCAGGCTGAAAGTCTGGTGATCGCAACGGGTGGCCTCTCCATCCCCAAAATGGGAGCCACCGCCTTCGGGTTGAAGCTGGCTGAGCAGTTCGGAGTGAAAATCATTCCACCTGTGGCTGGTCTTGCACCCTTCACCTTCACCGGCAGAGAGAAGGAGGCGCTGCAGACACTGGCAGGCATCTCAGTTGATGTTGCTGTGCGCTGTCGGGGTAAACTGTTCAGGGAGGCGATGCTCTTCACCCACCGCGGCCTCTCAGGCCCGGCCATACTGCAGATCTCATCCTACTGGCAGCCCGGCGATGAAGTGGAGATCGATCTGTTACCGGAGCAGGAGATCACCACCTTTCTGAAACTGAAAAAGCTCTCCCGCCCACTGGCGCAACTCTCGACAGTGCTTGCCGAACTACTGCCCAAGCGACTGGTGCAGCTTCTTACCAGTGGATATATCGATGAAACACGCATGCAGCAGCTCAGTGACAAACAGATTGAACAGCTGGCCGATCAACTGCACCACTGGCGCCTTAAACCCAACGGCACAGAGGGCTATCGCACTGCCGAGGTGACCGTAGGTGGCGTTGACACCAATGAACTCTCATCCAAAACCATGGCATGCAGAAAGGTCCCCGGGCTCTATTTCATCGGTGAAATGGTCGATGTGACCGGCCATCTGGGTGGTTTTAATTTCCAGTGGGCCTGGTCATCCGGTTACACCGCCGGCCTCGCCGTTGCAGGCCTCATTTAAGAAGCACTACTTCCGCACAAGAGGTGCGGCTTTAGTGAGCTCCCGCAAAACCACGCTTTTGTGGGTGCGTTAAAGGATAAGGGCAGGACGCCCGCATTCCGTATCTAACGATCTATCTAAAATATGCCGCATCGATATTGTATTTTTTCAATAGTTTACGCACGGTATTACGATTCAATCCCAGCATATCAGCTACTTTCAGCTGATTACCATTGCAGCGTTCCATAGCCAGAATCAGCAGCGGTGGCTCCACCTGCTCAAGCATATGCTGATACATATTGATCGCTTTGGCATAACCGAGCTGATGCAGATACTGGCGCGTACAGCGGGTCACCGCGTCCGAAAGTGTCTCCTCACCCTTCTGCATGTTATCAACATTACCCAGCGCCAGTGCCACATCGGAGAGGGTGATGCTGGCTCCCGGCGTGAGTACTGCCAGCCTGCGCATCACATTCTTCAGTTCGCGTACATTGCCCGGCCAGTCGTGGCGGGTGAGCAGATCGGCTGCATCATCCAGCAGGATAGGTGCCTCCATACCTAGCTCCTCCACCGCTTGATCAAGCAGGAAGTTGGCCAGCTCCTTGATATCATCACGCCGCTCACGCAGTGGCGGGATATGTACCGGGATCACATTCAGGCGATAGTAGAGATCCTCCCTGAACTCCCCTTTTTTGATCTTCTCAGGCAGATGCTGATGGGTGGCTGCAAGCAGTCGCACATTAACCACTTTGGACTGACTGCCACCGACACGCTGCACACGCCCCTCTTCCAGCACGCGCAACAGCTTGGCCTGTAGAGCAGCTGGCATATCGCCAATCTCATCAAGGAACAGGGTGCCGCCATCAGCCTGTTCAAAGCGCCCTTCGCGGAACTTATCGGCACCGGTAAATGAACCCTTCTCATGACCAAACAGCTCTGACTCCAGCAGCTCGGCAGGGATCGCAGCGGTATTGATGGCTACAAAGGCTTTGTCTGCCCGCTGACTGCGATCATGCAGGGTTCGCGCCACCATCTCTTTACCTGTTCCCGATTCACCGGTCACCAGCACGGTAAGATCGGAGGCGGCCACACGCCCGAGTGTACGAAAAAGATTCTGCATCGCCTGACTACGCCCGATAATCATATCGTGCTTCACATTGATGACAGGTTTACTCTTTTTAGCTTTTTTCTGCGGACGTACTCGTTGAATAAGCTGACGCACCTCATCCAGATCAAACGGTTTGGGCAGATACTCCATTGCGCCTATGCGGTAGGCCTCAGCGGCATGACCGAAGGTGGTTTCGGCAGTCAGCATCACCACAGGCATGGTAAACACGCCCGAAGCAAGCAGATCCATGCCGTTGCCATCAGGCAGATAGACATCAAGGAAGGCCATATCGATCTCATGTTCAGCCAGCGCCTTTTCAGCCTCCCCAATCGTGCCTGCCTGGATTACTTCTAACCCCTCCTCCTGCAATACCCGATCAAGAACCCAGCGGATTCCCTCATCATCATCAATCACCAATGCCCGCATCTTCTACTCCTGTTCCAACTGCTTTATCGGCAGATGCAGTGTCATGGTGGTGCGTCCATTTTCACTGCGCACACTTACCCTGCCGCCATGCTCCACCATCACCCGCTCCACCAGCGCCAGCCCCAAGCCACTGCCACGCGACTTGCCTGTCACATAGGGATCAAACAACCGCTCGCGCAGCTCCTGCGGCACCATGCGACCATCATTGGTGATACGAATTTCCATCACCTGACCACTGTGCCCAGGCAGATGCACCAGTGGCGCCATGCGCGTTTGCCACTCGATACTGCTATCGGCCGCCTCGACAGCGTTCTGCCAAAGATTCTCAAGGGCCTGTCTGAGCCGGGCCGGATGCACCAGCGTCTCAGGCAGACTCGGATCAAACACCCGATGCACCTGAATACCCTTCTGATAGACGATCACATCCTGAATCAGGGCATGAATATTGGTCATCTCCATGGCCACCTGTGCCCTTGGCCCGACCTGCAGAAAGGCATCAATACGATCACGGATGCGATCCACACCAAGCAGCATCTGCGCTACCGCCTCTCTGTTACTTGTCGGGATATCCTTCTGTTCGGAGAGCCATTGGGCTGCACCTCTGAGTGCGGCCAGTGGATTTTTCACCTCATGCGCCATCTCCAGCGCAATCCGCGCCACTGACTCTGCCATCTCGTGGCGTTTGGCATGCTGCTCCACCTCGGCACGTGCCGCTTCGGGAATAAACAGGGCGGAGATACCCTCATCATGACAGCCCAGATGCAGAGATACAGGCATGCCGGTGGCAAGGATACAGATCTGATGATCGGAGACACCGCTGTAGGGGGTCAGCCGCGCAAAGAGATTCTCGATCTCCACCTTGGGAGAGAAAAGATCGGAGATGTGCAAGCCGATCAGTCGGCGTTCCGATTTCCCCAACGCCTCCTGAGCCGGAATATTACAACCAAGCACCCGAGCCTCATCATCCAGCAACAGCATCGGCACAGGCACTACCGAGAGTGACATCGAATCAGGCAGCATCGGCCAATTCGCTCTGATCATCAACAGCCAGCCCCAGGAAATAGGCCTCGGCACTATCGAGCATCTTCTGCCAGTCGGTCTCCACCTGAAAGTGACCCCGGAAGTCGGCGGAGCCGCGCAACCCCTTGCTGTACCAGAGCACATGTTTACGGGCCATTTTTGAGGCAAACTGCACACCGTGATGTTCAGCCAGATTGAGCATATGTTCATGCACAACAGCCCAGCGCTCTTCTGCAGTCGGCGCAGCCGGCTTCTCTGCACCAATCAGTGCAGCATAGACCTCTGCCAGCACCCACGGATTACCCTGCACAGCACGCCCGACCATCACACCATCGCAATTGGAGATACGGATCATCTCTCTGGCTGTTTCGCCATCAACAATATCGCCATTGCCGATCACAGGAATCGAGCAGGCCGCTTTGGCCAGACCGATATCTTCCCAGTGGGCGTGACCATGAAACATCTGAGCACGCGTGCGCCCGTGTACGGTGAGCAGCTGGATACCACTCTCTTCAGCAATGCGGGCGATATTCTCCACATTCTTCGATGAGTCATCCCAGCCGGTACGAATCTTCAGGGTGACCGGTACCTCTACCGCTTTCACCACCGCTTCCAGTACACGTGCCACCAGCGGCTCATCCCTGAGCATCGCCGAGCCTGCACTCTGTTTGCATATTTTCTTTACCGGGCACCCCATATTAATATCAACGAAATCGGCACCATGACCAACCGCCCAGCGCGCCGCCTCAGCCACAAACACCGGATCAGAACCTGCAACCTGAATCGAAATAGGGTGCTCATCCGGCCCAATCTCCGCCATGCGCTCGGTACGCACGCGCCCCATATCCACAGCCCGCGATGCAATCATCTCGGTCACCATCAGCCCTACGCCAAAGCGTTTGCATATCTTACGAAACGGCAGGTCAGTAATGCCCGCCATCGGTGCCAGCACCAGCGGTACATCGATATTATAATTTCCCAGCTTAAAGCCCGGGAGAAGATGGTTATCTCTGTTCAATGCAACATCCTTCCAAAAGGCTCACGCCTTTTCTGCCTAATATTTGGGCAATCTTACTTAAGCACAACCAATGCACCAGCCTTATAAACACTGATTGCACTTACTTTAAGCAATCGTCAGCCTTGGGGGCATGAGTAGAACCATTCACTGGCCCAGTACCACCTTCATTCAATCGGTAGCCGATCCGAAACTGTTTCCCGATATCGATCTGCCTCAGATCGCTGTGGCGGGCCACTCCAACGTGGGAAAATCATCACTGATGAACTCGCTGTTTGGTCGCAAAGGATTGGTAAAGACCTCCAAGAATCCCGGTTGCACTCGTCTGCTCAACCTCTTTGATGTTGATGATCAGCTACTGGTGGTCGATCTGCCCGGTTACGGTTATGCCCGTGCGCCCAAGAAAGAGCAGAAACGCTGGATCACTATGATTGAAGGTTACATGGCCAACGCCGACCTGAAACTGGTGCTACTACTGCTCGATATCCGCCACGGCCCTAAAGATTCCGATATGCAGCTGATTGAATATCTCAACGAAGCCGGTCTGCGCTGGCTGCCTGTGGCCACCAAAGCCGACAAACTGACCGGCAACAATCGCGGCAAACGCCTGAAAGAGATGTTTGATGCAATGGGGCTGTCCCCGATTCCAACCTCAAGCCTGAAAGGCATGGGCATCGATAAACTTCGTGCCGTAGTTCAGGAAGAGGCGTTCAGATCACCCTACGCCGGTCTTATCCCCGACATCGAGGATTAAACCTCGTAATCGACCACGGTGCGGGCAACAGCTGCGCCTTTCACAAGTGGAATCACTGCAACATGTTCGGGATGCGCCTGATAAGTTTCCAGTGCAGCTCTGTCTTCCAATTCTGAATAGAGCACCACATCCGCAGACTGCTCCGACTCCAGAAAGTCGATCCCAACCTCAATCTTGATCAGCCCCGGAATCTTGCCCTGCAAAGCCTCCAGCCGCGCCTTAATCTCCGCAGCATCAGCCTTATCTTTCAATTTCCACATCACGATATGTTTAACCATTCACATTCCCCTAAAATAATCTTTTTATAATGTAGACCCTTGTCAGTTAGCGCCCATATGGCAATATGAATTAATGCGGGTATTCGGACACATTCCATCATGACTCAATTCACTCAAGCTATTAGCGCATGGGGCACAGCCGATTTCAAGGCCGTGCTTATGCGGGAAATTGAAGGGTTGTCGGCTAACGAGTTGCCACTACAGCAGGGGCTGACGACGGGCAGTCATGCGTTGGATGATGATATTCAAGCGATGATTCTCAATGTGCAGGAAACCGAATCATCTATTCGGGTGAAAGCGGGTATCTTTTATAAAGCCATTATAGCCGGATGCAGTTGTTCGGATGATCCAACGCCAATTGATGAGTGCAATGAGCACTGCGAAGTGATGATTGAAATTGATAAAAAGTCAGCCGAGGCAACGATTACGCTGTTGCCCGACTGACAGGGATCTGACTTAAGCTAGATGACTTACGCGTTGGCCATGCGGCGGCTGGACGGGGTTGGGTTCTCCATCGGGCGCAGACCGAGTTTCTCAAACAACTTCTGATCGTTGCTGGCTTCCTGATTGCCGGTGGTGAGCAGCTTCTCACCGTAGAAGATGGAGTTGGCACCAGCCAGGAAGCAGAGCGACTGCATCTCTTCACTCATCTCTTCACGACCGGCGGAGAGACGTACATGTGAAGCAGGCATAGTGATGCGGGAGACGGCGATGGTGCGGATGAATTCGAAGTTATCCAGCGTATCAGCAAACTGCTCATCTTCAGCAACCGGCGTGCCTTCAACCTTGACCAGCATATTGATCGGCACAGACTCAGGATGCGGGCTCATGCGCGCCAGCTGAGCAACAAGACCGGCACGATGACGACGTGATTCGCCCATGCCGACAATACCGCCACAGCAGATGCTCATACCTTCAGCACGCACATTTTTCAGGGTATCAAGTCGCTCATCGTAGGTACGGGTCGAAATGACCTCTTTGTAATATTCAGGATCGGAATCGAGGTTGTGGTTATAATAATCCAGACCTGCACCTTTGAGTTTATGCGCCTGATCGGGGGTGAGCATACCGAGTGTGGCACACGCCTCCATATCCATCTCTTTGATCTCGGAGATCATATCGCAGACCAGATCAAAAGCGCGACCTTTTGGCTCACGCCATGCCGCACCAATACAGAAACGTGATGCACCCTTCTCTTTCGCCGCTTTCGCCGCTTCAATCACCTGCGCTTTTTTCATCAGCAGTTCGGATTCAACATCGGTATTGTAACGCGAGCTTTGTGGACAGTATTTGCAATCCTCAGGGCAGCCGCCGGTTTTGATCGAGAGCAGGGTAGAGAGCTGAACCTCATTGGCATCGAAGTTGCCACGGTGTACCTGCTGAGCCAGGAACATCAGATCATTAAACGGCATCTCAAATAGCTCTTGAATCTCATCAACTGTCCAATCAAAACGCATGCTTCTCTCCTACGGTTAACCTTTGGGCGGCGAAGAGTAAACGGCTTGAGCCATTTGGGCAAAAGTTGAATGATGCACTAAACGGAGCGCCACAGATTAGTGACAGGCTAAGTTGGGTTGTTTTTCTATCATTGTGCTGCTTTCACCTTTTTATTGCCTTGAGAATTGCTGGCAAGAATAAGTTATTTTCCACTTACATCATGATCACTTTTCATTTATTATGACTGTATAGTTGGAGTCAAACATGTCCGATCATACTTCTGTTATCACAATCAACAGCAATGTTTATAAAACCCTGCTGGAATCCACGCTGGCCATTCCATGGAAAATAAATTGGGCAACCATGACCTTTGACTATATTGGCCCGCAAATTGAAGAGCTGCTTGGCTGGTCACCATCGAGTTGGAAAAGCGCAGAGGACTGGGCGGCACGAATGCACCCGGATGATCGACAACATGTTGTCGATTATTGTGTTGCTCAATCTAAGGCTGGAATCAACCATGAGGCTGATTATCGAGCCCTGAAAAAAGATGGCGGATATATATGGATCCGGGACGTGGTGCATGTGGCACGTAAAGATGGCGAGGTGGATTCGCTGGTAGGCTTTATGTTCGACATCAGTGAACGAAAAGCGCTGGAACAGTCTCTTCAGGACTCTAATACGGAACTTAAAGCCTCAAACGAGGCACTGCAGATGGCTCTGAAAGCCATCAAAACCATTGGTGGTATCATTCCAATATGTGGATGGTGCGGCCATAAAATTAAGGACTCTGATAATCAGTGGATTTCTGTTGAAAAGTATATGATAAGTCACACCGAGGCTGACATCTCTCACGGCATGTGCCCTGACTGCAAAGAAGATTTCCTCAAGACATATAAGGATAAACTGGATTCACAACATAATACAAACACTTGATTCAGACATCGACACAACCTGCTGAGAACAACCTAAAGCGTCGGATTGTATTTCAGCTGGCTAAGCTGACGACGAATCAATAGTAGCTTATTCAGACTCATCGACAGCGCGTCCATATCAAGATTAAGCAGGGTTTCGGTCCACTCGGGCTTGGCAGAGAGCTCACCACAAAGCGCGATCGGAATACCCTCTTTTTTGGCTGCGGCAGCAGCAAGTTTAATAAGCTGAAGAATAGCCGGGTGGCCTGATTGATAGAGATCAGCCACCTCATCATCGGTGCGGTCCGTAGCCAGCGTGTACTGCATCAGATCGTTGGTGCCGATAGAGAAGAAATCACTCACTTTGGCCAGATCATCGGCAATCAGTGCGCTGGCTGGCACCTCAATCATGGTACCGATTGAGACCGGCTTGGTCAGCCCCAGCTCTTCACGGCACTGCAGGGCCATCTCACGCACCCAGTTCACCTCATCGCAATTGGTAACCATCGGAATAAGGATATGCACCTCACCCTCTTCAGCGGCGCGCAGCATAGCCCGCAACTGCGTGCGCAGAATATCGGGCCAGCGCAGCAGCAGTCGCACACCTCTTAGCCCCATGGCCGGATTTGCGCCGCCTTCGATATTGGAGGTGAGCTGATGGTAGTGCCACGGTTTATCACCACCGACATCAAGCAGGCGCATGGTGACCGGTTTACCAGGCATTCGCCGAACAAGAGAGACATACTGCTCAAACTGCTGCTCTTCATCGGGTATATCCGGGGTATTAAGGAAGAGGAACTCACTGCGGTAGAGACCGATGCCATCGATACCAACCTGCTCGGCAACATCCAGCTCTTCGGGAAATTCAATATTGGCCATCAGTTTGAGCGGATGACCATCCAGACTCGTTGAAGCGATACCGGCATAGGCCTCCAGCTCCACCTGTGCCTGCCAGAATGAGTCAATGGTGACGGCATAAGCTGCCTCCTCTTCAGGCGTGGGATTATGAATCCAGACTCCTCTTTCAGCATCAAGGATTAGCAGGTCGCCATCTTCAATGTCGTTGAGGATACCAACCGCACCCACCATGGCCGGCAGACCGATACCTCGGGCGACAATAATATTGTGAGCATCCACCCCACCCTGCTCAATCACCACACCGGCCACACCGCGCCGCCACATCATCACCATATCGGAAACAGAGAAATCTTCACCGATATAGATAATGGTTTTGCTGATGTTTCGCGCCTCTTCAAGACTGGAGCGTATGCCTGACTGAGTGCCCTGCAGATGGCGCAGAATCCTTTTGCCTGCATGTTCGACATCATCCTTACGGTTGCGCAGGTACTCATCTTCGATCTGCTCAAAGGTCTGCTGAATCGCATCCATCTCCTGCCTGAGTGCCCACTCGGCATTGATCTGGCTCTCGACAATTCGGTTACTGGCTCGATTCAGAAGCTCGGGATCGGCAATCAGCATGCGATGCACATCAAGCATAATTACCATATCATTGGTGCCGGTTTTCAACAGATGGCTGCGTTCGAAATCGACCTCCGAGCGCGCCTCATCAATGGCACCGAGCAGGCGCAACACCTCTGATCGAACCTCAGAAGCTTCAATGGAGTGCTCCGGAATCGGCTGCCTGCCATGGCGAAGTTTCTGTACGTGACCGATAATGATGCCGGAGCTCGATGCTGCGGCTCTGCCCTCACGGCGAAGCTTCTGCTGCACTGCTGGCATCTCGGTAACCGGCACCCCTATTCACCCTCTCCAAAACGATCATTGACCAGTGCTTCGATGGCATCCAGAGCAGCATCAGCATCCCGCCCTTCAGCGCGCAACATCAGCTCAGTGCCTCTGCAGGCAGCCAGCATCATAATGCCCATAATGCTCTTACAGTTCACATCGATCTCATCTTTTACCAGCGTCACCTCGCATTCAAAACGACTCGCTTCAGTAGCCAGCTTGGCTGATGCACGCGCATGCAATCCCAACTTGTTTTGAATTCTGATCAGCCGCTCAGCCATGACTTAACTCCTCACCCTTGTGCCGTGCGGAGCGATACGCATATACATCCTGCCCGCCTCTACTACCTGCTCGGCAAAAGCAGCAAGATCATGCGCTGAACTGCGCAGCGTTGCAGCCTTGACCAGCAGCGGCAGATTAAACCCTGAGACCACCTCGACTTGCCCCTTGGCAAGGGTTCCCATCGCCACATTGCATGGCGTACCACCAAACATATCTGCCAGCACCAGCACGCCATCACCAATATCGCAGGCGCGAATGCGTGTATCCAGAGCCTTGGCAAGCTCTTCAGGCGATTGCCCGGTTACCACATCAATCGCATCGATCAGCGGCTGCTCACCAACAACATACTCCAGTGCTTTAAGCATCTCAGATGCAATGCATGCATGGCCGATTAATACGATTCCGATCATCACTCTTCTCCCTCTTGCCCGGCATGTCTGCGCTCGACAATAGCCAGCTCTCTATGCTGGATTACCGGTAGTGCCATCTCTTCAGCCTTTAACCAGTCAGCCAGCCTCTCTGCCATATAGACTGAGCGATGACGGCCGCCACTACAGCCGAAAGCGATGGTGAAATATTGTTTTCTCTCTTTCTGAATCATCGGCCAGGAAAAAGCCAGCCACTGGCAAACCCTCTCTAGCGCCTCCCCGACCTCATCACGAGCCTCCAGAAAGGCGATTACATCACTGTCGCGCCCTGTCTGCTGAGCCAATTCAGGCAGATAGTGAGGATTAGGTAAAAAACGCATATCAAACACCATATCGGCCATGGCTGGTAGTCCATGTTTGTAGCTGAATGACATCACAGTACAGCTCATGCGATGTCGTTTTGAACCCGGCTTACGCCAGAACTGCTCAGCATTGTCAGCCAGTTCATAGGGGGTCAGGTGACTGCTATCGAGAATCAGATCAGCCATACTTCTGATCGGCAGCAGACTCTCACGCTCCTGCCTGATCGAATCCATCAGATCCACGCCCGCCGGATAGGGATGCCTGCGTTTGACGGTTGAGAAGCGGCGTTGCAACACCTCATCCTCAGCCTCAACAAACAGCAGTTGCCACTCATCCTCAGCCAGATTCTCTTCAATGGTTCTACGGATCGCCTGGGCAGTAAAACCACTGCGTGCATCCAGGCATACCGCGGCAGGGCGTTTGCGTGCCTGCATGATCATCGACCACTCCCGCAGCATCTCCAGCGGCAGATTATCGGTGCAGAAAAAACCTGCATCTTCCAGCGCATGCAATACGGTACTTTTACCTGCTCCGGAGAGCCCGCTGATTAGAAGCATTTAGGGCCTGTTAACACGATCACCCTCCCTTCTGGATGCGTTCCTGAAGGGATTGTACAAAAGCTTCGCCGCTATAAATACCACGCTGTTTGAGTAGCTGGTTGCGTGTTGCCACCTCAATCAGGATGGCCAGCGAACGGCCGGTACGAATCGGAATCGGAACACGGGCAATCGGCACTTCAAGAATTTCGATCTCACTCTCTTCACCCAGCACGCGATCCTCGGCTGCCACCTGATCCCACGGCACCAGCTCCACCACCATACTTAGGCGTTTGGCATCAGTGATCGCAGCGG
This sequence comes from Mariprofundus sp. NF, assembly GCF_013387455.1. Lineage (NCBI taxonomy): Bacteria > Pseudomonadati > Pseudomonadota > Candidatius Mariprofundia > Mariprofundales > Mariprofundaceae > Mariprofundus > Mariprofundus sp. NF. The sequence continues at coordinate 442,420 of NZ_VWNC01000002.1, forward strand.
CACCATAGAGGTCACGGATATTAAGGATACCCAGACCACGAATCTCCATATGATAACGCAGTGTGTCCGGACTGCGACCGACTATAGTGGTGGGGCTTTTACGTGAAAACTCGACCATATCATCAGCAATCAGGCGATTACCACGACATATCAACTCAAGCCCGACCTCACTTTTGCCGATACCGCTGGAGCCGGTAATCAGCACACCAAGTCCAAAGACATCCATATAGACGCCATGCTGATAGACCACTGGCGCCAGCCGATGCGAGAGGAAAAGCATCATATTGGTCATAAAGGTTGAGCTGGGAAATTCTGATAGCAGCAGCGGCGTATCGGTACGTCTGGCCGCCTCAAGAATGATTGCAGGAGGTTGCTGATTACGCGTAATCACTACACCGGCAAGGCGTAGTTCAAACACAGCATCGACAACACGCTTCTGCTCCTCAGGTGAACGGGTAGCAAGGTAGTTCAACTCGGTTTTTCCGATCACCTGCAGACGGTAATCGCTCAGGTTTTCAATAAATCCGGCAAAAGCCAGTGAAGGCTTCTGCATGCGCGGGTGATCAATGTAACGGTCCAGACCGGCTTCGCCGGCTACCAGATGCATTTTTGCAGCATCACCCTGTGCGGCCAGCAGCTCACGAATCGTGATACGGCGGGCCTGAATCATCAGGCCAGCCTCACCCGATCAGCAAACAGTGCTGCAATTGCTTCACTGCTATCAGCCTGCATCACCTGATCCCTGATACTCTCCTGCTGCAGTGTCCTGGCCAGCTGGGCCAGCAGTTCAAGATGTTGTCGATCATCCGAATCGGGAACCAGCAACATCACGGCGATATAGACCGGTTCGCCATCAATGGAGTCGAAATCGACCCCCTGTGGATGCCTTGCCAGTGCCAACACAGGCATAGGAAGGTCTGGCATACGCCCATGTGGAATGGCAACACCATGGCCGATGCCGGTGCTGCCAAGGTGCTCACGGGCCATGACGACCTCCATCACCCGATCCGGGTCGATGGAGGTCAACAGGTTAGCCATCTCGGTGATCAGCCCCCGTTTACTTAAGGCAGCTGAGTCGAGCAGCACATGCTCGGGCGTTAAAAGGTCCACGCTCAAAACATCCTGAAATTAAGCGGCTTCAGGTTCGATCCAGCTCAATGCACCGTCAGCACGACGGTAAACTGCATTCAGTTGCTCGGTCTGACCATTGGTGAAGAAAATCAGATCGCGACTGCCAAGCTCCAGCTGCATCACAGCTTCATCGACACTCATCGGCTTGGCGTCAATCTGCTCATGACGCAAAGTTTCAGGCTGATGATCTTCAGTCAGTTCATCCTTGTCGACGGCCATATCAAGAACCTTATGAGAGACCTTGATTTCGCGACCAGCCGCATCACCGCGATGGCGGCGAAGTTTTGCACGATAACGTTTGAGCTGACGATTCAGCTTATCAACAACGCCGTCAATCGATGCATACATATCCTCCGTCTCGTGACTGCCGTGGATATTAATACCACTGGCCTGCATGCTGACTTCACAACGCTGGCGAAATTTCTCAACCGACAAAACAACATGAACATCTACGACATGGTCGAAAGAGTGTTTCAGATGCTGCAGTTTGTCGTCCACATACGCCTTAAGCGGATCCGTGAGTTCTACATGACGTCCGGTAATGGATACTTGCATAGTTGTTACCTCCACATTGGATTGAATATAGTAGAAAACCCTTCCATGGACTCTCTACTTTTGGGCGCGCGCCTGCTGCCTCGCTCCCGATTGCTTGATGAACTGATCTTCAGATCATCAGTCGGCCGGTTGTGTTACACCGGCCTTAACGTGATTTTGCGACACGCCTGCGCTGGCTGCTCGGAGGCAGCCCTAACTGTTCCCGGTACTTGGCCACCGTACGGCGGGCAATTTCGATCCCCTCGGCCTGCAGGCGATCTGCAATCGCCTGATCCGAGATCGGTCTTCCGACCGGTTCTGAGTCGATCAGCGCTTTCACACGCTGCTGCACACGATAGACAGAGATAGTACCACCACCACGTGTCGGCAGACCAGCAGAGAAAAAGCGGCGCAGTTCAATCATGCCGATCGGTGTATCTGCAAATTTGCCGTTGGTAACACGTGAAATGGTTGATTCATGCAGGCCAACCTCTTCAGCTACATCCTGTAGTGTCAGTGGCTTCAGCCCCAATACGCCATACTCAAGAAAGGCACGCTGACGCTGGGCCAGACAGAGTGCGACCTTCATCAGTGTCTCACTACGCTGATCCAGTGCATGCAGAAGCCATTTGGCCTCCTTCATCGCCTGACTCATAAAATCTTTATCTTTGCCTTTCCACTCATGCGTCTGCCACTGCTCATTGAGGCGAATACCGCGCCAGCCCGATGCCGGAACCTCCACCTCAATCTCATTGCCGCTGGTGCGGCGGAAAATGATTTCCGGGCGGATATAGAAGTTGTTATCACCATGCATGCCGTGGCCGGGAAAGGGGTCAAGGCGACGCATACGGGCACGTGCCTGAGCGACCATCTCCTCTGTGCACTCCGCTTTTTTCGCCAGATCGGCATCGGAGCCAAACAACTCCAGTGGAAAATGGAGCAGCAGCCGCTGCACCCAGAGATCAATCTCAGATTCGCCATCCAGTTGCATCAACAGACATTCAGTCAGATCCCTCGCACCCAAACCGGCCGGTTCAAGCTGCTGAATCACCTGTGTCAGTACGGTTTCAACCATCTCACTATCAACGGTCATCTGCTCAGCCATTTCAGCTGCAAATTCCTTCGGATCGTTGCGGAAATAACCATCATCATCAAGGGAGTCGATCATGGCATGGGCCAGTTCGCGCTCAATGTCATTCATCGGCTGCCGATCCACCTGCTCATGCAGTGAATCGCCCAGATTCTGCTCGCCCTGCCAGAGCTGCTCACGATCAGGCATGCTGTCACGGCTGGAGGAGGAGTAGAGCGTCTCCCAACGGTTGTCACCCTGCTCTTTCCACTGCTCACGCTCATCCATCTCAATAGCGCGCTGCTCCTGAGCCCCTGATTCAGGCGGGGTGAATGAACCCTGATCCATATCCAGCATCGGATTACACTCAATGGACTCCTCGAGATAATTCTCCAGTTCCATTGAGTTCATTGCCAGAACCTTGAGGCTCTGGGTCAGTTGTGGGGTCAGTGCCAGACGCTGACCGAGTTTATGGGTAAGTTTAGTTTCCATCAGTTATTAAAAAGCGCCCACTTCTGTCATTTGCTTGGCGTTCAGGTTGTAGAGTTGCTGCTGCGGAGAGGTTCCGCTTGGAGAGTCGCTTTGGAAATAGAAATAGAGTACCATCAACATCCTTGTTATAACCCAAATCGCACAAAACCACAAGTCAAAATAGTTGGTTGGAAGCTTGTTCGGAGAGCTTACGCTTCTTTTTTCAGCGGCGCCAGCAGTTCAGCCAGCTCACCATTCTCCTGCATTTCAGAGACAATATCGCATCCGCCAATGAATTCACCTTTGATGTAAAGCTGTGGAATTGTTGGCCAATCAGAGTAATCCTTGATGCCCTGACGAATCTCTTCGCTCAGCAGCACATTGACCGCAGCAAAGGGGATCTCATAACTGGAGATGATGCCGCCCACGCGCTGAGAGAAACCGCACTGTGGGAAATCCGGAGTGCCCTTCATAAACAGAACGATATCGTTTCCTTTAACCACCTGATCAATCTGATCTAATACTGTTTCGCTCATGTCTACTCCTTGGGAACCGAGGTTTTCAACGCCAATGCGTGAATCGCCTCTCTCATATGATCACCCAGCGCGGCATAAACCATCTTATGCTGAGCGATGCGTGATTTGCCTGCAAATGCTGCCGAGACAACCTCCATCTCGAAGTGGTCATCGCCGGAATAGAGGCGTACATCCACGATTGCATCGGGAAGCCCCTGTTTAACCATCACTGCAATCTCTTCGGGTGTCGGTGTCATAAACGTCCTGTCTCTTGTTATTGTTTCTAGAAATGGTGGGCTCACCAGGACTCGAACCTGGAACCAACCGGTTATGAGCCGGTAGCGCTAACCAATTGCGCCATGAGCCCGTCGTTTTCACGGCAGGCGGGCAGACTAGGGCCAATAATCCCGGACTGCAATCCCAAGCGGCGTGTGGAATTAGTCACCAGCAATGGTAATATCATCAACATTTGTGGCAAGGTAATCGCCGAGCGCGTACAGTTGCCGCCATGAAACAGACCCTTGTCATCAAACCGACCCTATTTACCGAACTCCACCTCCCTGAAACGCTACTCAAAGGCATTGAGGAACTTGGCTTTACGGAGATGACAGATGTTCAGCAAATCGCCCTGCCGATAACGCTGGCAGGCAAGGATGTCGCCGGACAGGGACGCACAGGCACGGGCAAAACAGCCACCTTCCTGATCACCGCCATCAATCGTCTGCTCACCACTGAGCCCAAACAGGGGCGCAACAAGCAGCATCCACGCGCACTGATCATCGCGCCAACACGTGAACTGGCCGTTCAGATCTCCGATGATGCTGCCAAACTGGCAAAACATACCGGCCTGAAATTGCACACGGTCTACGGCGGTGTTGATTATGAGAAGCAGCGCCTTGGTTTTGATAAAGGAGTCGACATCCTGATCGGCACACCGGGTCGTCTGATTGATTACCTGAAGAAGCGGGTCTATTCGCTCTCCAAAGCTGATATGCTGATTATCGATGAGGCCGACCGCATGTTCGATCTCGGTTTTATTAATGATCTGCGTTTTATGCTGCATCGCCTGCCCAAATATGATCAGCGCCAGTCGCTGATGTTCTCGGCCACCCTCTCTCACCGCGTACTGGAAATGGCCTACGAGCACATGAACGAGCCTGAGAAGCTGCGCGCCGAAGAGGGCGACCTGACTGCCTCCGGCATCACTGAATCGATGTACCACACCAGTATGGATGACAAGTTCCCGTTACTGGTTCACCTGCTGCGCGAAGCCGACGTCAAACGCGGCATGATCTTCATCAACCAGAAGCGCACCGGTGAAAAAGTGGCGCGCAATCTGGCTCGCTACGGTTTTTCCGTCGGCATCCTCTCCGGCGATGTGCGTCAGCAGAAACGCACGCGCATCCTCGAAGACTTCACCAACGGTAAGCTACAGCTGCTGGTCGCCACCGATGTTGCCAGTCGCGGCCTGCATATCGATGGCGTATCCCACGTATTCAATTATGATCTTCCGGAAGATGCAGAGAACTATGTCCACCGTATTGGCCGCACCGCCCGTGCCGGCGCAAAAGGCACGGCCATCTCTTTCTCATGCGAGCGTTTCTGTTTTGGCCTGCCCGATATCGAGACCTACATCAGCCGCCAGGTTCCGATCTGTCATATCGAGCACGACATGCTGCAGATCGGCAAGCCGACCAGCCCGAAGGCTACAGCTGAAGGACTGAAAGCTGAGGATAAGGCTGAGCAACATGATCGTCCGAAACCGGGAGGACGCCCCGGTGGCAACCGTAACAGTCGCGGTGGTGGCGGACGCCCACGCCGCTAAACCCGGTTGTTCAGTCGGCTCAGAAAATCAGCACCTGTTAACGTTTAACCTTGCCGCCGCATTTGGCGCAGGTCTCTACCGTGGTCAGGATCTTCTTATTGGCCAGCATCTTTCCGCATGACTCACAGAAATAGAAACCTTTAAGGTTGCTGTAGACAATTACGGCCACCGCCACCAGCAATATCGCGTAACCTTTGGGTGGAAAATCCAGCACATAAGCCAGCGCCAGCAATACACCGGCCAGAGAGAAGATAATCATCGGCCAGAGCTTCTTCTTCAGCTGAATATCGATATTGATGGCAAACACGGCCAATCGGGCTGTCACAAACAGAACCCAGAAAAAGACACCAAAGAAAACCAGATCACTTGTACTCAAAGCAGCACCCCAAATTTCACGAATATCGCGCACACTAATCCAAGCCACCAAATGGTGAAACCACAGGAATCAGGCCCCCTGCACGATTGACCTTTTATTTTATGGCTACTGCCTTATATTGTTGCAATGGCGATTGAGAATAATAATAAACCTGAAGGTGAGGAGTTTCACGCTGAACAGACGGATGACAAACGGGCGCAGGACCATACCCACCTCCATGGGCATCACTACGACATTCACAGCGATGAAGAGAGTGAGGCCGTCCATCGCCTCAGAGAGAGACACAAACAGGTCAAACATGAGCATGAAACTCACGATACGCGTGAAGCGGCAAAGCAAATTCCAAAAAAACAGAACCGGATAACACCGAAACGGCACAAAGCCCATAAAAAAGGCAAACATCGCACTATCTTCTGGGGCCAGATTATCATTACCCTGTTCATCTTTATCACTGCAGGGCTAACCATCCGCGCCATTGAGATGGCCACCATCAAAAGTGGATCCCCTACCTGGATGGATGAGCTGAAGCAGGGGAATATCAGTCTGGCTGTAGAAAAATTTTCAATCACTGCCTCAGCTGCTGTTTCTCAGGTCTTCAACTCTGATCTCTCTATCGAAACGCTTATGAAGGATTTCAACGATGCCCTGCCGCACCTGAAAAAAGCGGGTTATATCCTTATCGAGATGGAGGTGGAGCTCGGCATCCCACCAAAGCTGATCCCCCACTTCTATCACGATGGTGATATCGAACTGGAGATGGATGAGACCCTTAAAGCACTTGGGGATAACAACATCGGCAAAGCACTGATTATGGCACTCTCCCAAGCCGGTGAGCTGCAAAAACAGATTGAAGTCGCCGATATGAAGTTCGACTACATTGAGGTGGAGCTAGGGCCAATCCCCGGGCTTAAGCTGCAGTACAAAAATTATTACGCCGTGAAAAAGAAAATTTTCAGATAACGCCACAAAACAGCCTTCTGGCAAGCGGCAGCAAGCGAAGCTAGGCTTGCCGCCAATTTATCAGGGAGCTCAGCGTGTTAACTTTTCAGGATTTGATTCTCACCTTACAGCAGTTTTGGGCCAGACAAGGCTGCGTGGTTCAACAACCATACGACTCATCGATGGGAGCGGGTACCTTTCACCCCGCCACTTTCCTGCGTGTGCTCGACGATAACGACTGGAACACAGCTTATGTGCAGCCGTGCCGTCGCCCTACCGATGGCCGCTATGGTGAAAACCCCAACCGACTGCAGCACTACTACCAGTTTCAGGTGATTCTCAAGCCTGCACCGGAAAACATTCTCGATCTCTATCTGCAGTCGCTGAATGAGATTGGCATCGATACTGAAGTGCATGATATCCGTTTTGTCGAAGATGACTGGGAAAGCCCGACTCTCGGTGCCTGGGGACTCGGCTGGGAAGTCTGGCTCAACGGCATGGAGGTGACGCAGTTCACCTATTTCCAGCAGGTGGGCAGTGTTGAATTGACCAAAACACCGGGTGAAATCACCTACGGCCTTGAGCGCATGGCGATGTACCTGCAGGGCGTGGACAACATCTATGATCTGATCTGGGTGGAGACCCCTGATGGCAAGAAGGTCACCTATGGCGAAGTATTCCATCGCAATGAAGTGGAGTTCTCCGCTTACAACTTCGATGAAGCCGATACCGATCAGTTGCACAAACAATTCGATCATGCCGAAGGCGAATGCAAACGCCTAACTGAAAAGAATCTGGTTCTGCCAGCTTATGAGGAAGTGATGAAAGCATCGCATGCGTTTAACCTGCTTGATGCGCGAGGTGCAATTTCCGTCGCTGAGCGCCAGCGCTTTATCGGACGCGTACGAGGCCTCGCCAGAACCGTGGCCCGTGCCTATGCGGAGGTGGACGCATGAGGATTGTTCAGACCGCTGCCATGCCATCCGTAGCATGGCCGCTCCACGGCAATAAAAAAGCGTCGTTTTTCATTGCCTCACAAATCACAGAGGTGATTTGCTCACCCATCCATGGGTTCGAAATGTCTATGAGAGGTTCCGATGTCTGCGCTTAAACCACTATTGATTGAAATCGGCATTGAAGAGATCCCGGCTGGACTGGCTGAAAAGCTGCAGAACAATCTGGCAACAGCCGTTGACAGACTACTCAAGGCTAACGGCATTGAACTCAATAGTGATAGCTGGACACACGCCTGCACACCGCGCCGTATCCTTGTGCATAGCAACGACTGCCCGGCCAAACAGCCTGATCGTGATGAAACCATCTGGGGCCCACCTGAGAAGGTAGCCTTTGATGCTGATGGCAAACCAACGCGTGCAGCTGAAGGTTTCGCTAAAAAATCTGGCCTCTCAATTGATGACTTTTCGCTCGAAGATAAAGGCGATGGCAAAGCACGTTACATGCAAGCGGTTGTTCACAAGGCTGGCCGTGATGTGACCGACATCCTCGGAGAAGCGCTACCTGATATCTTGCGCAAACTGCCAAGCCCGAAACAGATGAAATGGAACGATGGCGAAACGCGTGACGATGCCTTCATCCGCCCTGTGCGCTGGATTGTAGCGCGCCTTGGTGATGCGGTGATCCCCTTCTCCTATGCCGGCGTAAGCAGTGGCATTGAGAGCCGTGGCCATCGTATCTCCGGCTCGGTTGGTGAACTGGATCTCAATGATCCGATCACATGGCTGGCTGAGCAGAAAGTGATGGCCAAGCGTGAAGATCGCATCAACCATATCAACAGCGCCATGCAGACCCTTTGTCAGACTGAAGGGCTGAAAGTGGTGGCTGATGATGAACTGGTAGAAGAGGTGGCTGACCTGACCGAGTGGCCAGTGCCGCTACTGGCAGAGTTTGGCAGTGATTATCTGCGCCTGCCTGAAGAGGCGATCCGCATTACACTCAAAGCACATCAGCGCTGTTTTGTTACCCACGATAGTGCAGGCAGCATCTCTAATAAATTTATTGCTGTTGCCAATATTGAATCAAAAGATGTCAGCAAAGTTGCTGAAGGTAATGCCCGCGTGGTTAATGCCCGACTGGCGGATGCCGCCTTCTATTTTGATCGCGATCCATCTGAAACACTCGATGCCCGTGTTGAGAAGCTTAACAGTGTCACCTTCCAGGAGGGACTTGGCATGGTTGGCGATCAGGTGCGCCGCATGCGCTCATTTGTACTCGACAGTGCCAAAGCTATTGGTGCAGATGCTGATGCCGCACAGCGTGCCGCCTATCTCTGTAAATCTGATCTCACCACAGGTCTGGTCTATGAATTCCCTGAACTGCAAGGTTATATGGGTGGCGTCTATGCCCGCATGAATGGCGAGCCCGAGGTTGTAGCTCAGGCCATTGCTGAGCACTACCAGCCAGCAGGTGCCGAGGATGATCTGCCTGATTCTCCGGAAGCGCGTGCGATCGCCATTGCTGAGCGCATCGACAAGCTACTCGGCTACTTCCATCTCGGTCGTATCCCGACTGCCAGTGCCGATCCGTTCGGCCTGCGCCGCGCTGCCATCGGCCTGATCAGACTGCTTGCCGACACCACACAGCCGGTTGAGATGACACTGGATCAGGTGATCAACGAAGCCGCCAAACAGTGGAATCAGCAGCGTGTCACCATTGCCATTCAGGATGAGACCAAACAGCAGGTGCGCGCCTTTATTATTGAACGCCTGCTGGGGCAGAGTGATGCACTCGGCTTCTCCAAAACATCGATGGATGCAGCGGTAAACTCATCGGAAACACGTCCACTCTACCGCGAAGCGTTGATTGCCCGTCACCTGATGGGGTTTGAAAGCTCGGAAGAGGGGCAGGCCATTGCCGCTGCCAACAAGCGTATTGCCAATATCCTCAAAAAAGCGAAATCCGTTCCTTCCGCCGTTGAAACCGCACTCTTCTCTGAAGCTGCGGAACAGGCTCTCTTTGATGCGCTGCTAGAAGCTGAAGCAGGTTTCAGTGGCGCAGTAAGCAGTGGCCCGTTTGAAGCGAGTATCTCTCCGGCACTGGCTGAACTGGCCAAACTGCGAGGCCCGGTAGATCAGTTCTTCGATGATGTGATGGTGATGGCAGAGGATGAGAAGGTGCGCGGCAACCGTCTGGCACTGCTCTCCCGCTTGAGAACACTGTTCCTCAATCTGGCGGATATCTCTCGCCTCTGATGACAATCCTTGAAAGCCACGCCGCCGGGCAGCTGAAATGAACAACTTCAGCTGGTGGCGGCGCGGCGATCTCGATGGTTTCTTCGGTCTGTTTGTCGATAACCTGATCCAACTGATTCTGATCACCGTGCTCTGCACGCAACTGCTCGGTTTCCCTCCAGAACTGCTGTTTGGAAAAATTCTGCCCGGTGTGGCAATCAGCCTGCTGATCGGCAACCTCTATTATGCATGGCAGGCCAAACAGCTGAGTCTGGCAACCGGTCAGCCTGCCACAGCGCTGCCCTATGGTGTGAATACCGTATCCCTGTTTGCCTATGTCCTGTTTGTCATGCTGCCGGTAGTGAAAAGCACCGGTGATGCTGAACTGGCCTGGCAGATGGGCCTTGCCGCCTGCCTTGGCTCCGGCCTGATCGAGCTGGCCGGTGCATGGATCGGAGCGCGCGTTAAAAAGGTGACACCGCGCGCAGCCCTGCTTGCCACGCTGGCCGGTATCGCCATCACCTTTATCTCGATGGATTTTGCTTTCCGCATCTTTGCCGATCCGCTGATCGGTTTTGCGCCGCTGGCGCTGATCTTTATGCAGTATATCGGTCGATTGCCACTGCCTCGTGGTATCCCGGCAGGCCTTGCCGCCATTATCGTCGGCACCCTTCTCGCCTGGAGTCTGGGTCGCATGGATGGTGCAGCCCTGTCAGCGGCCTTCTCGATCTCACTGCATCTGCCAACCCCACAACTGCTGGAGCTTTTCTCAGCCTTCACATCACCTGAGCTAATCGGTTTCATTGCAGTGATTCTGCCGATGGGGCTGTTTAATCTGATCGGCTCACTGCAAAACCTTGAGAGTGCGGAGGCCGCAGGTGATTGCTATGCGGTAAAACCTTCACTGGCGGCCAACGGTATCGGCACGATTGTCGCCGCCTGTTTCGGCAGCTGCTTCCCCACCACCATCTATATCGGCCATCCCGCCTGGAAGGATATGGGGGCAGGGGCAGGTTATTCGATTGCCAACGGTGTTGTCATTACCCTGCTCTGCACACTCGGGCTGGTCGGTTTTGTCAGTGCCCTGATTCCTATAGAGGCGGGTGCAGCAATCCTGCTCTGGATCGGCATCATCATTGCGGCACAGGCATTTAAAGACACACCTTCCCACCATGCCCCGGCCGTGGTTGTCGGACTGATTCCGGCTATCGCCGCATGGGGTCTGTTGATGCTGGAGAGTGGGCTGCGTGCCGCCGGAACCTCGATTGGCGGGGTCGGCATTGAGACACTTGCCATGCAGTTTCCGATTGCGGGCATGATCGCGCTTGAGCGCGGTTTCATCTTCACCTCCATGCTGCTGGCTGCAATGACCGTTGCGCTTCTCGATGGCCGATACAAGATCGCCGCCAACTGGGCCTTTGCCGCCGCCCTGCTTAGCAGCACTGGCATCATCCACGGTTATGAGGTTGGCCAGTTTGCCATACTCAACAGCTACGGCCCTGCCAACAGCTGGCCCTTTGTGATCGGTTATCTGATGGTGGGTACGCTTTTCTGGTTACTGTCGGGCAACAGGGAGAAAGATTGAGATGAGGCCTCTTCCTGAATTGCCATCCGCCACAAACGACTATCTGATCGATCACATCCGACTGCTCAGCGACAGCCTTGCCCACTGGAGTGGCTGCGGCCTGATGGATGATGAAGCCGATCCGATCATTGCAGCACGCAGGCTCTACTTCGCCCCCTTCGCGCTGCTCTCGCACGGCATCGAAGCAGACCCTATCATCAATTACGCCAACCACACTGCCCAGCAGCTCTTTGAGATGCAGTGGCATGAAATCACCATGCTACCATCACGCCTTTCGGCCGAAGCGGTGGTGCAGCAGGAGCGCAATGCGCTGCTTAAAAGGGTAACTGATCACGGTTATATCGATGATTACTCAGGTGTGCGCATTGCCAAAAGCGGTAGCCGTTTTCAAATTGAGGATGCTACGGTATGGAATCTGCAGGATGCGTCAGGAAACTACTGCGGCCAGGCCGCCATGTTCTCTATCTGGCATCGACTCTGATCAGCCTGCTCTTAATGGCTGAGTTTTAGCGCAGCCACCTCTCTGATAATAGGCTCACACACCGCCCATGCTGCATCATGGCCAGGCAGGCTCTCTCTTGCTCTTCTACTCTGCAGTAGAAGCTCGCTGCGGGAGAGCTGCTGCTGCAGTACATCCGCACAGTGATTCAAGGATGTAGGGCCATAACTGCTGTAGGTAAAACCAGCTGAAAACATCAAAACCAGCAGCCCTGCACTGCATGTAAGCAGGTGGTTTTTCATCTTATCTATCTTATGCAGCTGCGATCACATGTTCAGCGTTGGGCTTATGGCGATAAAAGCCAAAGCCATCATAGCAACCACGATCATTATCTTAACGCTTAATTTCATATGCATATAACCTCCTCTCATCCAATGAACCTACAGATGTGCGAAGAGGCTCCATTCAGACCTCTTCTATGAAGAATCTAATGCTACAAGCAGAGGGCATAAATCATGCGTGAACTATTTCACAGATTGGAAAATATCTTTATGAAGTTGGCATATGAGGGGCTGTTTAAGTCCACTTATTAGAGGTTATGCAGAAAAAATGGCGCGCGGTACAGGAGTCGAACCTGTGACCTTCGGCTTCGGAGGCCGACACTCTATCCAGCTGAGCTAACCGCGCATTTCCATTGATCAGAAATCCCGCCGCACGATACTGGCTTGTTGGCAAAAAAGCCAATTGTCTGGATGCGACACAACATTTGTCGACAGCAAACGGTAGAAATGCTTAAACTGCCCTATGCCACTTCAACCCTCTGCAGAGACCACTTATGCCTGAACTTAATATCAGTATTGAGCAGCAGGAGCTGATCATCTCATTTGAGATCGGTGAAACCGACCTCTCCCTTAAAGATCTGCTCGACAACCACGGCTTCCCTCTGCCGAGCAGCTGTGGCGGGGTGGGTAAATGCGGACTCTGTCTGGTGCAGATCAATTCTGGTGACTGCTCACCGCTATCACTCTCGGAGAAAGGTACACTCACTGCCGATGAGGTCGCCAGAGGTTGCAGGCTGGCCTGCCAGGTTAAACCACTTACCGCTCTTCACATAACGATTGATAAAACAGAAAATCCGGCCGCATGGTCTGAGCTCGAAGCAGATGGCATCACTGGCAGCGCCTCCGGATCGAACAGGCTTGGATTGGCCATTGATTTTGGCACCACACAGATACGGGCGACACTGTGGAACCTTGATAGCAAACAACGTATTGATGGCATCACATCACTCAATCCGCAGAGCTGCTTCGGTGCAGATGTGCTGACCCGGCTTGCTGCAGCCAAGGCATCGAAAGGCCAAGCAGACCAACTCACCCAGCTTGCCAGAGATGCCGTTGATCAGGCTCTCCAGCTGCTCACATCACGTCACGAGTTGGCTACGACATCGATCCGATCCATCAGAATCGTTGCCAACACCGCCATGCTGGCGCTGCTTGCCGGAAAGAATTATGAACATCTTCTGGATCTGGACTACTGGGAGAAGCCGGTGGATTGCCTGCCGGAGAATATCAGCTTGTGGCGAGATGCCTGGGCACTGCATGAGGATGCTGAGATTGAACTGGCACAGCCGCTGGCCGGCTTTGTCGGCTCCGATCTTCTGGCTGCACTCCTCTCCACCGAGCTGACCGGCAGTGAAGATGCCGCCCTGCTGGTTGATTTCGGCACCAACTCCGAGATTGCCCTCTGGGATGGCAAAGCCTTGTGGGTTACATCGGTGCCGGGAGGCCCTGCCTTTGAAGGCAGCGGCTTAAGTTGCGGGGTGCCGATGATGGAGGGAGCGATCTACAAAGTTGGCGATACCGGGGCGAATGAACCGCTAGCCTGCAGTGTGATTGGTGACGCTCCTGCCAAAGGGGTTTGTGGTTCAGGGCTTGTTGATGCCATCGCCTGCCTGTTAAGTCGAAAAGCCTTGAATCCTGTTGGCAGGCTTGCCGAGCCCTATGCCAAAGCGGGTTTTCCGCTCGATGAGGCGGGCTCCATTCGCATTAGAAATCACGATATCGACCTGTTTCAGCGCGCCAAAGGGGCTACGGGTGCAGCTATTGTCTACCTTCTTGAAGAAGCAGGCTTGCAACAGGCGTCGCTGAAACGGCTCTGTATCACCGGCGCATTCGGCAGCGGCCTTGATTGCCGACACGCCTCTCAAATCGGTCTGATTCCGGATGTTGATCCCGATATTATCGAACTCTACAGCGACAGTGCCCTGAGCGGATGTGAGGCGCTGCTCCTGAACGCTGACGCCCATCAGCAGCTCGCCTCATTCAGGAGAGATGCCAGGCTGATCAATATGTCACTGGCGCCTGAATTCGATATGTTGTTTGTTGATAAGCTGTTTCTTAAACCCTTGTAAGAAAACGGCATTAATGTTGCTTGTATGCTATACTAACCAATAGCAGGCAGAACTTCCCCGACACCTGCAACAGGGGGCGCTATGCAGACAGAAATCATCAAAGCCTATAACGAAGCGGTCTATGATACTGACCGCGACAGAGCCCTTGAAATTATTGATACTGCTCTGGAAAAGGGGGTAACCCCTGAAGAGATCGTATTTGATGTCATTATCCCCGCCATGGAGTCGATGATGAAATCGATCAGCGAGGATTTTGACGCCAACCTCGCCCAGCACTTCATGGCTGCCCAGATCTCCGCCGAAGTGACAGAAAAGATGCTTACGCAATTCAAAACGCCGCCCGAATCACTCGGCTGCATTGTCATCGGCACCTCAGTCGGTGATATGCATACACTCGGCAAACGCATCGTCTCCGGCTGTCTGCGCTCAATGATGGTCGATGTCGTTGATCTGGGCGTAAACATCAAACCAGAAGCCTTTGTTGATAAAGCGGTTGAGATCGGTGCGCCGGTAATCGCCATCTCCTCGATGATGATGCACACCGCCACCAGCGAAAATGGCTGCCTGCGGGTGCGCGAAATACTTAAAGAGCGCGGCCTTGAAGATAAGATCAAGATCGTGGTTGGCGGTGCCCCCTACCGCTGGGATAACGACCTCTATAAAAGCGTAGGCGCTGATGCCTGGGCTGATAACGGTATCACCGCCGGCGAAGTGATTAAAAAAATTGTTATGGAGGCCCGCTCATGATTACAGGCATGGACAGGCTGATCGCAGCCATCAACGGTGAAAAATCGGACCGCATTCCGGTCTTCTGCAACCTGCTCGATCAGGGGGCTGCTGAACTCGGCATCTCATCGCTTAAAGAGTATTACGGCAACGGCGAACATGTGGCCGAAGCGCAACTGAAGATGCGCGAGAAGTATGGCCACGACAATGTCTGGAGCCTCTTCTATGTCGGCAAGGAGGCCGAACTTCTGGGCTGTGAAAAGATCGTCTTCTCCAAGGGCGGCCCACCCAATGTCGAGGATTTCGTCATAAAATCCTATGATGATATCGTCAATCTTGAGATTCCCGATGATCTCGCTGCCATGCCTGCCTTTGCGGAGAACCTCAAGTGCCTGAATATCCTCAAACGCGAAGTGGGTGGCAAACAGCCGATCTGTGCCTATATCACCGCAGGAATGACACTGCCGGCGATCCTCATGGGTATGGACAAATGGCTCGAGTTGCTGCTGCTGGGACCAACCGATATCCGTGATCTGCTGCTGGAGAAGTGTTCAGACTTCTTCCAGAAGGAGATCAAGGCATTCAGGGATAACGGCGCTGATGTCTGCGTCTACTCCAATCCCTTCGGCTCCACCGATTTTGTCTCGATGAAACAGTTTGATGCGCTATCGATGCCGTGGATGAAGCGGGATATCGAGCCCGGAGGCGTTGCAGGCCTGGTCTACTACTGCGGCAGTTCGCGCTTTAACAAAGTAATCGACCGCGTTATCAAAGAGCTGGGCATCGGCGTCTTCTATCTCAGCCCCAAGGATGATATTGCCGAAGCCAAGAAGATCATCAACGGCCGCGCACTCACCTGCGGCGTGATTAACGATATCAAGCTGGTGAGCTGGAGCAGGGAGGAGATCAGAGCCGAGGTAAAAAGGATGTGTGAGGCCGGCATGCCGGGCGGCAAGTTCCTCTTCGGCACGCTGGTGATGCCGTATGATATTCCTGAGCAGAATATCCGGGCGATGCTGGAGGCGGCCTATGAATATGGCAGTTACTGAATCCACGGATAACAGCGACAGGCTGCTACTTATCGGCTGTGGCATCCTGCAGAAGGAGATTCGCTACCTGATCAAAAAGAACGACTGGCCACTGGATAGCTCCTTCATGCGCTCTGCCCTGCACAACAATATCGGTAAGCTGGAGAAGGGTTTAAAGGGCTCGCTGGCTAAGCGGGCTGATCGCGAGACCATCGTCTTCTACGGCTGCTGCCACCCCGATATCGATAACATCGTAGCCAGAGGCAACGCTGTCCGCACACCGGGTCAGAACTGTGTTGATATTCTGCTGGGGCGTGAGCTGTTCGATCTGGAGCTGGAGCGCGGTGCCTTCTTCCTGCTGGAGGAGTGGGCTGAGCGCTGGAGTCCGATCACCGAGATGGTGTTCGGTAAGAATCCGGAGGTGATCCGCTCAGTTTTTCAAGAGGCGCACAAATATATTCTGGCCATTCGCACCCCATGCTCTGATGACTTCAGTGAAGAGGCGCAGGAGGTTGCCTCGATTGTCGGGCTACCGTTGCAGTGGATGGATACAGGACTTGAACATCTCGAAGCAACCCTCAAACAGACGATGGAGCAGAAACTGAAGGAACGCGATGACTGAGCAGGAAAAGCAGCTGAGCAGCGGGGAAATTAAGGAGCTGCAGGAGCGAGCTAAAAAGCTGGCGATGGAGAAGTCTTATCTCCAGCTGGTGCAGCAGATGATCACCAGCATCGGCGAATCATCGGGTCTGGAAAATGTCATCCAGAGCATGCTTACCAACACCATGAATGTTGTCGGCGGCAGCAACCTGAAAATCTACTATAAGATCGATGAGCAGCTCTATTATGCCGATGTGATGGGAGAGAGCAGGGAGCTGGAAACATTTCCTGATGAGGTGATCGCCCGGGTCTACAACAGCGGCCAGGCGGAGGAGCTTGAGGCCGAATTCGATCAAACCCGGCTGCAGACCCCGAAATTCACCAAGGCCTATACCTGGATCTATCCGCTCCTGGCTAACAACGAAGTAATCGCCGTCTGCAGATTGGAAAATCTGAGCATGGATTTGCAACAGATCTACGGTCAGCTGCCCGCCTTTTTCAACTTTTCAGCGATGGTGCTGAAGAATGAGATTCTCGGCCACTCACATCTGCAGAAGCTCAATGAACAGCTTGAGGTTGAGGTGACCGAACGCAAAGCGCGCGAAAGTGATCTGAAGCAGGTAAAAATTACGCTTGAGCAGACTGTGGAGAAGCGCACTGCGGAGCTAAAGGAAAAGTCAGATGAGCTTAATCTCTTCTTCTCCTCGGCTCTTGATCTGCTCTGCATCGCCGATTCAGAGGGTTATTTCCGCAAATTGAATCCTGAATGGGAGAAGGCACTTGGCTATCCATTGCGTGAACTTGAAGGAAGAAAGTTTCTCGAGCTGATACACCCCGATGATCTTGAATCCACCCTGCAGGCTATTGCGACACTCTCAGCGCAGCATCCGTTGCTGAACTTCTCAAACAGATACCGGCATAAAGATGGCTCCTATCGCTGGCTTGAGTGGCGCTCGCATCCGGTGGGCGACAAGATTTACGCCTCTGCCCGCGATATTACCGAGCTCAAACTGGCCGAAGAGGAGATCAGGCGCTTTAACAGTGAGCTGGAGCAGATCGTTGAAGAGCGTACGGAAAAACTGAATGAAACCAACAAAAGGCTGGAGTCGTTTAATGAGCTGATGGCAGAGCGCGAAATGCGCGTGGTTGAGGTTAAGCAGGAGGTGAACCTGCTGAGTCAGAAGCTGGGCCAGCCGATGCCTTACAAGGAGGTTTGGGATGCGCTACAGGAGTAATAGATCCACACTGAGTCATCATGGCTGGCTCGGCATGTTAATGATGCTTGCCTGCACTACGCTGCTCTTTGGCTGCTCCGAAAAAGAGGTGATGAGCATCGACAAAGTACGGCTTGGTTTGCCACTACAACCCTCCAGCTCTCTGGTGCTGATTGCTGCCGAGAAGGGCTATTTCAGCCAAAGTGGGCTCGATGTTGAACTGAGCAGCTTCCCCAGCGGTAAACGAGCACTGCTCGAAGGATTGCTGCCGGGCAATGTGGATATTGCCGTTTCAACAGAGGTGCCGATTGCCGCTGCCGCCCTGCGCGGTGAGAAATTCAACATCGTCGCCTCCACCTTCACCGCCAGCAATGTTAACCGAATTATTGCCCGCAAAGATGCAGGCATAGAAAAACCGGCTGATATCGCAGGCAAACGCATCGCCACCCAGAAGAACTCGGCGGTTCACTACTTCCTGCATCTCTTCCTGCTGGAGCACAAGCTCTCCGAAGCTGATATCAAACTCTCCTTTGCCAAAGCTGAATCTCTGCCTCCGGCACTGGAGTGGGGCACCATCGACGCCTTCTCGATGCGCGAGCCCTATATTTCTCAGGCTGCAGAGCGGCTTGTGGACAACCATCTCATCTTTGCGGCACCCGGTGTCTATAAACAGTTCGATGTCGTTGTGGTGAGCCCTGAGCTGCAGAAGCAGCGGCCGCAGGTGATTGAGAAGTTCCTGCGTGCACTGCAGATGGCTGAGCAATTTATACAAGAGCAGCCAAAACAGGCGCAGCAGATCGTGGCCGGAAAACTGGGTGTGCCGGTAGAAACAGTTGCCGCCGGATGGGATCAATACACCTTCCGGCTCGGTATGGAGCAGACACTTCTTCTGCTGCTGGAGGATATCTCTCGCTGGATGGCCTCTGAAGAGAGAGAGAAGCAGATGCCCAATTTTCTCGGCATGATGACCTTTGACGGACTGGAGAGGGTGAAACCCAATGCCATTACCGTGTTCAGATAGGCTGTGAGGAGTAGCCATTGAGCATCCGACACCGACTGCAGCTGCTCATCCTGCTATTTATCGTAGCAGGTGCGACAACGCTTGGCCTGCAGGAGTGGAGCCACCGCATCATGGAGGCTTCGACAGCTGCAGACCGCAGCGTTGATGCCATTGAGCGTAGCGCCTTTCAGCTGGCGATGCTGACCACCGAAATCGCCGCCAATCCGAAAGCAGTACGCCCTCAGCAGCAGTGGCTCTCTGGTTATGAACAACTGATGCAACTCTTGCGTCAGCCGCAGCTCAGGGTTGAGAAGGGTGCTCAGCAAGCTATCAACCGCCTTCAACAGAACATGGAAGATATGCATCTACAGCGGCAGCGCCTGATCAAAGCGGCGAGTGAAGCTGAGGGTAGCCGATATTTCCAGGTTCGCCTGAACCGGGAGCTGCAGGCGACCATGCTGCAGATGCAGGGTATTATTGCCTCTGCCACGGTTGTGAGAAATATCATGGATCAGCACTACAGTGATGAGCTGCACCGGGTCCGCTTTTTCAGCCTTGCTCTGACATCTGCAACCATCATCCTGCTTATTCTGTTTGGCCTGCTGATGACCCTGAAAATCGTCAGCAATCTGGATATTCTGCAAGCAGGCATCAGGCGTTTCTCTGCCGGCAAGCTGCATGAAGAGATCAAGCTAAAGAGCAGGGATGAGCTGGCCGCCATTGCAGACAGCCTCAACAGCATGGCAAGCCGCCTCACTGAAACAATGGCCTCTCGTGATCAGATGGAAGCGATTGTAAAAGAGCGCACTACAGCGTTGCAGAGGTCGCGGCTGGCTGCAATCAGCGTGATGGAGGATATCAACATCCAGCGCCATCAGACTGAAGAGGCAAAGCAGGCACTCGAAGCGATCAATATCGATCTTCAGCGTGAGGTGAAGGTAAGAAAAGCCAAAGAGAGTGAACTGCGCCGTAAAGAGGCGCTGCTCAGGCAGGCCAAATCCGGAGCCGAACAGGCCAGCCGCTCCAAGAGTATCTTTCTGGCCAATATGAGCCATGAGCTGAGAACACCACTCAACGCCATTCTCGGCTTCTCACAACTGCTGCAGATGGATCCGGCTATGAGTGAGGAGAGCAAGGCAAACCTGCAGACCATCAATCGCTCAGGCGCCCACCTGCTCACCTTGATCAACGATGTGCTCGACATGTCCAAGATCGAAGCGGGTAAAATCGACCTGCAGAATGACAGCTTCAATTTTGATGAGCTGATACGTGAGGCCATTGATATGATGGTGGTTCGTGCCTCCAGCAAGGGCATCAGCCTGGGGCTTGATGCCGACTCGAACTACCCGAAATTCATCTATGCTGATGCCGCAAAAATCCGTCAGATTCTTATCAACTTGCTCAGCAATGCTGTCAAATTTACGGAGCAGGGCGCTGTGAGCCTCCATATCTCAACTGAAGCGCCAAATGAGCAGGGTGAATTCACCCTCACCGGCAGCGTCACCGACAGTGGCATCGGCATCGCCTCCAAAGACATTGGCAAGGTGTTCGCCCCCTTCGAGCAGATCGTGCAGAAGGGTGAGGAGAAGATCGATCAGAAGGGCACAGGACTGGGGCTCTCCCTCTGCAAACAGTTCATTGAGATGATGGATGGCCATATCGAAGTGAAGAGCAAACCGAATAAAGGTTCGACCTTCACCTTCTCCATCAGGGTGAAAGAGGCGGCGGCCTCTGAAATAGAGGAGATTTCACCCGCAACGAAGGGTCTGCCAACCGGGCTGGCTGCCGGTCAGAAAGCAATCAAGGTGCTGATTGCCGAGGATGACACGGCCAATGCCATTATTCTCGAGAGTGTGTTGCGCAAAGCCGGCCTGCAGACGCTGGTGGTTGCCAATGGTGAAGAGGCCATTGCACAATTTAAGGCCTGGAAACCCGACCTGATCTGTATGGATCGACGTATGCCGGTCATGGATGGCAAAGAGGCCACCCGTCATATCCGGCAGGAGCCCGGCGGCAAAGATGTGATCATCATTGCCGTCACCGCCGTGGCTTTTAGAGAAGAGCGCCAGCAGATGCTTGATGCCGGCTGTGATGATCTGGTCAAAAAACCCTACGCCTTTGAAGAGATTTTCCAGGCTATCGAGCGCAATATTGAGATCGAATTCAGCTACCCTGATGCAGAGGATATCAAGCAGGCTACTAACACAGAGAGCCAGCACCTGGATAAAGATGGTTTTGCTATCGCTATCAGAGCGCTACCGGGTGAGTTGATAAAGCGGATACACCAGAGTGCCCTAGAGCTGGATATGGATGGATTTGAGGCCACACTGCCTGAGGTGGAGGCGATCAACCCGCAATTGGCAGAGAGCTTGCGTAACTTACACAGGCAGCTTGATTACTCTGCTATACTTAAGGTACTGGAGGAGAATGGTCATGGTTGAAAATGATAGCCTGTCGATAGCGTCCTCCGAGATTCTTGTCGTTGACGATACCCCAGCAAGCCTGAAGCTGATCACTGAAACGCTGCGTGGTGAGGGCTATCAGGTGCGCCCGGCCAATAGTGGCCAACTCGCACTCAACTCAGCAGTTGCCAAACCGCCGCAGCTTATCCTGCTCGATATCCGCATGCCCGGCATGGATGGCTTTGAGGTGATCCGGAAACTCAAAGCCGATGAGATCACCCGCGATCTGCCGGTGATATTTCTCAGTGCATCGGTCGAGCTGGAGAGCCACCTTAAAGGTTTTGATCTCGGTGCTGTCGATTTCGTCACCAAGCCGTTCCAGCGCCAGGAGCTGCTGGCCAGGGTGCGCACCCATCTTGAGCTCTATCAACTACGCGCCCGTATGAGGCAGCTGATTGATGAGCGAACTTCTGCGTTAGAGGAGAGCCAGACCCGTTTCAGACGACTGGTCGAGAATCTGCGCAACGAATATTTCCTCTACGAGCATGATGCCAACGGTGTCTTCTCCTATGTCAGCCCATCGATCACCAATCTGCTCGGTTACAGTCAGGAGGAGTTTAAAACCCACTATGCGCAATATCTGACAGATCACCCGCTCAATAAAGAGGTGGAAAAATATACCGAACAGGCACTTGCCGGCAAAACCCAGCCCTCCTACGAGCTTGAGATCTTCGCCAAAGATGGCTCCCGCCACTGGCTGGAGATCAACGAATCGCCGGTCAGTGATGAGGCTGGCACAGTGGTTGCAGTAGAGGGTATCGCCCACGACATCACCGATAAAAAAGAGCTGCAGAAGCAGTTCCTGCAGGCGCAGAAAATGGAGGCGCTCGGCACACTGGTTGGCGGCATGGCCCACGATTTTAATAACCTGCTGGCTGGTATCACGGGTTCACTCTATATCGCCCGGCGCAGAATCGATTCTGAGCCCGAGCAGGCAAAAGAGAAGATTCAGACGGCTGAAACCCTTGGTGCTCAGGCCGCTGATATGATCAAACATCTGCTCACCTTCGCCCGTCACGGTGTTGTGGAAAAATCACCGACACCCATCAAATCGCTGTTCAAGGAGGCGAGCAAACTTATCGAGCCGGGTGTGCCTGCCAATATCAGCTTCAAATCCGCTTATGATGAAGAGGATATGATCATTATGGCCAGCCCTGCACAGCTGCAGCAGGTGCTGATGAATCTGGTCAATAATGCCCGTGATGCCTGTATCGATGCGCAAAACCCCGAAATCAACATCAGCCTGAAACGCTATGAATCTGATCTCGTCTTCAAGCAGAAACATCCGGATGTTTCCGGGCACGAATTTGCCCTGATTGCGGTAAAGGATAACGGCACAGGCATCAGCCATGAGAACCTGAACAAGTTATTCGAACCGTTTTTTACCACCAAGGAGCCCGGCAAAGGTACAGGCCTGGGGCTGGCCATGGTCTATGGCACCATCAAAGATCACGGTGGTGCGATTGAGGTGGAGAGCCAACCGGGCGAAGGCTCCACCTTCCAGGTGTTCCTGCCACTCAAACATACAGCCCGGCAGACGGTGGCGGAGAGTGGCGAAGAGTCGATGGCAGAAGCTGGTGAGACCATTCTGCTGGCAGATGATGATGAGATGCTACTTATCGCTTATGCCGATATCCTCTCATCGCTGGGCTATCAGGTGATCACCGCCAATAACGGCATGCAGGCGCTTAAGATCTACAGGGAGAAGGGAGATGCCATTGATCTGGTGATTCTCGACATCGTCATGCCCGAAATGGGCGGTGTGGATGCAGCCCGTGATATCCGCAAGATCAATCCCGGGCAGAGGCTGCTCTTCTCCACCGGTTATGACCTCAATCAGGAGATGGTCAAACACCTCTCCGAAGAGAATGAGACCATAATCAGCAAACCGTGGTCAGTTGCATCGGCCAGCCGAATTATTCGCGAACAGCTGGTTTCAGACAAAGGGTAATTCAAACCGTATATCTCTCTCCAGGGGTGCTCCGATCTGTTCAAACGCTCCGGGACTAACAAGTTCATGGATGCACTTTTCCTGAGCTCCACTAAGATTGCATAATGAGTAACAGAAAAATCATTCGACTGGCGATTGAAGGCATGAACTGTGCCGGCTGTGTCGCCAAGGTTGAGGCCGCACTCAACAGTGTGGCCGGCGTCTCTCATGCCAGTGTCAATCTGGCCCAGCGCAGTGGACTGGTGGAAGGCGAAATGCAGCTCGATGATCTGATTGCAGCGATCAGGGCAACCGGGCGCGATGCCAGTGAGATCCGATCTGCCGCCGATGAATCGGATAGAGAGATCGCAGATCAATTGCGTTTCAAACAACTGCTCAAACAGTTCATCGTTGCCGCGGCCGTTGGTGCACCGCTGTTTATTGCAGGCATGAGTAGCTGGCTGCCACCTCTCGCCACCGAATCGACCAACTTCTTCTGGATTCTGACAGGGCTGCTTACGTTGGCCGTGATGATCTATTCAGGTCGACACTTCTACCGCGGTGCAGTGCGCGGTTTTATCCATCTACAGTTCGATATGGATACGCTGATCGCCACAGGCACCGGCTCGGCATGGTTCTATTCGATGATCATCACCCTCTGGCCGGGAGCCGTGCCTGAGATGGGACGGCACATCTATTTTGAGGCTGCACTGATTATTATCGCCCTGATCAATCTCGGGCAGGCTCTGGAGATGCGGGCGCGCGGTAAAACCTCGGAGGCGATCCGGCGACTGATGGGACTGACTCCGACAACCGCACGCATTGTTCGCGATGGTGAAGAGGTTGATATCCCCATCGAAGCGGTATCAATCGGAGATATACTACGCGTGCGGCCCGGTGAAAAGATCGCCGTTGATGGCAAACTCAGCGAAGGCCATTCACTGGTGGATGAGTCGATGCTGACAGGCGAACCGATGCCGGTGGAGAAGGCGGTCGGGGATGAGGTGGTTGGCGGCACCATCAATGGGCGGGGAAGTTTTCTCTTTACGGCGACACGGGTAGGAGCCGATACCGTGCTGGCCCGTATTGTTGCAACAGTACAGCAGGCACAGAGTTCAAAACCGCGTATCGGCAGGGTGGTGGATCGGGTGGCAGCCGTGTTTGTGCCCGCCATCCTGCTCATTGCTGCGCTCACCTTCCTGCTCTGGTTCTATTTCGGGCCTGAGCCGCAGATCAGCTACGCCATGGTTACGGCGATGACCGTTTTGATTATTGCCTGCCCCTGCGCACTGGGGCTGGCTACACCGATGTCGATCATGGTGGGGGTAGGTAAAGCGGCCGAACATGGTGTGTTGATCAAAAACGGTGAGGCGCTGGAGCGGGCGGGCAAGCTGACAACCATCGTCATGGATAAAACCGGCACCCTGACGCTCGGCAAGCCCACACTTACCGACTGCATCCCAACAGGCGTTGATCAGCAACAGCTGCTCTATCTTGCCGCTTCACTTGAAGCGGGCAGTGAACATCCACTGGCTGCAGCCATTATAAGCGCCGCAGCAGAACAGGGCGTAAAAGCTGGCAGCTGTGAAGCCTTCAAAGCCCATGCCGGGCTCGGCCTGGAGGGCAGCGTGGATGGGCGCAAACTGCTGCTGGGCAGTCTCAGACTGATGCAAGAGAGCGGCGTGACGCTAACTGCTGAGATCCTGCAACAGGTGAACGGACTTGCCGCTCAGGCGCGCACCCCCATGTTGCTGGCAGAGCATGGAGAGGTGATCGGTATGATGGCCATATCCGATCCGATCCACAGTGAGAGCAGGGAAGCGGTGAAGCGGTTGCAGAGTCAGGGGTTACGGGTGGTGATGCTGACTGGCGACAGCCACGCAACAGCAGCTGCCGTAGCAACTGCAGTAGGTGTTGATGATGTGATCTCCGAGGTGATGCCTGCAGACAAAGATGCAAAAATAGCGGAGCTGCAACAGGCCGGAGAGATCGTTGGCATGGTGGGTGACGGCATAAACGATGCTGCGGCACTGGCCCGTGCCGATGTCGGTTTTGCCATCGCTACCGGAACCGACATTGCCATGGCCAGTGCGGATATCACGCTGATGCGCTCCTCACCACTGGGTGTGATCACCGCGATAGATATCTCACGGGCGACCATGGCCAATATCCGACAGAATCTGGTGGGCGCCTTTATCTACAATACGCTGGGTATTCCGGTAGCGGCAGGCATCCTTTTCCCGTTTATGGGGCTGCTGCTCAATCCGATGATTGCCGGTGCGGCAATGGCATTATCCTCATTCACCGTGGTCAGCAATGCCAACCGGCTGCGCCTGTTCAAACCCGAGTCGTAAACCCCTTTCTTGGCAACATCAGAGCCAGCGGAATACCGAGTGCAGCGATAGCGGCACAGATATAAAAAGCCATCGCATAGCCCATACTTCCAACGATCAGGCCGCAGCCCATAATGCCAATGGTGGTGCCCAGTCCGAAACCGGCTGCCGAAAAGAGCCCTTGTGCAGCACCATGACGGTTATCCGGAGCAATCCTCTTGACCCAGGCGATGGCAGAGACATGAAAAGCGGCAAAACTGGCCGCATGCAACAGTTGCAACCCGACCAGCAGCACCATATTGGTTGTTAATCCTGTGCCCAGCCAGCGCAGAGCGGCCAGCGCCAGACAGATACTGAATACCAGTGCCGGTGCACGCAGCTGCACTGCTCTTGACCAGCGCCACATCAGAACAATCTCGGCAAGCACGCCAATCACCCAGTAGAGGCCAATCTGCCAGCCCGAAAAACCGGCATCGACCAGATAGAGGCTGAAAAAACCGTAATAGGCACCATGCGAGATCTGCATGATAAAAGCGACGGCGAGCAGCAGATAGAACGCTCTGGGAAATGGCGTAGCCCCACAATCGGTCTCGTGAAGCGGCTCCACTCTGGGAAAACCCCGAGCGGCAAGTGCAAGAACAACCATCAATGCAGCAAGCAGATAGGGGAAGCTGGCAACATGCTCACCCGTCAGCCAGATACCACCGAGCAGTGAGGCGAAAACAAAACCGATCGAACCCCAGACACGCAGACGACCATAATCGGCCATCTCCAATTCGGACACCGAGACTGAGAGCCCATCGGCAAGCGGCAATACAGCTGCCCATAAAATACCAAACAGTAGAATGATCACAGCAAGCAGGTAGATATTAAATACAAACGCAATCACCAACGCGGCAAAGGCCGCCAGCCATGAGGCAATGACAATAAACCGGTGCCCCTGATCCTGCGGACGATTATCAAGAAGATGACCGATCCAGGGTGGCGCCACGACTTTGGCCAGCGCCATGAGTCCGGTCATGAAACCGATCAATACTGCATCAAAGCCACGACCATCGAGATAGACCGGAAAGAAGGGCAGAACCAGTCCCATCGCAGCAAAATAGGCTGCGTAAAAAAGGCGAATGCGATTCAGAGAAGCGGGGGTAACCATAGCAGTTCGTTACTCAGGCCATGATCCGGTGTCGATAACGCTTAAACACCCTCGGAAGTGAACAGAAATGCGAGCACAACAAATTTGGAACAGATCACCGCCACAAAAATTGCCGTCAATGAGGTGATCAGAACGGTATTGGCCTTTTTCGTGGCAAAGAAAATTTTAGGCAGTAGCGAGAGCCCGGCAAAGAAACCGGCGATACCGAACACCGTATTCAATTCGGCACTGCTTACCTCCAGTTTGACCATCGCATGATTCAGATCGTCAAAAACAGATCCAACCAGCAGAACAAACACCAGCCAACAAAAGTAGAGCATCACATACTCAATCGGATGACAGCGCAGAGAGAACTTTCTACCGAGAAGAATCAGTGGGATTGCAACGATATTTGCCACAATGGCGTAAGCGATGAGAGAGTGAAGGTATGCGTCCATATGCGCAGCCTATCGCAGGCGAAAATAAAATCACCGTCCAGCAAACGGGCCGGGTTGGAGAGATGCTAAACGAATTAAACAGTGCCTTGGCTTGCGCGAATCTTTCGACTCGTCCACATTTACAACCATGAACCCGTCATCGATCCCCATGCGTGATAGCTACACTCTGTTTGCAGAGGCAAAACAGCATGGATGAGTGGTTCACCATCGTTGTTCGCCAGCTGATTCTCTACAGTCTGCCTGTTCTCGTTTCCATCACACTGGTCACCATGCTCGAGGCTCGCGTCATGAAAAGCGGCCTGCCGCACCCCTTTTATGCCATATCATGGCGCGGCTTCTGGATGCCATTTATCACCGCACTCTGTTTTCACCGCGGTGTCATCATCGCACTTCCCCATCCACTAACTGACGGCTTGAAACCTGCCGCTACTCGTCTGCTGGCCCATGGCCTGCTCTGTAGCATCGGCTTTCTACTCTACAGCTGGAGTCTGGCCTATCAGGCTCCGGTCGGCCTTCCGCCGCTGCACCTCTGGTGGGCTAAGGTGCTGATGTTTTTCAACCTCTGCATGCTCTTCCTTCACCTGCTGCCGCTACCACTGCTGCTGATGGGAGAGATCATGACCAAAAGCCCCAAACTGCCCGCCCTGCCTGGCGGAAATTCACTGACATGGATAGGCCTGACGCTGCTGGTTGCCACACCGCTACTTGATCTATCGCTCGGCTCGTTCATTATATATCCGGTCTACGAGTGGCTGAGCAGCAGCGCCATACAACTTGCAGGCTAAGGAATCTCTGAAAAACCACGTCCATGTAGTTTTTCAGTACGCAAAGGCAAAAGCGTGGTTTTGCCTTTGCTCACAAAATCGAGCACTTACTGTGCATGATTTTGGCAGGCCATCCATGGCCTGCACGGATACTCTGACTTTTTCAGAGTATCCCTAATATTGGCAATATATTTGCTTGAGGATCAAGCTATGCATGACGCAGTTTTCGACAGAGTATCAACCATGGAGCTACTGGCTTTCAGTGAGGATCTACCCTCGCTGCCGGATCGCTTTATCAAAATTCAGAAGATTGCACAGGATCCCAATTCCGATGCTGATGATCTGGCTGAAGTGATCAAAAGCGATCAGGCCACCACGGTGATGATCCTGAAATTCGCCAACTCCTCAGCCTATAACCCCTCCGGTATCCCTATTGGTGAGCTCTCCAAAGCGATCGCCAGACTGGGATCCAAAGAGACCGTGCATATCGCCACAGCCATGTCACTGATGTACGGCATTATTCTACCCACCGGCATGGCAAATATTCGCGCATTCTGGAGCCATGCTTATGCGGTGGGACTTGTCTGTGAGCAGCTGGTGCATCAGATCGACCCAATCGGCAACCAATACAATCACGAACGCGCCTTTATGGTCGGACTACTGCACGACATCGGTCGGGCAGCACTGGGCATGCGTGTCGATTTCTCCTATTTCGAGAGAGAGCTCGGCCACCTGCACTCTGAAGAGCTGATCAGGGCAGAAGAGGCGCTGTACGGTGTGAACCACGCTGAAGCAGGTCAGCAGCTGCTTAGCCTGTGGCTGTTTCCTGACGACCTCTGCAAGGTGGTCGCAGAGCATCACAATCCGGATAGTAAGCTGCAACTAGCCAGAATCTGCAACCTTGCCAACCATTTTGTCGTCGAAAACCTGCCCGCCAGACTCTCCTTTGACTCCATCTATATTGAGGTTCAAAAAGCTCTGGATAAAAATCCTCCTGATCTGACAGCCATCACCAACTAAGGCTACCTCCACCTCTATTTCAACACTGATCTAACCTCGACTATCGAGCTTGGCTCAATTTCTGTTACCCTTGGGCAATGCAAGTGATTTCGGAATAAGGGCTAGCAAAACGCATGGCAAAAAAAGAAGAGTCACATCGAAAATCGTGGAAATCCTGGCTTCGTAACCAGGAGATTCTCTACGTTGTGCTGCTGGCAGTTGTTGTTGGCGTCGTCTCAGGTTACGCATCGCTGCTGCTGCGTTTTGCTATCGAGTGGGTCAGCCTCTTCTGGACAGGTGAACGTACCTGGTTAAAAGCGATGGATACACTGCCCTGGTATATCTATCTGGTGGCCCCGACCGTAGGCGGTCTGCTGGTTGGCTGGATCACCGTACGCTATCTGCCCGGTGGTGAGCTGCGCGGTGTCTCTGGGGTGCTGGCCGACATGGTGGAGAGCAAGGCCAAGGTGCACCGCCATCAGATGGCAACTGAAACCTTCGGCTCCGCCATTGCTATCGGTAGTGGTGCCAGCCTTGGCCGAGAGGGGCCAACCGTAGCACTGGGCGCCCTGATCTCCTCAGAAATCGGCCAGCGCGCAGGACTCTCCGAACAGCAACTGCGTATCCTTATCGGCTGCGGTGTTGCCGCTGCCATTGCCGCCTCATTCAATACCCCGATTGCAGGCGTGCTCTTCGCCCTTGAAGTGATCCTCGCCGATTACGCCATTGCCACATTCAGTCCGATCGTTATTGCCTCGGTGCTGGCTACCGTGATTGCCCGTTCAGAGGTGGGTAACTTTCCCGCTTTCACCGTCCCCGAATATCACCTGATCAGCGTCTGGGAGATTCCCGCTTATATGATCATGGGGGCATTGTGCGGTCTGGTTGCCAGCGGTTTTATCAAATCGATGGCACCAACGCGTGCCTGGCTTGCCAAGCTTATCCCCAGCCGCAAACTGCGTCCTGCGGCGGTTGGCTTCGCCATCGGCCTTATGGGGCTGGCCATTCCTCAGGTGATGTCGATCGGCTACGGCGTCGTCGAGGATATGCTACTGGAGCGTATCGAACCTGAACTGCTCGGTGTAGCACTGCCGTTAACCGCTTTTCTGGCCATTATCCTGATCGGTAAAACGATCGCTGTGGTACTAAGTGCCGCGGGAGGTTTTCCCGGTGGCCTGTTCGGTCCGGCCCTCTTCCTCGGTGCAACGGTTGGTGCGCTGTTCGGTGATATCGCCCATAGCATCTCCCCCGCCTACACTGAAGGTTATGGCGCTTATGCCCTGGTGGCCTGCGGTGCGTTGACTGCCGCAGCCCTGCAAGCGCCACTGACGGTGATGCTGATCGTATTTGAGATGACCGCCGACTATCACATTATGCTACCGCTGATGATCGCCTGCAGCGTAGCCACCATGGTGACCCGCTCCTTTGGTCGCGCTTCAGTCTTTACCGAATCTCTGGAAGAGCGCGGCATCGAAACCCACTGGGGTAAAGAGCAGTCATGGATACGATCGGTACCCATCACACGAATACCTTGGCGCTCAATCGCTCGCGTCTCAGAGCATGCCAAACTGGAGGAGCTGAAACAGGTCTATACCGGCTCCGGCAAGGGCTGCGTACAGGTGGTCGATGATGCCGGTGATATGGTTGGTATCGTTACCTTTGCCGATCTTCAGGAGTGGCTGATTGATCCGGCTCTGGATCAGGTTGTGCTGGCCGGTGAAGTGGCCAACCGCAATGTGCTTACGGTGCGCGAGTCCGACAGCCTTCTTGATGCCGTACACATTCTTGACCGTGAAGAGTTCGAGCAGATGCCCGTGGTCGCTGATGACAACCCGCGCAGGGTGCTCGGTATCCTCTCACGTAATGCCATCTTCTCGACCTACCATAAGCTGATCGTCAAGCACGGGGAGGAAGAACGTGGGTGAGCTAAACAGTGCCCAGCAGCAGGCGGCCTGTGCCGAGGATGGCCCACAGCTCATTCTGGCGGGTGCCGGTTCCGGCAAAACACGCACCATCGTACACCGTATTGGACATCTGATTGCCGAACGTGGTTTTGCACCGCACCGGATACTCGCTGTCACCTTCACCAACAGGGCTGCGGCTGAACTTAAAGCACGCCTCTCCATGCTGATCGGTGATGATGGCGGCGGTGTAACTTCCGGCACCTTTCATGCTCTCTCGCTCCGCTTTTTGCGTCGTTATGCCGATGCGCTCGGTTATCCCCGTTCCTTTCAGGTCATTGATTCCGATGATCAGAAGGCACTGGTCAAACGACTTCTCAAAGCACGCAATATCGCCACCGATCGGCTACACCCAAACTATCTGATCGGCTGGATCGAACACTGCAAACATGCGGGACTGACTCCAGCGCAGGCTCCTGAACACGGTTGGAATGGCATCGATATGCGCGAGCTCTACGGTGAATATCAGGCCCAGCTTCAACAGCACGAACGTATGGATTTCTCCGATCTTATTCTCAATGTCGTGCTGCTGATGCGCGATCACAGCGATATCGCTGAAGCGCTGCGCAGCCGCTTTGATCATGTGCTGGTGGATGAGTATCAGGATACCAACCCCATCCAGCATGAGTGGCTGCTGCTGCTCTGTGGCGGCCATCGAAATCTGACTGTAGTTGGTGATGATGATCAGAGCATCTATGGCTGGCGCGGTGCTGATGTCTCACACATTCTCGAATTTGAACGCCACTGGAGTGGCGCAGGCCTGCACCGACTGGAGGAGAACTACCGCTCCTCCGCTGGCATTCTTGAGCTGGCCAATGCTGTGATCAGTGAGAACGCTGATCGCCATGAAAAGGTATTAAAGGCGACCCTTGAGCAGGGGGAGAGGCCGCACTGGCAGGTCTGTAACGATGATTACGATGAGGCGCGCCGCATTGCAGCACAGCTGGATCGCTGGCGCAGCCACGGTTACCCGTGGACGGAGATGGCCATTCTCTTCCGCTCCAATCGCCAGTCACTGGTGCTGGAGCAGGTGCTGCGTGAATCACAAATTCCCTACCGCATGATCGGTGGGGTCGGTTTCTTCGAGCGTATGGAGATCAAGGATGCACTGGCCTACTGGTCACTGCTCAATGGCTGCGGCGATGCCCTGCAGCTGCTGCGTATCTGCAACAGACCCAAACGCGGCCTTGGGCTGAAAGGTCAGGAGCAGTTGATGGCGATGCTTGCATCATCCGGCCTTAGAGCGTGTGACTGGCTGCAACTGCTTGCCGATGGCGGCGCTGAAGGCGCTGCAAAAAAAGTTGTTCCCATAGCGGCCTTAATGCGATCACTACACAACGATCTGGAGGAGATGCCGGATCGCGGCATGAAACTCATACTGCAGGAGTCCGGTTACCTGAAAAGTATTGAGGCCTTGGGTGAGATTGAGTCGGCCTCTCGACTGGAGAACATCAGAACGCTGCAGGAGTATATCGAGATGTCGATGGCACAGGGATTAACACCTGTGGAGTTTATGGATCGGGCTGCCCTTCTGCAGAGCAGTGAAGAGATGAATCGCGATGAGAATGACGATGAGCCTGATGCTGTTTCGATGATGAGTCTGCACCGCGCCAAAGGGCTGGAGTTTGACTGTGTGATTCTGCCCGGAGTTGAGGAAGGACAACTACCACATCAGCGCGCCCTTGATGAGGGGGTCTCGGGCATCTCTGAAGAGCGCAGACTGCTTTATGTCGGCATCACCCGTGCCCGTAAACATCTGCTTCTAACTTCAGCACGCCTGCGCCGCATGTTTGGCGAATCGCACTACCCGCTTCCCAGCCGTTTTATCAAACAGCTCTCACCCGAGATTCTCGGTCAGGAGAAGGCAACACCTGCACCAACGAACAATGCCGCCACAACTGGAGGCATCACAATCGGCAGCAGTGTTATGCATCCGAGTTTCGGCGATGGTGTCATCCTCTCGCTTGAAGGATCAGGTGATGCATCACGCGTCTCTGTGCAGTTCAAACGCGCCGGCATCAAACGACTGATGCTGAAATACGCCGCCTTAGTGCCCATATAAAATTTAATTAAATAGAAGGGGAACCCATGAGTCTAAAGATCTACCATAACCCACGCTGCAGCAAATCACGGCAGACACTTGCCCTGATCAGAGAGCAGGGTTTTGAACCTGAGATTATCGAATACCTCAACACGCAGCCAAGCCCGAGTGAACTTGATCAGATTCTGACCATGCTCGACATAGAGCCAGAGGCGCTGATGCGCAAAGGCGAAGCTGATTTCAGGGAGTACATCAAAGGCAAATCACTGGATCGCTCCGAGGCTATTGCGCTGATGTTATCCTACCCGAAGGTGATAGAGCGTCCGATTGTCGTCCATGATGACAAAGCTGCCATAGGCAGACCTCCCGAGAGTGTTCTGGAGATTCTATAACCATAAAAAGCCCGGGCAAAAACCCGGGCTTTTTTTGTTTTCTTGTCCCGTCCTGAAATAAGTTGACACAAAAAGGACTTATTATGGGAAAGGAAGAAACAGCAAGGCGCAGACGAAGTCAGCGTGATTATACATTGGGCTTTAAATTGAGCATTGTCGAACAGGTTGAA
>NZ_VWNC01000004.1 GCF_013387455.1 Mariprofundus sp. NF
GCATATAATCGACTCAGGCCGCACCTCAGCCTGGGAATGAAAACACCCGAAGAGGTGCATAAAAAAGCCGACTGCCATTGGCAGCCGGCTTGAATAAAAAAACGTCAACGTATTTTAGGACGAGACATCTAATACCTTTCGCTGTAGAGCAGGGGGTGCGTCCAGTCAAGGCAAGAGACGCGAAGTTTAGTAACACTAAATGAGCGACTCTTAACGCCGAATGGGCGCATCCTGATCGCAGCTTATGCGACGCCGATTGCTTCTCGCCATGCCAGAATCAGACGAAACTCATCGTTATCCAGATCAACGGTGAGATCACGTTTAATCTCAGTCAGTGATGCATAGGGATCGGCATCATCCAGTTCAGCCATGATCGTTTCGAAGTTTTCTCCAATAAAACCAGGCACATCAATATACTGACCGGCACGAATGATCGCCACGTAATGCTTGAGTACTGTCGCCCGGCTAACACCCTGCTCAACAGCAATCTCATCCAGCGACATGCCTCCCTTACGCTGCAGCGACAGGGTATAGGTCTGCGTTTCAGTCAGCCCCGGCCCCTTGGCAATCAACTTGGGAATATCCTTACCGCCCACATTTTCCAGCGCGCCATCGGACTTCTCGACATGATCCTTAATCTGCTTAACGAACGCAGCACCATAAGCCTCAAGTTTACGCTGACCGACACCACTGATGGTGCGCAGGGCATCATCATCGGTCGGTTTACGCTGGGAGAGTTCGGTTAGCGTCACATCACTGAACACCACATGTGGCGGCAGATCCTCTTTCTCGGCGATGCTCTCTCTGAGTTTGACCAGCTTCTTGAACAGCGGCTCATCACGAGGGGTTCCTAAACGCTTGAACTGACGTTTAATACCCGGCTGATACTTGGCCAGAATGATCGGGTCACCGATGCCGATATGCTCGGCCTTTTTCGTTGCCAGCATGGCAGCACGCTTGGAAACATCCTGGATAAAATAACCGTGATGTACGAGCTGGCGAAGGATAGAAGTCCACTCATCTGCATTGAGATCTGAACCTGTACCGTGGGTCTTGAGCTTATCATGTTTGTGTTCACGGATACGGGCATTGGTAGAGCCGCGCAGTACATCGACAATATAACCCATGCCGAAATGGCCTTTGACCTCGCGCACGCAATCCAGTGCAGCCTGGGCAAATTCAGTCGCATCATAGGTGGCTGGTGGATCCAGACAGATATCACAGTTACC
The DNA here is from genome assembly GCF_013387455.1 of Mariprofundus sp. NF. NCBI lineage: Bacteria > Pseudomonadati > Pseudomonadota > Candidatius Mariprofundia > Mariprofundales > Mariprofundaceae > Mariprofundus > Mariprofundus sp. NF. Next base: position 1,230 of record NZ_VWNC01000004.1, read on the forward strand.
ACATGACTCATCGAGTGCTTCACCAAAGTAACCCAGCAGCACGCGACGACGACAGGTCAGTGCCTCGGAGAAGGCGACCATACTGTTAAGCTTGTGCACCTCAACGCGGCGCTGATCAATGTTTTCCACATTCTCAATCAAACGGCGCACCAGATTCACATCACCGGAGCCATACAACATCAATGCTTCCGATTCCAGTCCATCTCGGCCGGCTCGTCCTGTCTCCTGATAGTAGGACTCAATACTCTTGGGCAGATCATGATGAATCACAAAACGGACATTGGGTTTATCCACACCCATACCGAATGCGATGGTCGCAACAATCACCTTGATACGGTCACGCAGGAAATCATCCTGTACCTTTTCACGTGAGCGACCCGGAATGCCAGCATGGTAGGCAGCAGCACTGATACCGTGGCGCTGCAAATTCACGGCCAGATCCTCCACCCGTTTACGCGACAGGCAGTAGATCACACCTGAGGCATTGGGCCAGCCCTCAAGAAACTGCAAAATCTGAGTCAGTGGCTGACGTTTCTCAGCCACCAGATAACGGATATTCGGGCGATCAAAACTGGCCACAAAACGCGGCGCTTTGGTCAACTGCAGACGTTCACTGATATCTTCACGTGTGTGTTCATCAGCCGTTGCAGTCAGTGCCAGCATAGGCACATCAGGGAAGATTTCGCGCAGCTCTCCCAAGCGGACATATTCAGGACGGAAGTCGTGTCCCCACTGCGACACACAGTGCGCCTCATCCACGGCGAACATAGAAACTTTAATTTTCTCCAGCTTCTGCAGAAAACTCTTCGAGAGCAGGCGCTCCGGCGCCACGTAAAGCAGATCAAGTTTACCGGACTCAAAACGCTCCAGCACATCCTTGGCATCGGCGGCCTTCAGCGATGAGTTGTAATAAGCTGCTTTTACACCGCAGGCGGTCAATGCATCCACCTGATCTTTCATCAGAGAGATCAACGGAGATACAACAATGCCCGTACCGTCACGCATAATGGCAGGGATCTGATAACAGATTGATTTACCACCACCGGTTGGCATCAGGACAAAGGCATCCTTGCCATCAATCAGGTTACAGATGATCTCTTCCTGCATAGGGCGAAATTCATCGTAGCCAAATATGTCCTTGAGAATTTTTCTGGTTTCTTCTATTACCTTCTTTGTAGCCATTTCCTTCCTCTTGCAACCGACCATCTGCCAGGCTGCATGTCTAATGCCGGAACTGAAATTTCCGGTCTTTATCACTCAATGTAAGTGTAAATTTGAGAGCCCGTCCATGGGATAAATCACTACCATTTTCAGCTTCCTATTATTATTTCATCACGGATTAGCAATCTTGGCAACTGTTTTGAGTGGAGCACGGCATCATACGCCTCTCTTAATACTCTGTCTTTGACCAATTCAGCGTAGCGAAGCCATTGAACTTATTGCATGATTAGACACATGGATTCATCTGCACTTGAAGGTAAACGTATTCTGCTAACGCGTGCTGCCCATCAGCTAGGCAGCATCGAGACGATGGTCCGTGCCTGTGCTGCTGTGCCGATCCCTTTCCCCTGCCTTGAACTGCAGGTGAACACGGATGCGCTCAAGCAGGGCATCGCCATGCTACCGGAGTTCAGTGATCTGCTCTTCACCAGCGCCAATGGTGTGCTCGCCCTGGCCAGCTTCTGCCATGAGCATAACCGCACCTTGAAAAGCACTCTGGCCGACAAACGTATTGCAGCGGTGGGCGCTAAAACTGCAGCCGCACTCACAGCACTGGATATCAGTGTCGACATTATCCCCGAGATCGCTTCACAGGATGGATTGATTACCGCATATAGCGAACATGGCATGCCTGAGCAGCTGCTCTTCTTCCGGGCAGAGGAGGGCAGAGAGAGGCTTGCTGAAGTGTTAGAGCAGCAGGAGATTGTTGTGAAAACGGTGAAGGCTTACCGCACCATCTGCCCTGATGATGATGCCGGTAAAACCGTTGCCCTGCTTGAAGCGGGAGAGATTGATGCCGTACTTCTGGGCAGCACAAAAACCGCCCGCCACTACCTGCAGCGCATCGGTTCCAGCGAACTTGCCAATCGGCCTGTTGTGGTCGCTATCAGCAAACTGATGGCAGAAGAGACCGAGCAGCTAGGCTTGCACGTGCAGGTTGTGGCAAAAAGCGCTAGTTTTGACTCCATGCTCGCTGCTTTGAGCAACTATTTTGAATCTAACTCCTGAAGAGGTGCCCTCTAATGTCCCTGCCTGATCTGATTGTTCGTCCCCGCCGCCTGCGCAGAACCGCGACCATGCGCCGAATGGTGAGCGAGACAACACTCTCTGCAGACGATTTGATCTATCCGATCTTTGTTGATGAGACCATCGATTCTCCGCGCGAAGTCAAAAGTATGCCGGGTGTTTCCCGTATTCCACTCTCCATGGTTGGCGAGATGACTCAGCAGGTCGCAGCCCTGGGCATTCCGGGCATTATCCTGTTCGGTATTCCGGCTGAAAAAGATGCCATCGGCTCCGGTGGTTGGGATGATAACGGCATTGTGCAGCAGGCGATCCGTGCAGCCAAAGCAGCCAGCCCTGACACCTGTGTGATTGCTGACACCTGCTTCTGCGAATATACCGACCATGGCCACTGTGGCGTATTGCATGGCGAAGATGTCGATAATGATGAGACGCTGCTCAACCTGCAGAAGGAGGCCGCTTCCTATGCCAGAGCCGGTGTCGATATTGTTGCGCCATCCGGCATGATGGATGGCATGATCTCGGCCATCCGCGACGGGCTCGATGAGGCCGGTTTCAAGAATATTCCCATTATGTCCTATGCCGTTAAATATGCCTCCGGTTATTTCGGACCCTTCCGCGATGCAGCCGACTCCACACCAAGCTTTGGTGATCGGGCCACCTATCAGATGGATCCGGGCAATCGCCGCGAAGCGCTGAAAGAGGCGTGGCTGGATATCGAAGAGGGTGCCGACATGCTGATGGTCAAACCCGGCCTGGCTTATATGGATATCATTCGCGAAGTAAAAGATGCGACCAATGTGCCGATGGCGGTGTACAATGTATCGGGTGAATATGCGATGGTGAAAGCTGCTGCAGCCAATGGCTGGATCGATGAGAAGCGCGTTGTACTGGAAACTATGCTAAGCTTTAAACGTGCAGGTGCTGATCTGATCCTATCCTACCATGCACTGGACGTAGCACGCTGGCTGAACGAAGATAAGGGATAATGGAGAACGAAAAAGATATGTCCGAGAAGAAGAGCGAGGCGGAGATCGTTATCTCTGCCACCCCATCTGAAACGACTGCCAGCGAGAAGAAATCCTCTGGCGGACTGGCCAAGTTTGCCGGTTTCATCCTACTGGTTCTAATCATTATCGGTGGTGGACTGGCCGCCAATGGTCAGCTAATGCCGCTGCTCGAATCACTGCAGACCAAATTTGCCAGCCAGCAGAGCTCTGAGCCTGAAATTGTGGCCAGCGAACCTCTCTATCAACCTGCCCCAGAGCCTGAAGAAGTTGAACCAGAAGTGGTCACTGAAAGCATCAATGTGTCCGCATCTGCAGAGGCTGAGGCTCTGCTCTCGACTATTGAGCAGCTGCGCAGCGAACTGCAGAGCATGGAAGCATCACAGCGCTCTCTGCAAGATGGCCTGATCGAGCAACAGAAGATGAACCTGCAGGTACGCCTGCGCTGGATCACTGATCCAGCCAGCCGCGCACCTCAAATTCAACTGGCCTGGGAGGAGATCTCTCTGCTTCCCGGACTAAGCAGCGAGCAGCGCAGCCAGGCAGAATCGATGCAGTCGCTGGCTCGCGCCACAGTTCAGAGTCTGCGTGACTGGCAGGCCTCACTGCATAAATGGGCAGATGCACTCGCCACACCGGTGCATGAAGATATTATCCCTACCCCTGAACATCCGTGGCTGGCCTGGATTACCGGTCAGTTTCATCTGCGTCAGGCACCCACGCAGGAGGCCCGTCGTCTCGGCTCTCTACGTGAACGGCTGCTGAGTGCATCACGCTCGTTAACACTGGAGCGCTGGCCGAGTGATGGTGAGTGGCAGAGCCTGCATGCTGAGCTTCTGCTGCAGGTCAAAGCGATGCGTGGTCAGAGCAGTGAAACCGCGACCGATCTTGGTCTGCCAGAGAACTTCGCAGCCATTCAGAAAGATCTGCATAACCTGCGTGAAAGCGCCCGACTCTGGTCCCAGAGACCTCAAGGAGAGTATTAATGCGCCTTGTTCTCCTGCTTATTATCGCACTGGCAACCGCTGTTGCCCTGATCGCATTCCCCAATATAGCTGATCAGCATCTCCGCCTTGAAGCCTTCGGCTGGATCTTTGAAACCCGCCAGGGCGCATTTCTCATCGCCCTGTTTGCACTGCTACTTGTTATCGGGCTGCTGCGCGCCATTGTTGGCGCCATCTTCTCAGGCCCGGGCACGGTCTGGCGCTCGGTTCGCATGGGCAGCCGTAAACGTCGTGAAAAGAAACTGCGTGAAGGTTTGGCCCAGTGGCTCGATAATCGTGGTGATTTTGGCATTAAATCGATTAAACGTGCCAAGGGTGTACTGCCTGACTGGACAATGGATATGCTCAAAGTGCTCGCTATTCCTGCCAAGGATCAGGATGCACAGAGCGAGCATGAGGATGCACTGGTCACGGTACTGGCTGCACGCATTGCCACTGATCCATCCGTCCATCAGAAACCTGACCTATCGACCCGCAAAGCCCATATCGATGCATGGCTGCATCTGCACCCCGGTGCTCCGCTGGCCATCAGCCGCAAAGCTGATATTGCTGAAGAGGAGGAGGATTGGCCCGGTCTCGTTTCACTGCTTGAAGAGGAGTGGAAACAGGGACACCGCTCAGCCCATTCGGTGAAACCACGCCTTGCCATGGCCTATATCAGACTCTCTGAAGTTGAACCTGAACAGGCCATGACCCATCTGCGTAAGGCATACCGCCTGCTGCCGGAAGATAGCGATGTATTGCTGGCTTATGGCTTGGGTCTGATTGTTTCCGGTGAAGCGCCTACAGCATCACGCCTCTGGTTCTCACACCTTGAGAAGCATGACGCGCCTGATATCGCTGATGCCCTTCTCAGTAGTCAGAAACAGGATGCCCTGCGTGCCTACCGTAAACTTGAGTCACGCAAAGAGAGTGAGCTTAATTTCTCTGAGCGCTGGCTGCGTGCAGAGCTTGCCCATGCCGCCAAACTCGACGGTCTCGCTTTTGAACAGATGCTTGCACTGGCTGAAGCCGCGGACAGTGCTGATGCGTGGCAGAGCCTTGCGCACTGGTACAGTGAATCAGGTGATTTCGAGAGCGCTGCCAACGCATACAAGCGCGCTTTAGAAACCTGATATCACCACTTTGACAACCGGCTATAACCGTCTAAAATAGTAATAGGATAGATAAACACCTCTCTTGAGGTGTCAGGCGGTTGCCGACGGGTAACCGCCTGTTTTATTTCACCATTGAGACATTAGGAGAAGATGTGAGTGAGCAACAGGATTGGCAGTCTGTTGAGAAACCGGCTGAGGGTGAAGCGGTCTGCTTTGACCTCAAAGCCAGACTCCGCCTCTCAAATGGTGAGCAGGCCGATATCACCGAACAGGGTTTTCTTATCTGCCATCAAGGCCAGTACCGCGCCTGGAAAAACAGCTGCCCGCATGCAGGAGCGCCACTGGACTGGGTTCCCGGCCAGTTCTTCTCAGAGGATGGCAAACAGCTTGTCTGCCACGTCCACTTCGCCCATTTCGACCCCCTCACCGGCGTTTGCCTCTCCGGCCCCTGCCAACAAAAGGGCCTCTCTCCTCTCGAATTCAATGAGTTAGAATACATGATTCAGGTTCCGGTCTCTTCACAACTTGAGGGCTCCGAGTGAATACTTCCGACCCACAGAGGATATTCATAATGAATATTCAGGGGGTAAGTTGAGGCTTTTTATATATTTGTTTCTGGGAATGTTTTTGACTGTGGGCTGTGTACGTTACGACTACCAGTTAATCACGTCGCTCGATAAAGAGAAATTCACTTTTTATGCCGGTTATCATTTGGTTGCTAGCTCAGAGAAAGATGAAAATGAATTCGTTACCGAGCTTTTAGAACAAGAGCTGAAAAAGAACCGCCTTTGCCCCGATGGATATATTATTGACCGGAAATCTTATAGTAGGCATTCAGACCCCTTATGGGACTTGCACTGTAAGTAAATCCCATCAACCAATTAGACTTTTTTCAATACTTTAATATCCACTCTTGGCTGCATGGGATCGATGGGGTCAGACTCGATTGATATTTAGCTAAGCCTTTCCAACCATCCGGTTTTGCCTCGCAAAAAGTCATTTAGATTTATTCACAGGCGCGGGAAAGAAAGTCCATATGATCAACACCGAAGAAGAGTTCTGGGCGGCCTCTCTCTTTCTTAAGGATGAAGCTGGGGACACCAAACGCGCCGGCTTTGAGTGCGGCATGGGTATTGGGTTCAAAATCTTCGTTTTTTAGCTGTAACCATTCGTCGGGCAACTCTTTTAGAGAGACAACCTGTTCTAGACAATCCCCTGCAGTTGGATCAACAGCTCCTGACCAGATCGATTCGAAGGCGGCCAGGCAGAAAGTCGCACGATCACTGCCATGAAGTGCTCCGGCAATGCGCAGGGCAGGGCGGCTGTCGAAGGTGCCGGGTCGGATCATTTTGAAGGGCACGTCCAGATATGCGGCCCAGCGCTTGAGATCACGAAGGGAGTAGATCGCTTTGTTTTTAATGGTAGCAGGTGAAACGTTGCCGGAGAGGCTCATCAGTCGCGGCAGATTGAGTGGCAGCCAGTTGACCTCCACCGCATGCTTCTCGGCAAAAGCGGGCATCTGTGTCGCCGCCAGATAGCTGTATGGGCTGATGAAGTCGAAATAGAAGTCGACTACAGGACGATTCCCATTACTTGTCATCGTGATCCTCATGTGGCGCGACATAACCCTCGGGGCGAATGGCGACGGTATTGAGGATGCGTGTACACACTTTTCCATCCTCGCGTGTGAACTGCATCTCAAAGGTAGGGGTGGAACGACCACTCTCTTTCAGCTCCTGTTCAATCTCGTGAAACTGAGCCTCATCAAAATCAAAGTGCAGGGTAAGATCTGAACTACCGACGCGAATAAAATCAACCACTAGCTTTTTGGTGGCCACCCGGTAACCGGGGAACCGTTTCAGACAGGCCAGAGAGGGGATCGGATCGGCAAGGCTGGCCTGATATCCGCCATACATATTACCTGCGGCATTGGCTGAGACCCAGTTCAGCGGCAGGCGAATACGCACACTGCGCCAATCCTCGGCCAGCTCCTCTATCTTGGCCCGCATCAGGAAAAAGGGCGGAAACAGCTCAAATCGCCTGCGATCAGAGAGCCAATGCATTTTGGCTAACAGGTGTAAATTACTACGGCGCAATGCTTTTCCTCCTCTGAAACGTGGCTGAACGACCAGCTTGGTATATAATAGAAACCAACAACACCTATTAAGTTTCTATTGGTTACCTTCTAAGTCATGTTAGTTTCTAATAGAAACCGATGGCATATAGTAGGTTTCTTTTTGCAACCTGCTATAGTAACACCATGAGCAGCGAACCATCGACCTCATCTCTGGACCCCATCACACGCCTGTTGGATATAACCGGTGAGCGCTGGAGTTTTCTCATTCTACGGGATCTCTTTTACGGTGTCAGGCGTTTTGACGGCCTGCAGAAACATCTCGGCATCTCCAAAAAGGTACTATCGCAGCGATTAAGCTCGCTTGTAGAGGCCGAAATGCTCACTCGTGTGCCCTATCAGGAGCGGCCGCCACGCTTTGAATACCAACTGACTGCCAAGGGGCGCGACTTTTTTCCGGTACTGGTTGCCATGCAGAGCTGGAGCAACCGCTGGCTGTTCAGCGACGGTGAACAGGGCGCTCTGCTTATCCATAGCGATTGCGGCCAGCCACTGGATACCAAGCTGATCTGCAGCCATTGTGAAGGCACTGTGACACCAGCCCGCATCAGGCCGGGCAAACGTGAGCAATAGCACAGCGAGCACAAACGTATTATCATATTTTTTGCCTGGACAGAGAATGGCCAAACAGGGGAAGGGGAATTGAACAGGGAAACCGAGCTACTGGAGCACTTCAGAAAAGATAATGAGCGGCTGCGTACTGCTCTGAAGATCAACCAGTTGATAGCCGGTGAGCTGAAGCTTGGACCACTGCTCAAGCAGATCATGGAGATTACCCAGTCACTAATGCAGGCGGAGAGCTGCTCGCTATTTCTCTATGATGAGAAGAGTGGCGAACTGGTATTTCACGCCTGCTCCGGTGAAAAAGAAGATCAACTCAAAGAGATCTGCCGCCTCCCCAAAGGCAGCGGCATTGCAGGCTGGGCAGCTGAGAACCTGCAGACCGTGCGTCTGACAGACGTTTATGCAGACCCCCGCTTTAACTCCGAATTTGATAGCGAAACAGGCTTCATCACCCGCAACATGATCTGCACACCACTGATTGCCCACGGTAAACTGATCGGTATCAGCCAGGTGATCAATCGTGAGGATGGTGATTTCACTGCTGCGGATGAGCGGTTGATGGAGTCGCTGGTACAGATGGTGGCGATCGCCATCGACAATGCCCGCATCCATGAACGGCTCATGCAACAGCAATTGCTGCAACACGACCTTGAACTGGCCAAATCCATTCAGGAGTCGTTCCTGCCCAATGAGATGCCGCAGATCGATGGTTATCAGGTCGCATGTCATATGAGCTCGGCATTTGAGGTGGGTGGAGACTTCTACGATACCGTTCAGCTGCAGGATGGGCGTACCGCCTACCTGATCGGAGATATTTCAGGCAAAGGTGTGTCGGCAGCCATGATCATGTCGACTGTACTCAGTGATCTGCGCATGGAACTGACCCACGGCGGCACAGCAGCATCCATTCTCAACCGCTTTAATATTTCACTCTGCAGAAAAGCCAAAAATGGCATGTTTGTCAGCCTGATATTGATGATTCTCGATCCAAAAAGCGGTGAGCTTGAGATTGCCAATGCAGGCCATCTGCCACCGATACATATACTCGATCAGAACATCTGGCAGCACGATGAGGCATCAGGCCCGCCCGCAGGTATCATCCTCGATGCCAATTACGATTTCACACGGCTGGTACTGGAGCCCGGAGAGATGGTTCTGCTCTATACCGACGGCATCACCGAAGCGCGCAACAGCGATCACATCATGCTTGGTGCAGGCAGACTGCTGGCCTGGTTAGGTGAGTGCCCTGACACACCAGAGGCATGCATGGAGTTTATCACCGAGCGCATTCAGGCTTTTACTGATCAGGCCAGCCAGAGTGATGATATTACGCTACTGATTCTGGGTAGAAGCTGAGTAAATTAGAGCGCCGATGCAGGCTGCTCGACAGCCGGAACCTTACCTGTTCGCTGAATAACCTTAAGAATTGAGATGATCTCAGGTGATGCCCAGGGAAATGCACCGGCCACCTTTTCTACGATCACACCTTCGGCATTAAGAATATAGGTCTCTGGAAAGCGGAATGATCTGAGAATACGACTGGCAATTTTAGAGCCGCCCTCATCCCAGTACATCGGAAAGGTAACATGCTCTTCATCAACAAATGTCTTCACATCTTCAAGGTTGTTATCCACAGAGAGGCCAACTACCAGAAACTTGTCGGCGGGCAGCAGGCTGGAGAGTGCTACCAGATCAGGCATCTCCTTACGACATGGCGGGCACCAGGTCGCCCAGGCATTGAACACCACCACCTTACCGGCAAACAACTTATCACTATCAACCACTTCGCCGGAGAGCGACATCATCGGAAAGTTGGGCATCTTCTCACCTTTCGTGGCTACCGGAGCGGCCTCTTCACTACAGGCAGAGAGCCCCAACAAAATCGCCAGCATCAACGCAAATGAACCGCTTTTCATACGAAATGACATCAAAAACCCCTAGTAGGCGTGATAAACGGTAGTTTTACCGTCTTTTTCAAAACTTAGAACATCGTAGTTTTTCGCCGGCAGACCCTCTGCCTGCATGCCGGGTGACTGCATCGGCATGCCCGGTGCAGTCAGACCAACCACAGCAGGCCGCTCTTTAAGCAGGCGTTTGATATCATCAGCAGGCACATGGCCCTCAATGATATAACCATCAATAAGTGCTGTATGGCAGGAGGCCAGTTTCGCTGCCACACCATACTTGGCCTTGATCGCATCCATATCATCACTTAACACCTCTGTAACAGAGAAACCTTCCGCTTGCAGATGCTTGGCCCACGCTCCGCAGCAACCACAATTGGGATCCTTGTACATGGTGATTTCTGTAGCCATAACCGGCTCGCTTGCGTTGCACGATATAAGCAGTGCAGCAACAGCTGCGAGTAGAAAACCGCCCACACGTCCATTTTTAAGATTTAGTTTCATCACTGCTCCTGTTTGAAAACTCGTCCTGAGAACTGATCGAAGTTGGCGCATGCTGCCATTGAAGCAGCAGGCCATAAACAACGGGTAACACAATCAGACAGAGTATCGTAGTGGTAACCATGCCACCAATCATCGGTGCTGCGATACGTTGCATGACATCGGAACCTGTGCCTGAACCCCACATAATCGGCAAAAGGCCTGCAATCACTGCCGTGGCCGTCATAGCAATCGGGCGCACCCGTCTGCCCACACCCTCCTGCACCGCCTGCCACAACTGCTCAGGGCTTAGTGGGCCGATTGCTTCCGCCCTTTTATGTGCCACGGCTTGATCGATAAAAGTGAGCACCAGCACGCCGATCTCAACTGCCACACCGGCCAGTGCAATAAAACCGACGGCTACAGCAACAGAGATATTGTAACCGAGCAACCAGACCAGCCAGAAGCCGCCAATCAAAGCAAAGGGGATGGAGAGCATCACCGTCAGTGGTGCCATCATATTGCGGAAATTAAGCCAGAGCAGCAGCAAGATAATGAGCAGCGTTGCCGGAATCACCATCTTCAACCTCTCTGTGGCCCGTTGCATGTACTCGAACTGACCGGACCAGCTAACCGTATAACCGGCAGGAATCTTCACCTCTCTATCAACAATCTCTTTGGCCTGCTCAACAAAACCGCCAATATCGCTGGTTGTGATATCAACATAGACCCAGGCATTGGGGCGTGCATCCTCGGTTTTGATTGATGGCGGGCCGCGGCGCAGCTGCAGATCAGCAACCAGAGACAACGGTACCTGCGCACCGGTCGGTGTCGGCACCAATACACGCTTGAGTGACTGCAGGTTGTCACGCAACTCACGCGGGTAACGCACATTCACCGGATAACGCTCAAGCCCCTCAATGGTGGTGGTGACATTCATGCCACCGATGGCACTGGAGATCACATCCTGCACATCACCGACAGTCAGCCCGTAACGGGCTGCCGCCTCACGTTTAATATCGAAATCGAGGTAGTAACCGCCTGCCGCTTTATCGGCAAACGAGGAGAGTGTATCCGGGTGTGTTTTCACCGCCCGCTCGATCTGCCCGGCCACCTGCTCCAACACCTGCAGATCCGGGCCGGACACCTTGATGCCAATCGGTGTTTTGATGCCCGTGGATAACATATCGATGCGCGTTTTGATCGGATAGGTCCAGGCATTGGCAAGCCCTGGAAATTGAATTGCGACATTCATCTCATCCATCAGCTGGCGCGTGGTTTTAGCAGGATCAGGCCATAATTCCTTCGCTTTCAGACGGATGGTTGTCTCCAGCATCGAGAGCGGTGCCGGATCGGTTGCTGTTTCTGCACGTCCAACCTTGCCGAACACCGACTCGACTTCAGGAAAGGTCTTGAGGATTTTATCGGTCTGCTGCAATAGCTCGCGCGCCTTGGTGATGGAGATGCCGGGGTAGGTGGTTGGCATATAGAGGATATCCCCCTCATCCAGCGACGGCATAAACTCCGAACCGGTTTTCATCACCGGATAGGCAGTCACAGCAAGCAGAAGCACGGCCAGCATGAGCGTTAAACCACGCAGACGCACAGCCAGTGCCAACAGCGGCCTGTGCAGCTTCTTCACTACGCGGTTCAGCGGATTCTGATCTTCGGATGGAATGCGCCCACGGATAAACAGCCCCATCAGCACCGGCACCAGTGTCACGGCAAGCAACGCTGCTGCTGCCATGGCGTAAGTTTTAGTAAAAGCCAGCGGTGCAAACAGACGCCCCTCCTGCGCCTGCAGTGTAAACACCGGCAGAAAAGAGACCGTGATAATTAGCAGTGAAAAGAACAGTGCTGGCCCCACCTCTTTTGAAGAGGCAAGCATAACGGCCCAGCGCTCACTCGTGGTCAAATCAATTTGTTCATTGGTTTTCTTTGTATCTTCGTGCCTTCGTGGTGAAAGGTTTTGCTTTTCATGAACCGCCCGCTCCAGATGTTTATGGCCGTTCTCTATCATCACGATGGCCCCATCAATCATCGCACCGATGGCAATGGCAATGCCTCCCAGACTCATGATATTGGCCGAGATGCCCTGCCACTGCATAATCAGGAAGGCCATCAGAATACCAACAGGTAGCGAGATGATGGCCACCAGCGCACTGCGCGCATGCATCAGGAAGAGCAGGCAGATCAGCGCCACAACGATCGACTCCTCGATCAGTTTTTCAGTCAGGTTATCCACGGCCCGCTCTATCAAATCACCGCGATCATAGACCGGCAGAATCTCCACCCCCTCGGGCAACCCTCTGGTCAGCTCATCGAGCTTTTCTCGTACTTTTTCTATGGTGGCCTGTGCATTCTCACCGTAACGCATGATCACTACGCCACCGGCCACTTCACCTTCTCCATTGAGATCAGCAGCACCGCGCCGCAGCTCCGGCCCCAGATGCACATGCGCCACCTGCTTGAGAAAGATCGGTGTGCCGTGTGCATCCACACCAATCGGGGTGATCTCCAGATCATGGATGGAGCGGATATAACCCAGACCGCGCACCATATATTCGGTTTCGCCCATCTCGACCAGGCGACCACCGACATCATTATTACTGCGTGCAATGGCATGTTTCACTTTGGAGAGGGGAATATTGAAGGCGGCCAGTGCATCAGGATCAACTTCGACCTGATACTGCTTCACAAAACCACCTATAGAGGCGACTTCTGCCACCCCTTCGACTGTCTGCAGCGGATAGCGCATATACCAGTCCTGCAGCGTCCTGAGCTGAGCCAGATCATGATTACCGGATTTATCGACCAGGACATACTCATAGATCCAGCCGACACCGGTGGCATCGGGCCCAAGCTTTGGCGAAACGGAGGCAGGCAGGCGGTCACGAGCATAATTGAGATATTCAAGCACCCGTGTGCGTGCCCAGTAGATATCTGTTTTATCTTCGAAAATGACATAGACCATTGAGAAACCGAAGAAGGAGTAACCGCGCACCACCTTGGTATGCGGTACAGAAAGCATCGCCGTGGTCAGCGGATAGGTGACCTGATCCTCAACCACCTGCGGTGCCTGACCGGCATAATCGGTAAATACAATGACCTGTACATCAGAGAGATCGGGGATCGCATCCAACGGCATGACGCGCATCGCCTGCATGCCTGCAATGACAATGATGACGGTCGCAACCAGCACCAGAAAACGGTTCTTAACCGAAGCTTCAATAAGTTTCTTAATCATGATTTTTTCACCACACAAAAGGGCAGGACAGCCGTTTGGACGGCCAAAGGCCGCCCGCAGGGCAAGGGGCATGGATGCCCCGAGTCAAAGGACACGAAGGACACAGAGGAAAAACGATTAGTCATGATGATCTCCGTGCATGTGTGAATGATCAGGCTGACTGGCAGGCATCTGCATATTACCCATATCATGGCCCTCGTGATCCATCACTTTCGACTTCGGAGCAGCTTGCTCATCCATTTGCATGCCGGAGTGTGGGGCCGTCGCTGGCTGACTGCCGGTTTCGAGCATCTTGGCAGTCGCCTCTTTCAGTTTGGATTCCGAATCGATCAAAAACTGGCTGCTGGTGACCACCCTTTCACCTGCCATAAGGCCGGAAATAATCTGAACCTGACCATCGGCTTGCAATCCAACCACCACTTCACGTGGTTCAAACTTGCCCGGCTCGCGCTGCACAAACACCTGCTCACGGGCTCCGGTGCGCACAATCGCCTCGCTTGGTATCGCAACGGCATTCACCGTGCGTGATGCTTTCAGTGTGATGGTGGCAAACATATCCGGTTTCAGCATCAGATCGGCATTATCAAACTCGATACGCACCTTGTTGGTGCGGGTTTTGCCTTCTAGATAGGGGTAGATGTAACTCAGCCGCCCTTTGAAAATGCGCCCGGGCACAGATGGCAGGCGCATCTCGGCCTCATCTCCAAGCTGCACCCACGGCAGTTCATCCTCATAGACATCAACCTGCACCCAGATGCGAGAGAGATCGGCGACCATATACAGTTCCATATCCGGGGTGATACGGCTGCCTTCGCGGGCTCCGATTTTCATCACAACGCCATCGAACGGCGAATGGATATGCAGTGCTTTGGGCACGATACCACTGTCGCGAATCTCTTTAAGCTGGTGCTCCGGCACATCAAGCAGCTTGAGCCGATCAAGAGAGCTCTGCAGTAGTCGTTTTGCCCCCTCCCTGACATCGGCAAACGGGCTGTCCTTCAACTGCTGCCAATTTTTCAGCGCCAACAGATACTCTTCACCACTGGCCACCAGCTGCGGCGAATAGATCGCCAGCAGCATGGTGCCTTTAGCCACCAGCTCACCGGTTTTCTGGACGAACAGCTTCTCCACCCACCCCTCAACCTTGGGATGCAAGCGCGCCACCCGCTGCTCATCAAAGGTGACGCGACCAACTGTGCGGATATCGCGGGAGATCGTTCTCTTCTCAGCCAACACCGTACGCACGCCGATGTTCTGCACCATGGTCGCATCGATGCTTACGGTTCCCGCCGATCCAGTATCCCGTTCCCCGTCAGCGCAAATCGGCAGGTAATCCATGCCCATCTCATCCTGCGTATACACAGGGGAGGTGATGGCCGGATTCATTGGATTGCGCCAGGCGAATGCTTCCGCTCCGCCAGAACAGGGGCCGTCGCCACGACTGACCTGCTCCCTGTTGTCGTTCGTCGAACTGCCCGGCAACAGATATCCAACGCAGAGACCCACTATCAATACTAAGAGCATGATCATTATATTTTTTGCATTCATCGGAGACTCCCCATCTCAACTGTTGTTTGCCCAAAAACGCTATCGCGCTGCGCCTGAGGTACCGCTTGCTCCTTTGCCGATGCTGCAGCAAGCCGGGCCTGTGCTTGGCCGGCGCGGGCGTAGAGATGCCAATACTGGATATCGTTATTGAATTCGTTGAGGCGGGCACGAACCAGATTAAGGAAATCGACCTTATTCACCTGGTATCCGGCCAGCATAGAAGCGGTGGTCTGGCGCGCCTGCGGAATAATACCGTGCCGAAACAGGGATAACTGCTCCAGCGCCATAGCCAGCTCTGCGGCAGCGATATCAATTTCTGCATGAACCTGATTCACCGCATCCTGCTTTGACAGGCGGGCCCGCTCTTTCTCTGCCCTGCGCTGATCAACCGCCCGGTCCTGCTTGCCACCACTGTTAAACGGCATATTGAACGACAGGCTTAGTGACGCCAGATCGGGGCGCGACTGGCGATTCGCCGGATTAATGCCCTGCCGGAAACCATAAGCTGCAGCCAGTTTGAAATCGGGGTAATAATCTTTCTCGGCCAGCGAAACCATACTCTCCGCTGCCGCGATGCGTTGCTCAAAACCGGTCAGCAGTGGCCGATGCTCTTCAGCCCAGCGTTTCAGCGCCACAATATCAACAGGGGTTTCAGCGTGCTCCGGAAGGGATTCAGGCAGATCAATCGCCTCTCTGCTACCCCGACCAAGCAGTCTGTTGAGTTCAGCCTGTTCACGCAGATGATCTGATTTCAGGGAGAGTTCACGCTCCAGTAGCTTGGAGAGTTCAAGCTGCGCCAGCAATACATCCTGCTGCAATCCGCCACCGGTTTTATACTTGGCTTCTGCCACCCGCACCAGATGACGCAGCATCACCTGGTTGTGCTGCACCGTCTCCAGAGCCCGTTCCAGATAGGCAAGGTTCCACCAGCGCAGACGCACATGGCGCAACAGCAGCAGGCGAAACTCTTCACTGTCGCTGGCTGCAGCTGCGGCCAACTGCTCAGCGGCCTGCTGCCTCAAGCCAAGCTTGCCGGGAAATGGCAGTGCCTGTGAAAAAGCCACCTGCATCTGCGTCATATTTTCCTGAGAGGTGGAGAAGGAGTCGACCGGCAGATTCATGGCATTCAGGCTAAGTACAGGGTCGGGAAGTGAGCCCACCTGCGCCGGAATCGCCCGCATCGCTTCTGCCTGCTGCCCCTGAGCATGCAGCCCGGGATTGTTTTGCAGCGCCATCTGCTCTGCCTGTTTCAGCGTCAGTGGCGTTGTCGCAAAAGCCACCGTGGTACAACTAAGAAGTGCTGGCAGCAACCAGCCGGTTTTGAGGATATGCATATATGCCCCTTGCTAAATTTTTTCATGTGCAAGCCGGAAACGACAGCACAATCCCAAACCCGTACGGGCTTGGGCATCAGCAAAAAGGGTTGATCAAATACGAATGCGTTGTGTGGTTGTGTAGATAAGGGAGGAGCTTCTCGGCGGCCCTGTCGGAACCAGCGAAGTGAGGATTAAAGCGGGTTGAGCAACAGAAATGGATAGAAGTTCTGCATAAACAAGGGTGATAAATGAGTTGTCGGCATCAATAGAGAGTTTGCTGTTCTGCCATAACTCATCGGGCTGATCGCAGTGGTTGCAGGCGGTGTGCTGCATGTCGGTGTCTGCGCTCTGCATCGGTTCCGCACAGTGCTCAGCCCCCATCTCGGCTGCATGTGAAACTTCCATACTCATCGGCATGGCGTGAGCTTGCGGAATCATCAGGCAGAATCCAGCTGCAAAAAGCTGCATGGCAAACAGACCGACCATCAGTCGGGAAATGCCTCGCATATGCAGTTTTCGATTCAACATGCGCCTCAAGTTACGCTGACAAAGATGAACAGACAATGAAAATTGTTCTTCTTTCTTATGGTGTTACTTCCACATTGCAGATGGCGAATATGCTCGGATGGCGATCAGAGAGGCCGATCATCTCTGCCAGTTGGCCCATATGCCGGAGCGATTGCGCAGGCAGATGCACGCCTGTCAGTGCCAGCAGTTTCCGCTCCAGTCCGTAAAAGATTCCTGATACATAGCTGTTGGCATTGCCGAACAGTTTCACCAATAGCATCTCACGCAGTCCCATCGGCTGCTCAATCCAGACTCTGCTATAACTCTCCAGATTGGCCCGTCTCGCCGCTGCGGCAACCGCATCATCGAAACTTCCGAGCGCATCAACCAGACCAAGGCGCAGCGCATCTTTACCACTCCAGACACGTCCCTCAGCCACCTCTGCAACTTTCTCTATTGGCATTTTTCTGCCATCTGAAACGACCTGCAGAAAACGGTGATAGATAAATTCGATGGAGAGCTGCATCACCCGGCTCAACTCTTCAGGCAGGGCACGATCACCGCGAATACCGGCAGCAACGGAGGTTGTGCCCAGTCCGTCTGTATGAACACCTAGCTCGTTCAGCCCTCTGCTGACATTAGCCAATACACCGAAGGCGCCAATAGAGCCGGTAATGGTGGTAGGGGATGCCCATATCTCATCAGCCGGTGCCGATAACCAGTAACCACCTGAGGCGGCGACACTGCCCATTGATACGATGACCGGCTTACGGCTTGCCTGCAGTCGTTTGACCTCGGCACGAATCACCTCGGAGGCCTGGGCGCTGCCACCGGGACTATCCACACGAATCACAACTGCTCTGATATTGGGATCCTTGCGCGCCTGTGCCAGCATCTCAGCCATGGTTGCACCACCTACTGTTCCCGGGGGCTGTTTGCCATCTAAAATCATGCCGCTGGCAGTGATAATACCTACGCGATCCTTCTTGGCAGGCGGCTCTTCGCTGCTGGCTGCCGCCATATAGTGCTGCAACTCAATAAATGGGTATTCACCTGCTTGATGGCCCATGGCTCCGGAGATGTAATTCTCAATATCGCCATAATCAGCCAGTGCATCAACTAACCCTTCGGCCTTGGCCAATTCGGCAAGACTGTTGTTGTGCTGCGCAAGAAATTCTGAGGGTCTGTCCAGCACCGTCTGCAGTCGGTCCTCCTTTAGATCACGCATGGCCGCCAGATCCTGTTTGTACTCACTCCAGAGCAGATCAATCACCTGCTTGTTGGCCCGGCGATCAGCATCCGACATCGAATTGCGAACCAGCGGCTCCACCGCAGATTTATATTCGCCCGCCTTAAACAGTTGTACATCGATATTCAGTTTGGCCAGCAGATCTTTGAAGTAGTTGCGGTAGACACTGAAGCCGGAGATGGCTACGACACCGAGTGGGTTGAGGAACACCTGATCGGCTGTAGCAGCCAGATAGTATTGCGACTGACTGTAGTTCGGGCCAATGGCGATCACCATCTTCTCGCTCTTCTTGAAATCTTCGATGGCCGATCTGATCTCCTGCAGCTTGGGCAGTGAGGTCGCCTCCATCTGATCCAGCTTAAGCACCATCAGGCGAATGCGCGGATCAGAGGCGGCAAAACGGATCGAGGCAGTAAGATCATGCAGGTTGGTCTGATTCGGGGCAGAGACATTCAAGCCGCTGGGCAGCAACGCCGATGATGGCAACTCCAGCTCTTCAACAATTTTACCCGTCGGATTAATCACCAGCGCTGCATCATTGGGCACAGAGGCCTGCTCGCTTGTCACGGCCAGAATGAAGATAAGAATAAAAATAAGGAAGAAGCCGTTGACCAGAATCCGGCGAAAGCGGTCAAGCCAGGTCATCAATGTGCTGAAGAATTTTCTCATGGTTTCAGTTCCTTCTTAATCGCTGCGTGATACGGCTAGCGTAGCAGTGTTGTTTCGAAAAAACATCACGTATAGTGCCGCCATGCAAAACATCGCCACAGAGTCGGTTGATTACATCCAGGCCATTTTCCTCGCACTGATTCAGGGTATCACTGAATTTCTGCCCATCTCCTCATCTGCCCATCTGGCGCTGGTGCCACTGCTGACAAGCTGGCCGGATCAGGGGCTGGCCTTTGACTGCGTGGTACATCTGGGTTCACTCACCGCTGTAGTTTTCTACTTCCGTTCAGATCTGGCACGTATGGCATCCGGCTTTACCGTGACACTGAAACAGCGCTCTATCTCTGCTGATCGTGATGGTTATATGGCCTGGCTCATCGGCTTTGCAACAATTCCGGTGGGCCTGTTCGGCTTAACCTTTAAAGATATGATTGAGAATGACTTTCGTTCACTGACCGTTATCGGCACCACTTCGATCATCTTCGGTCTGCTGCTCTGGCTGGCCGACACAGAGGATAAAAACAGCAAAACCGAAAGCTCATGGAACCTGCGTGATGTGATGATCATAGGTGTAGCGCAGGCCATTGCCCTGATTCCCGGCACATCGCGCTCAGGCATCACCATGACTGCCGCCCTGATGATGGGGTATAACCGTGAGACAGCAGCCCGCTTCTCATTTCTACTCTCCATCCCGGTGATCATTCTGGCTGGCGGCATCAAAATCAGGGATTGGATTGAACAGCCCGATCAGGCTGCAGGTCTGCTTGAGCTGCTGATCGGTTATGGTCTCTCTGCCATCTCGGCCTATCTCTGTATTCACTATTTCCTCAAATATCTGCAGCGTATCGGCATGGGCCCTTTTGTAATCTATCGCATTCTGCTTGGCGCCGTCCTGCTCTGGATGGTCTACTAATGGCGGTGAATTGAAATGACATGGAGCGGCATTGATCCTGTAGCGCTACAACTCGGCCCGCTGGCCATTCACTGGTATGGCCTGATGTATATCGCCGGCTTTTTCGGCACCTGGTATCTGGTACGTCTGCAGCTGAAGCAGGCAGGGCTGTGGGAAACACGCGTTAGTCACGATGCCTACGAAGGGCTGTTCACCACACTGATTCTCGGTGTCATCCTCGGTGGTCGCCTCGCCTACGTGCTGTTCTATAACTTCGATTATTACCTCGATCACCCGATTGAAGCGCTCTATATCTGGCAGGGTGGCATGTCGTTTCACGGCGGTATGGTCGGCCCGCTGATCGCCGGCTGGTGGTACTGCAAAAAGCATGATCTGCCGTTTCTGGCGCTGGCTGATCGCTTTTTTACCGTTGCACCTCTGGGTCTGATGTTCGGGCGCCTCGGCAACTTTATTAATGGTGAACTGTGGGGCCGCACTACCGACGTCTCATGGGGCGTCATCTTTCCCCATGCCGGGCCGGAACCGAGACATCCCAGCCAACTCTATGAGATGGTACTGGAGGGACTGCTGCTGTTTGTGGTGTTGTGGCTGCTGCGCAACAAGGCCTGGCCGGAGGGGGCACGCGTGGCGATCTTCCTCAGCGGTTATGCCGTTGCACGCATCTTCTGTGAGAATTTCAGAGAGCCGGATGAGCAGCTTGGTTTCCTCTTTGGGCCGGTCACCATGGGTATGCTGCTCTCATCAGCGATGCTGATCGCTGGCCTGATCTGGCTGAGTAAGCTATTTCTAGGCAGAGAACGAAAAGCCTCAGGCGAGTAGTTCAGCCTCGATCTCGGCTACCTGACCCTCTTCATGGTTGGCATAACCCAACCTGAAAGCAAACGACCAGAAACAGGCTTCTCGGACAAAGTAAGCATGATTGTCCAGGTAGTGAACACAGATGCCTTTACCTGCACTCTCAACGGCAAAAGAACTGATACGTGAAAAAGATTCTGCGATGGTTTTAGCTCGGCTATTTTTCATGGCTCTCTCCTCTGATCGGTCGGGTTACTTTATCTATCTATCGCTCTACGCTTATCAATCATGAGCATAAAGCGTGCCGCTACAGTAATTCGCACTATTTCTTGAGACTGTGATGTAAGTCATTCATGATAAGCCCATGCAAATCACCACCTGGAATGTGAACTCTCTCAACGTGCGCCTGCCGCATCTGCTTGAGTTCCTGAGTGAATTCAAACCCGATGTTATAGCGCTTCAGGAGACCAAAATTCCCGATGAGAGGTTCCCGGCTGCAGAGATCGAAGCTGCCGGTTACCGGGTCATTTTTTCCGGTCAGAAAACCTATAACGGTGTTGCCATCATTAGTCGTGATGAGGCCAGCGATATCGTCACAGAGATTCCCGGACTGGATGATCCACAGCGCCGACTACTGGCTGCAACCATCAACGGCGTGCGCATCATTAATGTCTACATTCCCAACGGTCAGGAGGTCGGCTCGGAGAAATACGACTACAAATTCCGCTGGCTCGATGCCTTTCAACCCTTCCTGCAAAGCGAGCTGGATTCGCACAGCCGACTCGTGCTGCTCGGTGACTACAATATCACGCCGGGTGATTTTGATGTGCACGACCCCAGTCGCTGGCAGGGTAAAATCACCTGTTCAGAGCGGGAGCGCGAGATGTTTGCTCAACTACTGGATCTGGGGCTGAGAGACAGCGTGCGCGAGCTGCATCCTGATGAGCCGATGTTCAGCTGGTGGGACTACCGCATGAATGCATTTCGACGGCGTTGGGGGATTCGCATTGATCATCTGCTGGTCACCCCTGCCATGCAGCCGCTTACTGCCGGTGTGGCCACCGACTACCGTGCCAAAGAGCGGCCCAGCGACCATGCGCCGGTGTGGGTCGATTTTGCCTGACTGATCTGCGAAGCTTGGACGGGCCGATAAAACCGTGCATGATAAGTGCAAAGTTTCATCTGTTCAGAGTTTGCTGCAAGATCAAGGAGATACGCCATGAAACAATTTCAGAAGACTCTGGTCATTCAATGCCATGAACAGGGTTTCAATGATTTCACACGTGCGCTGAAAATGGAGGTGCATCAAGCCAATTTCGATGGCGGTCTGCTCAATCTGTTCACTCAGGATGTCGGCTGCTCACTGAGTATTCAGGAAAAAAATGGCCCGGGAAACCGGCAGAAGATGGAGATTATGACCGGCCATCAGGCCACCGAGGCACATGCCAAGGCTGATCTGCATGAGGTCGACCTGCATGACCATACACGCATGGCTATGACCACCCCTTCACTCACAATTCCGATACAGAATGGTCGCCCGGTGCTTGGCACCTGGCAGGCCGTATGCCTCTATGAGCATCACTCCCATGCAAAAACAAGGCACATTTTTCTGCATATCGTCGGCAATTAGGAGGCAGTTGAAAAAATAAGCGGCTCACTGCTGCGGAAAAACAGTTCAGCAAGCGTGACCGATAACACATCCTGAAACGGTCACCAACCTACATTTCTGCTACGGGAAGCCGGGGCAATCTCGCTTACGGGTGATCTCAGAAGAGCATCCGTTAGAGCAAAGTCGCCTCCACCCGCACAATAATGCTGTTTTTATCATGAAGCCCGGGACTATATAGCGTTAGACCGCTTTACCTGTCCTGCTTCAACAACTAGGCTCGCATGCTTAGTTTTCGGAGGCTCGTTTCTTATGTTTCAACGATTGTTCGGGATTTTCTCTCGCGATATTTCCATCGACCTGGGCACTGCCAACACGCTGATCTATGTGCGTGGTGAAGGCATTGTCCTTAATGAGCCATCCGTGGTGGCCGTGCACGTTGGCGGCGGCAGTCAACACCGCAGAGTTCTGGCCGTCGGCACCGATGCCAAACGTATGCTCGGACGCACCCCCGACAGCATTCAGGCCACCCGTCCGCTGAAAGATGGTGTGATTGCCGATTTTGTGACCACTGAAGAGATGCTTAAACAGTTTATCCGCAAAGTGCACGACCGCACCTGGGGCATTCACCCACGCATTGTGATCTGTGTGCCCTACGGCTCCACTCCGGTTGAACGCCGGGCAATCCGCGAATCCGCGCTCTCTGCAGGTGCTCGCGAGGTCTACCTGATCGAAGAGCCTATGGCGGCTGCTATCGGTGCAGGCCTGCCTGTGACTGAAGCATCCGGCTCCATGGTCGTGGACATTGGTGGCGGCACCAGTGAGATCGCCGTGATCTCCTATGGTGGCATCGTCTATTCACGCTCCGTACGTGTTGGCGGTGACAAAATGGATGAGGCGATCATCAATCACCTGCGTCGTAAATACAGCCTGCTGGTTGGTGCTCCGACTGCTGAAAGAATCAAGATGCAGCTGGGTAGTGCATTCCCTCAGGAGACACGCCGCGAGATGGAAGTTAAAGGCCGCGACCTGATCAATGGCGTGCCGAAAAATCTGCTTCTTGATGATTCTGAAATTCTTGAAGCGCTGACTGAGTCAGTCAATGCCATCATTGAAGGCGTAAAAGTCTGTCTTGAGCGCACACCACCTGAACTGGCCGCTGATATTGTCGATAAAGGCATTGTGCTGACCGGTGGCGGCGCGCTGCTGGTAGGCCTTGATCAACTGCTTCGCGAAGAGACAGGTTTGCCTGTAACCGTAGCTGAAAATCCTCTGGACTGTGTAGTGCTGGGCAGCGGCCGTGTTCTTGATGAACTGGATCGCATGCGAGGCGTCCTCTTCGAGGAGTAATTCATGCAACACGTCAGACACCGCTACAAGCTGTGGCTGATTGGCATAATCATTGTTGCGGCTCTCTTTGCCTCTGCCCGTCTCTCCGGCTCATGGCCGATGCTGGCCACCTGGCCAGTCCTTGAAGCCCTTCAGGCACCGGTGCGCTGGTGGCAGGAGTTCAACCTCTGGTTCTCGGAGAAGCAGACACTGCAGACCGATTATCTTGCCTTTCGCAAAAAAGCGGAGCAGCAGGCGTCGCTGATTCAGGAAGCCAATTCACTGCGTGAAGAGAACCGGCAGCTGCGCAGCATTCTTGATATTGCCGGCATCACCGGCTATCGCTGGCACGCCGCCAAGGTTCGCGGTCGAAGCCCTGAAGCGATGAGCCAGCGTATTCTGCTGCAGGTTCATGGTGTCTCAAAAGATGATGTGATCGTATCAAGCGAAGGGCTGGTCGGCGTTGTCGACAGCACGGCTGAAGCCCATGCCACGGTGCGCACCATCTTTGATGCCTCATTGGCTGTACCGGTCACCATTCCCGGCAGCGCTCTGGCGGCACTTGCCCGAGGACAGGGTGAAAGCCTCTCCATCGACTTTGTACCTGAAGAGTTTGTTCTGACAGCAGGACAGGTACTCTATACCAGTGGCGCAGGCGGTCTCTTTCCACCGGGCATTGCAGTAGCCCGCATCAACCGTGTAACAAGCGTACCCGGGGAGCTGTTCGTTAAAGTCTCTGCCGAGCCGGTTGCACACTGGCAACGCGATAACTGGCTGGCCGTCGCTTCACACCTTCACCAGCCTCCTGTCGTGCCACCTGTAGCACCACCCGTCGCACCATGATAGCCCTCGCCATCGCCTCACTGGCGCTATTGGGACTGAGCCTGAACCTCGCCTTCTCAACCTCACTGACGCAACCGGACTGGGCCATGGCCCTGCTGTTGGCTGGCATCCTGGCCCGTCGTCACAACTGGATATGGGTGCTGCCCGCCATTATTCTTCATGATCTGGTTCTGCACTGGTCGGTGGGCCTTAGCTCTATCGTTGTTGCCCTGATTCCTCTGGCCATGATCTATTTCGATCAGCATCTGGGGGCCGGCCTGCCGCAACGCATTGTGCTGATGACACTTGCCAGCCTCAGTCTTTTACACTGGGGCTGGGACGCCACAGCCCTGCTACTCACTCTCTGTCTCTGTGTGCCGATATGGCACCTGTTAACCGGTCTCTATGCGCAAGAACCAGCTTGAGAGCCGCCAGCGCTTTGATATGCGCATGCTTTTTTTTTATGCCGTCACGCCACTGCTTTTCGGCGGCCTTAGCCTGCACCTATTGCAGCTGCAATGGTTTCAGCATGAGGCGCTGGCGCTGCAGGCGAATGAGAACCGGCTGAATATTGTGCCGGTACTGCCGGTGCGCGGTGAGATTGTCGACGCCAATGGCGAGGGCCTTGCGATGAACAAAATCGCCTACCGGATTCTGTTGATTCCAGAGCGAGTGGATGCGCTTGATGAGGTTCTGGCATCACTCTCCGTGACCCTAGAGTGGAGCCCCGAAAAACTCGCTCACATACGCAAGCGTATTCAATCGAGCCGACCTGATCGCCCTGTACTGCTCGATGATAAACTGCAGTGGCAGCAGGTTTCACCCATTGCCGCCCGGCTTCACCACTTCTCCGGCATCGATGTTGAAGCAGGAAGCTATCGTTATTACCCCTATGGTGGTTTGACCGCCCACCTGATCGGTTATCTCTCGCTGGCTCGACAGAGCGATCTTGATGCAGGTTATCTCTCCACCGAATTCATTGGCCGCACCGGCGTTGAGAAATCGTTTGAGAGTTACCTGCACGGCAGCCCCGGCTCCCAGCAGGAGGAGGTTGATGCACGGGGTCGACGCATCTCCGTCATCAAACGATCACCTTCGGTGATGGGTAATCAGGTGCAGCTTGCACTGGATATTGATGTTCAGAAAACAGCATCAGAAGCGCTGGGTGATAGAACCGGAGCCGTTGTGGTAATCAATGTAGAGACCGGCGAAATCATCAGCATGCTGAGCCAGCCGGGTTATGATACCAACCGCTTCATTACCGGTCTTGAGTCGGTACAGTGGAATGCCTGGCTCAACAATCCGGACAAACCACTGCTTAACCGGGCAACGCAGGCCGCATATCCGCCAGCATCCACGTTTAAAATGCTCACTGGCCTTGCCGGGCTGGAGCAGCGGGCAAGTCTGGCTACCGGAGCAACCCAATGTCCCGGTTATCTGGAGCTGGCCGACCGTAACCTGCGCTGCTGGAAACGAACAGGTCATGGTAAGGTCGACATGCACTCGGCACTGGTGCACTCCTGTGATGTCTATTTCTATAAGCTTGGTGATCAGGTCGGCATGGCCGCAATCAGTGATACAGCCCAGAAGTGGGGGTTGGGTGTAAAAACAGGTATCGACCTGTCACCGGAATCGCGCGGTATTATCCCGGCTCATCGCCCCTATATGATGGCTGAGATGAGTAGCCGCTCATCCAAACGCAGACACTGGTTTCGTGGTGAAACGATGATTACTGCCATTGGTCAGGGTCAACTCACCACCACACCACTGCAGATTGCCCGCCTTGCAGCCACCATTGCCAACGGTGGCAAAGTTTTAAAACCTCAATTGCTGGCCGGCTCTAAAGCTGAGATTCAACTTCAGATCGATGTCAAACCTGAACATCTGAACACCATTCGCAAAGCGATGCGCAGTGTTGTCTCCAGCCCGGGCGGCACAGCATTCAGACCCCTGGCATCGGCGCCATGGAAGGTGGCGGGTAAAACAGGCACGGCCCAAGTGGTCAAAATGGCGCAGGATGATGAGAAGCGCACCAAACTAAGCCCCGACCAGATTCTTAAGCGGCACAAGGATCACGCCTGGTTCATGGGATATGCCCCCTATGATAACCCCAAGGTTGCTATTGCTGTATTCGTCGAACATGGCGGCCATGGTGGCAGTGATGCCGGACCCGTTGCCGCAGCGATCATCCGCACGCTTGCCGCCAAAGAGAAGGCGGCAGCACTGTGATCAGGGCACTGCGTGGTATCGACTGGATACTTCTGGCTGCGATCCTCTGTCTGATTGGATTGGGGCTGATCACCCTCTATGCCGCCGTCTATCAGGGTGATGCAGGGTTGTGGAAACGCCAGGTCATCTATCTGGGTGTTGGTTTTTCTGTATTCCTGATCCTCTGCCTGGTTCCTCTGCGTTTTCTGGGACTGGCTAGCTGGCCTTTTTATATTCTGGCGCTACTGCTGCTAGCGCTGGTGCCGCTGGTCGGCGATGTCCAGATGGGTGCCCGGCGCTGGCTCGATCTGGGGGTGATGAATCTGCAACCCTCCGAACTGATGAAGTGGGCGCTGATGTTTGTGTTGGCCAGCTGGTTTGCCAACCGTGAGGCCAATACACTACAAGATCTCGGTGTGGCACTGGCGCTGGCCATTGCACCGGCAGCCCTGATCATCATTCAGCCTGATCTGGGTACAACGCTGGTGCTGCTATTTGCGGCCACCGCGCTGCTGATTGCCTCAGGCCTGCCCTGGCGCTGGTTCGGCCTTGCCGTAACCCTCGCAGTGGCATCACTGCCACTGCTCTGGCATTTCATGCACGACTACCAGAAACAGCGCGTCTTAACCCTGTTTGATCCGCAATCCGATCCGCTGGGTGCCGGCTACCACGTGATCCAGTCGACAATTGCCATCGGTTCCGGTGGCCTGTTCGGCAAAGGCTTCCTGCAGGGAACACAGGGACGACTGCACTTCCTGCCTGAGCAGCATACCGATTTTATCTTCTCCGTACTGGCTGAAGAGGGTGGTTTTATTGCGGTCATACTCCTGCTTATGCTCTACACCATACTGATTACCCGCATTCTGATCATCAGTTATCGGGCCCATTCACGCTTCGGCTCGCTGATCTGTATCGGGGTTGCCTCGGTGTTCGTACTCTATATTACCGTCAATATCGGCATGGTTTCCGGCCTGTTGCCGGTGGTGGGGCTACCCCTACCCTTTATCAGTTATGGAGGTTCGGCGCTGGTGACCATGCTGGCTGCCCTTGGCCTGGTGATGCGAGTTGCCATAGAATCCAGAGAGCATATCCCGTGGCAACGGCCTGGCAGCCCTCTCGTCTAAGCGATCAAGGCTTAACTAAGCAGCGCGGCAACCAGAAGCGCGAACGACAGTGAGATGAATATCGTCTTTAACACTACACGCATCAACAGCTCATCAACCCGGTCATGCAGGCGTGCAGACCAGCTGGAAGCATAAGGCAGAACCAGCACAATGCCTGCCCATGCTGCCACCAGAAACTGCCACTCCGTCTGAAGCAAACCAAGCCAGTCGGGCTCCAGTGTCAGATTAAGTAGCACAGATCCCAGCGCCATGATCAGACCACACATCGCTGAGGTGCCAACTGCCTGCCTGAGGTGTACAAAACGCCTGAGCAGCGGCACCAGCATCGTGCCGCCACCAATACCGAGCAGGCCTGATACATAGCCGATAGGCCCTGAAAGAAGATGCATCAGATGCGACTGAGCTGGCCTTACCTGAGGCTGTCGACCATAATCAAAGGCCACCCATGCATTGAGGCTGGCCAGCCCAAGCAACACCCATAACTGTGGCATTTGCAGTGTGCTCCAGAGTCCCAGTGATGCCCCGATAACCAGCCCCGGCAACAGGTATACCACAGCTCGGCTATCAACATGGCCAAGACGAAAATGGGCGCGGGCAGAGAAGAAACCGGTTGCTACCACCGCCACCATGCTGGCAAAGATAAACAGCGCCATACCTTCACTGTTGTGGGTTGGCATAAAGGCATAAAACAGAGGCACATAGATCAATCCGCCACCAATTCCGGCAATTCCAGCTAACAGCCCACCGATCAGGCCTGCCCCTATACCGACAAGCATGCCGTAGATCATCAGGCCCGCATCGATTTCAGGCACCTGGGCTTATCCCGGACTACTATGTTTAAAAAGAAGGTAGGCTTGATACTCCTCCATATCCATTTTACCAAGGATATAGAGCTGCTGATCATGCAAAACCTCTGGATCGGAGATATCATGCTGTTGGTTGTGTGAATCAGCCTGTATTCGGCGCTTTTCTGATTCCAATCTGTCGACACCATTCTGCCGCTGCATCGCACTCTCCCGCCACGCTTTGTCAGAGTGATATTGATCATAACTGCCCTTACTCATAGGACACTGCTCTTTTGGTAATCACGTAACAGGCTGCAGCTATGCTGATAAACCTCTTCCACGACCTTAGCACAGGTGGACATCTGTGAAACAGTCAGGGGATGCTCATCATCTTCCCTGAGGCTGCAGATTGCCACCAGCCCACATAAGGCCATCGTGCCCGCGCTGCCTTTGAGCGAATGCAGGCGCTTGAAAAAAGCTTCCCTGTCATTTTGCGCCACAGCTAGCTTCAGTTTTTCGACATGCTCGGACCCACTGCTCTCAAAGGCGCAGATCAGCTGCTCCCTTTTTCCAGGAGCACGAATCATTGTGAAAAGTGAAGCCAGCTTCTCATCATCAAGCAGTGCTGAAGTCGTTAATCCACTGTCCATGCCAGCTACAACACCTTCTCTCATGTGCCGGGCGCTCTGCCCGGTTTAGGTTCGAACTTCAGGCAGTTGAGATTGGATACCACCTGCACTTCGTAACAGGGCAGAATGCCCGACTTGAATCCGAAAGCGCGGCAGCCGTGCGGCTTGGCCTGATCCCAGGTGATAAAATAGAAGCGGCAGCTCTGACATGGCGGTTTTTTTGGGCTTTGATCTTGAGCAGCCATCAGTCAGTCGTCCAGATCAACCTGCACCATGCCGTTCTCTACACGGATCGGAAAGGTGTCGATATTGTCATAAGCAGGCGGGGTCAATGCGCGGCCATCACGGATACAGAAGCGAGCCCCGTGGCGCGGACAGATAATCTGATCACCCTCACAGGCACCACTGGCCAGCTCACCACCGTCATGGCTACAGACATCTTCAATCGCAAAAAAGAGACCGTCGAGATTAAACACCGCAACCTCAGCATAGGCGGTGCTGACCACTTTCCGGCTTCCCGGCAGCAGTTCGCTCTCCGGCGCCACATCAATCCACTCAGCCATTTCACCCTCCAGCGGCTCGTGCCTTCAAACGCACTCAGCCCTCTTTGCCATCCAGACGAGGCCGCAATAGTAACATCGAATAGCGCACCGCAAAAACCAGAAATGCAGCGATCCAGCAGCTGCCGCTGATCAGCACTGCAATCTCAAGCCACTGTACATTGAACATCGGCAGCAGAACCCGGACCAAGGCAGCGACAACCATCAACGCGAATGCAGCAGTCATCCACGGCAGCGCCCGTATAACACGCCCGCTATGACCCAGTGCGACACGTGCCATCATACCGAGTGTAAGCATGCTGACTGTTCCAATCGTCCAGCCGTGCAGGGCATGGCCAAGAGCAATATCCAGCAGCAGCGCTGTCGCATAGAGGAGAAAGCCTGCAACCAGCCAGCCATAACCGAGATAGAGTATCCAGAGCATCGGCTCCTGCCATATGCCGGGTCTGTACCAGCGCTGCATACGCAGACCATGCAGGCCAGCAACTGCAATGGCTGCGACTGCTATCAGTAGAGGGGATGGAAGCAGCAGATTAATTGCTGCAAAGAGCAATACCGAAGGCAGTGCCAGCATCTCGACGATCCGAATCGAGTCTGTTTGGCCGCCTGTTGTTTTAGCAATGAAAAAGGGCAATACGCGCCCGGCTATCAGCACAACAATCGCAACAGATGTCAGCACAGCCAGATGTAACATCGGAGTAATTAAACCTTCGAACAGGCCAAGTTGATCGAGGTGGATACCAGCGTTGCTGGCTGCCAGCAGCAGAAGCAGGGCTGGCACCGGGTAGTTGCGAGACTGCTTCGCCTGTTTCAAATTCAGGAAAATCACCACGGCCAGCACAGGAAGAAAGAGCATATCAAGCAGGGCAAACATCTCTGGCGCCATAGGAATCACTGAAACAAGCCGTGGTATCAACCAGAGCAGTACCAGCAGTGCCAGCGGCCAGCCGGTCGGGGTCGGAAGACCTGTCCAGTTGCGCACGGCTGTGAGTAGAAACCCTGCAATCACGGCGACAGCAAAACCGAAGAGCATTTCGTGGGCATGCCAGAGTGAGAGATCAAAATAGTTGTAGTGCCAGATGCCGGTTACAAAACCACCGAGCGAGGTGACCATAAACAGAATGGCGAACCAGCCGGCAAGTAGAAAGAAGGGGCGAAACCCTAAAGCAAACGGCGCCCAGCCTTTAGGTTGTTGCGGAGTCGGTTCTATTTCGATTTTCATGTTTTTCTAACCTATTGAACATTACTGCCACGAAAGAGATGACAGCATCTTGAGTCACTTTAGAACATTCCCAATTGTAAACGTGCTTCATCAGACATCATCGAACGATCCCAGGCCGGATCAAAGACCAGCTCCACCTCAACATCGCTGACGTTATCCACAGAGAGTGTTTTAGCGCGCACATCATCGACAATGAATGGGCCCATGCCACAGCCGGGTGCTGTCAGTGTCATAACGATATCGACATGGTTGCCGCCCTCATCATCTTCAACGACATGCACATCGTAAATCAGACCCAGATCAACAATATTGACCGGGATTTCGGGATCGTAACAGGTTCTCAGTACCGCCCAGACATCCTGTTCATCCACCGGCCCGTCCACAGCTATGTGCTCATCTATTTTGGCAGCCGAGGCCGCTTTCTGCTCATCTGTTTCACCCAGCCCGAGTGCATCGGCATCTTTGCCTTCGATGCGGGCCAGATTACCGCCCACACTGACGGTATAGGTGCCGCCAAGCTCCTGCGTGATCAGTACCAGTGCCCCTGCAGGAATGGTTACCGGCGTGCCGAGTGGAATCAGGATCGCATCGACATCGCGGGTAGTTGTGATTGTATCGCCAGCACTATTCATTCTGTCTTTGCCACCTCGTCGGAATCTGTAACTGCCGACTTCAGCGTATGCCAGCAGAGTACCGCACATTTAATGCGGCTGGGAAACTCACGCACACCGGAGAGCACAGCCAGCTTACCCAGCACCTCTTCATCCGGCACCTCTTCAAGATCGGCAGTAACCATATGCTGAAACATATCAAATTTCTCAGTGAATTCTGAGAGCGGCGTCCCCTTTACAGCGTCAGTCATCAAAGAGGCTGAAGCCACAGAGATCGCGCACCCTTCACCTTCAAACGATACATCCTCAATCAAACCATCGTCGTTCACATTCAGATAGACGTGCAACCTGTCACCACAGAGTGGATTATAACCGTCCGCCTCATGGTTGAATGTTTCAAGCTTACCGTAGTTACGCGGGCTCTTGTTGTGATCAACGATCACCTGCTGATATAAATCTCTCAAATCAAACATTATCAAAACCTTTTTTCACCACAGAGGGCGCGAAGTTCACGAAGATACAAGATAATAAGCATTTGAACGCCTTAACGACAAGCAGCCCTTCGTGCTCTTCGTGACAAGGTGAATGCCGCTTGCGACAGAGAAAGTACCCTGGGGTGTTGCGCAAGAGAGCGTGCCCTGGGGTGCCTTCGTGGTAAACACTCATGCAAATATCTCCTGTGCTTTTTTCAGGGCTGCGAAGAGCGCATCCACTTCAGCTTCGGTGTTGTAAACCGAGAATGACGCGCGCGCTGTTGCCGGCACCTTGAAGAACTGCATCACCGGCATCGCACAGTGGTGACCAGCACGGATCGCTACAGCTTCACGATCAAGGATCGTACCCAGATCATGCGGATGTACACCATCGAGCACAAAGGAGAGCACACACGCCTTCTCTTTTGCCGTGCCTATCTGGCGCAAGCCCGCAAAAGCTTCCGCTTTGGCAGTGGCATAAGCCAGCAGCTCTTTCTCACGCTTCTCAATGGCTTCAAAGCCGATGCTCTGAATATATTCAATGGCTCTACCGAAACCGATAGCACCGGAAATATGAGGGGTCCCCGCCTCAAACTTGTAGGGCAGATCATTAAACTCGGTCTTATCAAAGGTGACCACGCGGATCATGTCACCACCACCCTGATAGGGGGGCATGGTTTTGAGGATACTCTCTTTGGCGATCAATACACCGATACCGGTCGGGCCATACATCTTATGCGCGCTGGTGACGTAGAAATCGACATCCAGTGCCTGCACATCAACAGCCAAATGAGCCGCAGCCTGTGCACCATCCACAAGCACTTTGGCACCGACAGCATGGGCTTTCTCAATGATAGAGCTGATCGGATTGATCGTACCCAGAGCATTGGACATGTGTACCACACCCACCAGCCTGGTGCGCTCAGAGAGTAGTTCTTCAAACGCCTCCATGATCAATTCGCCCTGCTCGTTGATCGGCACCACTTTCAAGGTCGCGCCGACATGTTCGCAGAGCATCTGCCACGGTACGATATTGGAGTGGTGCTCCATATGCGTAATCAGCACCTCATCACCGGCTTTCACATTGGCTCCGCCCCATGATGAGGCGACCAGATTGATTGCTTCGGTGGCACCGCGTGTGAAGATCACCTCACGCTCTGAACGCGCATTGAAGAACCCTGCAATGATCTTGCGCGCACCCTCATAAGCAGCGGTTGCCCGCTCAGATAAGGTGTGCACACCACGATGTACATTGGCGTTATCAGCCTCGTAGTAGTGGCTGATGGCATCAATCACACACTGCGGCTTCTGGGTTGTCGCCGCGTTATCAAGATAGACCAGCGGTTTGCCATACAACTGCTGACTTAAAACAGGAAAGTCGCTGCGAATCTTTTCAATATCGAACATAATAAAAAACCTTTTGCACCGCTAAGGACGCAAAGGTACGCAAAGGAAAGAGATCCATAAGAGTACCCCCGATCATCTAGAGAAACCAAATAGATTGAGCAAGCCATCAGATGACATACTTTCTGAGAATACCTTTGCGCCCCTTTGCGTCCTTAGCGGTGAGAAAATCATACCAGCATATCCTCAAGGCCGGAGAGGTTGGGCAGCTTGGCAAAAGCAGCCCGTTCAATATAACGGCGTATAGGCTTGCTCTTCATCTTGGCCAGAAGCTCATCGGCAAAGGCGAAGGTGAGCAGCTGTTTCGCTTCATCTTCAGAGAGTCCACGCGATTTCAGATAGAAGAGCTGATTCTTATCCAGCTGACCCACGGTTGCCCCGTGTGCACATTTCACATCATCGTTATAGATCTCAAGCTCAGGTTTGGTATCGATCTCGGCACGACCCGAGAGCAGAAGATTGGCATTGGACTGCGCCGAATCGGTTTTAACCGCACCCTTGGCCACAACAACCTTACCGTTGAATACAGCGTGGGAACGACCATCAAGCACCGTACGATAGTGTTCACGACTTCTGCAGTGCGGTGCCTCATGGGCAACACGGGTATGGTGATCAACATGCTGACGACCGGAGAGCACAAACAGGCCGTTAAGCTCAGACTCAGCGCCCGGCTCGTTAAGATCGTCCACCACATCTACGCGTGAGAGTGCAGAACCCAGCTCTACGGCATGCAGGGTATAGGAGGAGTCAGCCTTCTGATTCACCTCAACACGACCAAGATGCCACTGTTTGCTGCTCTCCAGCTGCAGACGGTAGTGCTCACATTTGGCTCCGGCTGCCAGGCGGATCGCAGTCAAACTGTTGGTCACTCCTGCCGCGCTATCGCTTCCGGCAAAGTGTTCAATAATCTCCAGCTCGGCATGTCTACCGATGGTGATGCCAGTCCTGATATGGGCAGCACCACCACTGCTGAGATTGAGTATATGCAGTGGTCGATCAAGTTTTACATTGTTTGCAACGCAGATGCAGTAGCCATCGGATGCTCTGGCGCTGTTCAAAGCGGTAACGCCACTGGCAAAAGGGGCATCACTGTCATTCAGCATCAGTTCAACGGCCGCATCGGGATCATCCTGTAACAGCGCTGCAAGCGGGGTAATGGTGATCGCATCAGGAATTTCAGATGCAGCAAGATCAACCACACCATTACTGATCACCAGACGATAGGCGTGAAGATCGGGAATCAGATAGTCATCGGCTGAAACGGCTTCGCCAGCCTCAGCGTTCCACCATGACTCGCCGAGCACAGCAGCAATGCGTGAGAGATCGGTATATTTCCAATCCTCATCGCGTGTTGTCGGCAGCCCGTCGACCTCAAAGGCGCGCCAGGCCGACTCTCTGATTGAATTCAAAGCATTACTCATTTTCTAAGCCCTTGATGAACGAGGATTTTGCTTCCAGGCAAGGCGAGCTGTGGCCGAGCAGTGCAGCATATGTGCCAATATGTGAACCGCGCAGGACGCGGCTCAACGCAGCATGGGAGGAAAAGCCGAAGTTAAGCATGGGCTTCGGCGCGAACCCAGTCATAACCGCGCTCCTCCAGCTCCAGTGCCAGATCCTTATTGCCGGTTTTGAGAATCTGACCATCGACCAGTACGTGCACGAGATCGGGTTTAATATAATCAAGCAGGCGCTGGTAGTGGGTTACCATCACCACCGAACGGTCAGGCGCACGCAAGGTGTTCACGCCTTTGGCGACAATACGCAAGGCATCGATATCAAGGCCGGAATCGGTCTCATCAAGCAGTGCCAGTGACGGCTCAAGCACGGCCATCTGGAAAATCTCGTTACGTTTCTTCTCGCCACCGGAGAAACCTTCATTCACACCACGCGAGAGGAATGACTGGTCAAGCTCAACCAGTTTGGCCTTCTCTTTCACCAGCTGCATGAACTCCATCGCATCGAGCTCCTGCTCACCCTGATGTTTACGACGGGCATTCACGCCCGCTTTCAGCAGGTAGGTGTTGTTCACACCGGGAATCTCAACCGGGTACTGGAAGGCAAGGAACACGCCTTCCCAGGCGCGCTCTTCCGGACGCATCTCCAGCAGATCTTTACCTTTGTAGGTAATTGATCCCTTGGTCACTTCATAACCATCGCGGCCGGCAATCACATTGGAGAGGGTCGATTTACCGGAGCCGTTCGGGCCCATGATGGCATGCACTTCACCATCGCCGATCTCCAGATTGATCCCCTTCAGGATCTCTTTGCCGCCTACTGAAACATGTAAATTCTCAATCTTTATCATCATGAATACCTTT
This sequence comes from Mariprofundus sp. NF, assembly GCF_013387455.1. NCBI lineage: Bacteria > Pseudomonadati > Pseudomonadota > Candidatius Mariprofundia > Mariprofundales > Mariprofundaceae > Mariprofundus > Mariprofundus sp. NF. The sequence goes on from NZ_VWNC01000004.1 coordinate 36,999, forward strand.
TATTACCACAGAGGGCACGAAGATCGCGAAGAAAAAACATAATGACTTCGTGTGCTTCGTGTACTTCGTGGTTCATCTTTTTATCCTACTGCGCCTTCGAGAGAGACTTCCATCAGTCGATTCGCCTCTACGGCGAACTCCATCGGCAGTTCATTAAATACATCTTTGCAGAAACCATTCACAATCATATTCACCGCATCCTCTTCCGAGATACCACGGCTCTGACAGTAGAAGAGCTGGTCTTCGCCAATCTTTGAGGTGGTCGCCTCATGCTCCATGGTGGCCGTGGCATTCTTCACCTCCACGTAAGGGAAGGTATGCGCCCCTGACTTGTCACCGATCAGCAGTGAATCGCACTGGGTATAGTTGCGCGCGTTGTCGGCATCTTTACCAATCTTCACCAGACCACGATAGGACTGATTGCCACGCCCTGCCGAGATACCCTTGGAGACAATCGTGCTGCGGGTGTTTTTACCGATATGAATCATCTTGGTACCGGTATCAGCCTGCTGGCACATCTTGGTCAGTGCCACCGAGTAGAACTCACCCACCGAGTGATCACCACGCAACACACAACTTGGATATTTCCAGGTGATGGCACTACCTGTCTCCACCTGTGTCCAGCTCACCTTGGCACGATGGCCACGGCAATCGGCACGTTTGGTCACAAAGTTGTAGATACCACCCAGACCATTCTCATCACCCGGATACCAGTTCTGTACGGTTGAGTATTTGATCTGCGCATCATCCATCGCCACCAGCTCAACCACAGCCGCATGCAGCTGGTTCTCATCGCGCTGCGGTGCCGTGCACCCCTCAAGATAAGAGACGTAAGAGCGCTCATCAGCAATGATCAGGGTACGTTCAAACTGGCCTGTATTCATCGCATTGATGCGGAAATAGGTGGAGAGCTCCATCGGACAGCGCACACCCTTGGGGATATAGACAAACGAACCATCGGTAAAAACGGCTGAATTCAGGGCTGCGAAATAGTTGTCACCGGCAGGCACAACGGTGCCGAGATACTTCTGCACCAGTTCAGGATAATCACGCACTGCTTCGGAGATCGGACAGAAGATCACACCGGCATCCTTGAGCTTGCCTTTGAATGTCGTGGCCACTGATACCGAATCAAACACCGCATCCACAGCAACACCGGCCAACCACTCCTGCTCACGCAGTGGAATGCCCAGTTTTTCATAGGTCTCCAGCAGTTTCGGATCAACTTCATCAAGGCTTTTGGGCCCATCCTTCATCGATTTCGGTGCCGAGTAGTAGGAGACCGCCTGATAATCGATCGGCGGATAAGTCACATGCGCCCAGTGCGGTTCTGTCATGGTTTGCCAGTGGCGAAATGCCTCCAGCCGCCAGTTAAGCAGCCACTCCGGCTCCTCTTTCATAGCTGAGATATGGCGAACCACATCCTCATTAAGACCCGGCGGCAGGGTGTCGGCTTCAATATCGGAGACAAAACCTGCCTCATACTCGCGCGATGCATGCTCTTGGGCCGAGATTTCGACTTTCTCTTCGTTTTTCACTTCACTCATTAGTGCACCTTCGAGATGGCGATACCGCGCTGCAGGCGGAAGATCGGGATGAAATCCTGCTCGGTCATATCGGCCAGCGAGATATCCTGCAGTGCCTGACGCACAGCCTGATTGATCCGCTTCCAGTTGTTGCTGGTGGAGCAGACATCGTGCTGATCACAGCTGCTGTCATCGAGATTGCATTCGGTCAGGGCAATGGAACCCTCAAACACATTGATAATATCACGTACGTTGATTTCGGTGGCAGGCCGGGTGAGGCGATAACCGCCTTTGGCACCACGCGTGGAGTCGAGCAGCCCTTCATGCAGAAGCATCTGCAAAATCTTGCTGACGGTCGGTGATGGAATACGGGTAATCTCCGCAAGCTCCCCGGCGGTAAAACGCTCCTGCTCGGACGACACCATACGTGTCATCAGCAGAATGCCGTAGTCCGTCAATTTGGTCAGTCTGAGCATGGCGACTCCTTCAAATACTGAACAGGCTCGCTCTGAGCCTTGAGAAGTGGCCAACAAAAAAGGCCGCCTCCATTAAAGGCGACCATTCTAGTCCGGTTTAGATACCGGATCAATATGGTACAAATTAGGGTTATTCAGTAACCGGAAGGAAAAAGAGCATAATTAGCCCCAATCGCAATCTTCCCACGCATCATCATCGTCTCCACCAAACGGTGGAATGCCGATCAGAAATTCCAGTTCCGACATCGGGATATGCGCATTGCGCTCGCTTACCCATTTCATAAATTCAAATCGTGCAGACGACGGGTTCAATCTTTCAGGTGTCAATTCACTCTCCTTCTTTTCACTTGTTGCGATGAAGAATAGAAAGAAGTGAGTCACCCTTATGTCAGCCTCAAGACAGCCCTATGACAGGCTGAGCTTTCTATTCGTGATGCGCCATCTGGTGAGATGCGCCGAACTGGATCCGGAGGCCGTAGACCCAGACGTTGCCGAAAACATCTGCAGGGGCTGCAGCTGAAAGATTGTTGGCATTGTGGTGATACTGGATATCCGGGCTGATGGCGATCTCATCGGTGATCTGCCAGCGATAGTAGATCTCGGCGACTGTGCTGTTGGCACCGCTGTTTGGCGCCAGTGAGGTTTTATAATCATTGAGCAGACCGGAGTGGGCGACTCCAGCACCGAAAGCGTGCTGCTCATTGATGCTGTATTCAGTGGAGAGTGAGGCGAAGCTGTTCACGCCGCCGGTGATATCGGTTTTACCATTGTTGAAACCGACACGTGCAGACCACGCGAGATCACCCACTACGCCATCAATATTCGCATAACCACCAAGCGTAGATCTATCATTGCCTGCGCCATCATAGCGGGTCGCTTCCGTTGAGCTGTGCCAGCCACCCATGGTTAGCAGAGCACCATCCTGCGAGAGCGGCAGACGCAGCTCAACCAGAGAGAAGAGCCCTTTTCGTTCGCCGGTTGGCGTGTTGCCAAACTTGAATAGCTGACTGTAGTTGCCGCGCGGATTATCACCCAGGCCATAGGCATTGGCGGTCAGGGCTGTGAGCTGGATGCCCGCTTCTTCACCATAGTTGAATACGATAGCAGGGGTGTAGTCGGGAAAAGCGATGGTCGGGTTATTCACCAGCGCGTCCGCCAGAAACTGCGACCCCTCATCATTAGCTGTAGCCGTAGCATCGGCAAAAGCGCTTAGATCCATCACACCGATGTTGGTGTTCAGTGCGCCAATATCGAAACCAAATGAGATTTCTGATAACTGCACCCTGCCCTTGCCTGCCGGTGTGGCGGCTGTGCCTGCATCGGCATTGGCACCGCCAACAAGGCTGGATGCCGAGATATCAGCCGTGGATGCGCCTTCGCCGTAGAGATGCAGGGTGCCGAAACCAAGGTCGGCATCGATCACCAGATCAAGACTGCCTATGATGTCTTTGTTGATATCGCCATTGTGCTTGCTGATCTGCTGACCCACGATGGTGGAACCCAGTTCGATGCTGATGCCATCGTCTCCAAATATTTCACCTGCGCTAACTGCATGGCTGCCAACCAGCATGGTTGCAGCAAGCGCCAACATGGGGAGAAGCCGCTGCATTCGGGAGGTGGCAGCGCCATGCAGTCTGATATCACCACGTTTCATGGCGCAATCATTGGAACATTTCACGCTGTTTGCAAATCCAAGCCTCAGATTGATTCAGAAGACGATCTCCACCCTTCTTCTGAATGCCCTCCTAAATCAGCAAGCAGACCAGGTTCAGGATCTAATCTGCTCTGTTAATAGCAGTTGAGGTGCCACGCCAAAGCAGAGCTGTCGCGGCAAGGAAGACAACAACGGCCGATGAGGGAGGGTAATCAAACTGGTTGGAGAAGAAGAGGCCACACACACTTGCAACGAGCGAAATCGCCACCGCCTGTAGTGCAGACCCATTCATGCCATTTCGCCAGACCGCCAGCCCCGGCATCACCAACATGGCAAAGACCAGAATCACTCCTACCGCATAGATAGCAGGCACAACCGCAACTGCCAGTGCACCATAAAAAGCTACACGCCCACCATAGCTATCTTTTCTACCCAGCTTTGAAAGCAACAGCGCTGCAACGCCTGCTATAGCAATAATGACCAGTTCAACCTCGGTTACTCCAAGTACGCTACCAAAGAGCAGCTCCATCATCTGCCCTTCGGCATGAGGCATCATCGCTAGAACCATCATACCGAGTGAGGCGGCCAGAGCATACAGTGCGCCCATAACCGCCTCTTTCGGCAGATCACTCTCTTCAGATAACGTTGCAATAAGCAGAACTGTTACTGCAGTAACTACGCCTGCAAACAGCATTCCGTTAGCATCCATAGCCACGCCTAAGGCATAACCGACAGCCGCCACTTGTGCTAAAGCCAGATCGATAAAGATCACCCGACGATGCAAAATCTTTTGGCCCAATAAAGGCAGAAACAGAGAGACCAACAAGCAGGCGGCAAGGCTAAACCAGAGTATCATGCTTTAATCTCCTGCAGCCTTCTGAAGTAGCATCTCTATAAACTGGATATAGCCCTCTGAACCTTTTACCTCATGAGCATCTGGCATAGAGAGAAGTGATGCACCCGAAAGTTGAGCCACTCGCTTTGCCACACGTCCATGATGATATGGCTCAACCCATAGCTGCTTCACCCCTTTTGCCTTCACTATGCTCACCAGCGAATCAAGATGCGCAGGTGATGGTTCCACTCCAGGTTTGGGCTCGATGAAACCGACAACCGGAATAGCAAAGCGCTCACTAAAATAACGGTAGGATTCGTGATAGCTAACCACAGGCAAAGCGTTACTGAATCGTGGCTTCCAAACAGCCGTCATATCATGCAGACGAAAGGCAAAAACTGCAGCTCGTTGCCTGTAACTATCGGCATTCTCTGGATCAATCATCGCAAAACGATCAGCCAGAGCAATCGCAACCTGAGACCCACGAATTGGATCAAGCCACCAATGCGGATTGCCTTCAGGATGCACATCGCCCATTGAGCGATCAACACCAGCCTTAGCACCGAGCACTTCAATAACTGATGCCCCCTCGAAATAGCCTGAAGTTTCAGGACGGATAGCCTGGTTACGCGCCACTTCTATCAGTGGCGGTAACCAACCCATCTCCAGACCGAGACCCGCAGAGAAGAGTAGATCGGCACGAGCAAGGTGACGTGCAAGTGTCGGTTTAGGCGGCACGAAGTGTGGATCCTGCCCCACTCTGGCCAAGACGCGAACCTCGCCATCCTCACCTGCCACGGCGGCAGCGATCTGCCCCAGTGCCGGCAGTGTGGCGACAATATGCAGCTCTGCATGGCTGATTGCAGGAAACAGGAGACAGAGCGTAAGGATTGATCGTTTTATAAATGTCATCTGATCCTCCTAATAGGGATGAGCGCCGTGCGGGCCAATCGCTACAACCCAGCGCAAATACATCGCATTTGCATTGGCTCCGGCTGCAATGCCAAGATCACCTGCCATCTCTGCAAGGGCTTTGCGGGTATGCTTATACTGCAGAGTAACGCTCTGGAATTCACTGAACTTCCACGCCAGGCCTGCAGAGATTGCGCTCTCTTTCAGCCAACCAGTTGTTGCTGGAACATACTCACGGGAGTAGTCAAAGCGTGAGAAAAGATGCCAGTTACGATTTAGCGCTGCTGTTGCCAACAGATAACTACCATCGTTGATTGCTGTTGTGACACCGGTGCCCTGCTCTTGCCAGCGGCGAAGCCATTCGCCTTCCAGTGTGAATCCGGCATGTGCAAGGTTCTGGTGTTTGATGGCAAAGTGGCCACCGGCAATGCGTGTCATGGCATCTGTTGCTGCAATACCATTTTTACCCTGAACATAGTTAGCGCCCAATTCAAACGTTGCGTTATCACCGATATCCCAGAGGCCAGTCCAACGTGCCAGACCTGCATACTGACTGGTGCCAGTCGGATCGAATGCAACATCATTTTCAGTGGAGAAGAATCCGGCCGTCAGCGTCTGTACCGAATCGCCTATAAACAGAGGTTTATCCAGCAGGAGACCATCGCCAATAAATATCTCTGGCCCGAAGAGATTAACCAGGCCATTGGGGCGATCAGCGTAGATCAGTGCATGCGGATGCATCTCGTTCACCCGTCCAACGGGCAGGAACTTGCGCCCTGCGCGCATATTCACACCCCACGGCAGGTAGGCGGTAATAAAACCCTCTTCAACTGCCATGCCGCCATTGGCTCCGGTAACGGTAACATCAAGCCGGGCATGCGTATCGATATTGGCACCAAAGATAAATTCAGCTTCGGAGAGCGGCAGAAAGCTGCTGCTTCTCACCCCGCCATCGCCACGGATGCGCTGGCCGGTGAAATTTCCAATCACCGAAATGGATGGATTGCCGCTATTCTCAGCCGTCGCGACACGAGCAGACTTGCGTACTTCACTTGAGGCAACAGAAGGTGCCGCCTCTTTTGACGTTGCTGCCTGAGGTGCAGCTGCAGGAGCCACCCTGTTTTTCGATTCCAGCTGTTCAATGCGATCCATGAGTTGCTGAACCTGATTTTTCAATACTTCCAGCTCACTGGCCGCATATGCGTTGCTGCTGACCAGAATGGCCGCAGCAAACACAGCACGTTTAAGTGCATGTTTCATATTAAGTCTCCTAATTCTGTTTTGATTACGTCACTAAGACGAGAGAGGGATTAGGAGTAAATAGGGGGTGCTCGGATAGGGGCGCTTGATCGTGTGGTCGCAACTGTAATCGACTGTTGAGAAACCACCGCTGCGACATCGGAGAGATCTAATGATTTGGTCGGTACTGCTGAGATAGCTGCGCCGTGAGAAGTAACATTTTCAAGATCACAGCTGATACAGGCGCTATCGAGTACGTGCAGACCACTCTCATGGCTATGCAGGGAACCAACAGAGAAGAGGCATACCACAATAGCCAGCATGGAGAGCATCCACTGCATACGACGCATGGTGTTGACACCCTTCAAGTTGACTTCACTCCATATCATGGGCGCAATCATCGAAACATTTCACTCTTTTTGCAAATCATTGCTTCAACAGCCACTCGCTCAACCTCGACTCCCAGCTGCCACATTGAGGTGACTGGGCTATCGCTCATGCCACAGGCAACAATGCCAGCGAAGTGTTTGAGGTTGGGATTAATGTTCAGTGCAATGCCGTGATAGGTAATCCATTTTCGGCAACGCACACCCACGGCCGCGATCTTTTCACCATCCACCCAGACACCGATGCCGCGCGCATCCCGATCCGCAGTGATGCCGAACTCGGCCAGTGTGCGAATCACCATCTCCTCCAGTCGCCAGACATGTTTGTGCAGATCCTGCTCTCCGCGCTGATCGGCAATGACATAACAGATAAGCTGGCCGGGGCCGTGATAGGTGACTTCGCCACCACGCCCGGTCGGGTAAACAGCAATGGTTTCACCATCAATCTGACGACTTAACACATCCGCTTCAGAGCCGGAGGAACCAATCGTATAGACAGGCGGATGCTCGGTAAGGATCAGCGACGGTTCCGATTCTCCGACCAGAATCGCGGCAACAAGCGCCTCCTGCTCGGCCAGCGAATCGGGATAAAGCTGTCTTTGATGGCGGATAATCTGCATTTGCAAAGCCTAGCTGCGCTCCTGCACGTTGACCAAGCCTCAATGCCTTCTAGAATCAGCAACTCCCTTCCGGGAAAAGGAGCGGCCAGTTGTGAGCAGCAAGAAAGAAACAGACGAACTCTCATTCGAACAGGCACTTGAGCAGATGACCAGCCTGGTTGCGAAACTGGAGTCGGGTGAACTGCCTCTGGAAGAGAGCGTGGCCGCATTCGAGCAGGGCGTGAAACTCTCCCGCCGCTGCGAATCACTACTGGATAAAGCCGAACAGCGTCTGCAGGTACTCAACAGTAGCGAAGACAACGCTTAAATGAGGGCACCTGACTTTCTTGCCTCCCATGCATCGCATGTGGAAAAGGCACTTATCGACACACTCAATAGCCGCTCATCGGTGGTGGCTGAGCAACTGATTCAAGCGATGCGCTACTCCCTGCTTGCCGGTGGCAAACGGGTGCGCCCTGCACTGGTGGTGGAGTGTTTCCTGGCCAGTGGCGGCAAAAACATTGCTGAAACCATGCCTGCAGCGATGGCCATTGAGTGCATCCACACCTATTCACTGATTCACGATGATCTGCCCTGCATGGATGATGATGACCTGCGCCGTGGCAATCCGACCTGCCACAAGAAGTTTGATGAGGCGACGGCTGTACTGGCTGCTGATGCACTGCAGGCGCTGGCCTTTGAGCTGCTTGCCGCGTCCGACATACCTGCCGAACTGCGCTGCGAACTGATCCGCAGCCTGGCTGTTGCAGCCGGATGTCAGGGCATGGTTGGCGGCCAGATGCTCGATATTCAGAGTGAGAGTAGTAGCTCGGATATCGATATTCTCGCCGTGGAGCGTATCCATCTGCACAAAACCGGGGCACTGCTGCGCTGGTGCTGTGAAGCCGGTGCACTGCTGGCCGGAGCCAGCCAGAAGCAGTTTGATGCCTGCTCCCGTTATGGCAAAGCAGTCGGCCTGCTGTTTCAGATCGCTGATGATATCCTCGACGTGACCGCCAGCTCCGATAAACTCGGCAAATCTGCCGGTAAAGATGAAGCCCAGAACAAGGCAACCTATGTTTCACTGATGGGGCTGAGCCGGGCCAGAGAACTTGCCGATGAGATGCGTGAACTTGCGCTCAATGCCTGCGAAGCACTGGATGACAACGCCCCGCAACTCAAGGCACTGGCCAACTATATTCTGGAGCGTGAGAGCTGATGTTTGAGCTACTGAATCGAATCAAAGGCACAGCCGATCTGAAAGCGCTCTATCCCGAGCAGCTGCCACAGCTGGCCGATGAGATGCGCAACTATCTGATTGAGACGCTGGCACCGATTGGTGGCCACCTTGGCGCAGGCCTTGGCGTGGTTGAACTCACCATTGCGCTGCACTATCTCTATGACTCACCGCGCGACAAAATCGTCTGGGATGTCGGGCATCAGGCCTATCCGCATAAGATTCTTACCGGACGATTGGCCCAGATGCCAACGATTCGCCAGTACGGCGGCCTCTGCGGCTTCACCAAACGCAGCGAATCCGATCATGATCCGTTTGGTGCAGGTCACGCCTCCACCTCAATCTCAGCAGCTTATGGCATCGCCGCAGGCCGTGATCTGAGCCATGATACCTATCAGGTTGTTGCTGTTATCGGCGATGGTGCCCTGACCGGCGGTATGGCCTTTGAAGCACTTAATCATGCCGGTGCCCACAAAAACCGCCTGCTGGTGATTCTTAACGATAACGAGATGTCGATTGCCCCCAACGTCGGTGCGATGTCCTCCTACCTCGCCCGCATCATTACCGGCAAGCCATACACACAGGCCAAGGACACCGCCAAACGTATCCTCGGCAAACTGCCGGGTGCACTGGATGCAGCCAAACGGGTTGAAGAGCATGTTAAAGGCATGATCACACCGGGCACACTGTTTGAGGAGATGGGTTTCCGTTATATCGGCCCGATTGATGGCCACGATTTCGATCATCTGCTACCAACACTGGGTAACTGCAAAGATCTGGATGGTCCGATCCTGCTGCATGTGGTGACTAAAAAGGGACTCGGTTTCTCACCTGCAGAAGAGGACCCTGAAACCTGGCACGGCCTTGGCCCCTACAATGTTGAAACCGGCATTCCGCATAAGAGCAATGGCACACCGCCGACCTACACGCAGATCTTTGCTGATACGCTGGCTGATATGGCCGATCACGATGAACGCATTGTGGCGATTACGGCAGCCATGCCTGCCGGCACCGGTATCAACCGCTTTGCCGACCGCCATCCCGAACGCTGTTTTGATGTTGGTATTGCGGAGCAGCATGCCGTCACCTTTGCCGGTGGTCTGGCCGTTGCGGGCAAACGCCCCTATGTGGCGATCTACTCCACCTTCCTGCAGCGCGCTTATGATCAGATTATTCACGATATCTGCATCCAGAATCTGCCGGTGACATTCTGTCTGGATCGGGCCGGTATCGTCGGTGCTGATGGTGCAACCCATACCGGCATGTTTGATATCGCCTTTATGCGCAACCTGCCGAATATGACTGTGATGGCGCCCAAGGATGAGGCTGAGCTTAAGGATATGCTGCTGACCGCCAACAGCATCAACGGGCCTGTCTGCATTCGCTATCCGCGTGGCAATGGTTACGGCGTTGATATCAGTCAACCCGCCATTCTTCCGGTCGGCAAGGCCGAGGTGCTGGAAGATGGTGGCGATGGCCTGGTGATTGCCGTCGGCAGCCGTGTTCGCGATGCGCTGTCAGCAGTGGAAACACTTCGCCGTGAAGACAGGCGGGCGATGACGCTGCTCAATCTGCGTTTCATCAAACCGCTGGATGTCGAGTCGATTCTGCTGCACCTGAAAGCGAGCAAACCTCTGGTGATTATTGAAGAGGGCGTCGCACAGGGCGGCATTGGTCAGGAGATTGCAGCCCTTGCTCTAAATTCGGGCTGGAGTGGCCCCTTTGCCCATATTGCCATGCCTGACCATTTCCCGGCTCACGGCACACAGGCAGAGATTCTGCGTGATTTGGGACTTGATGCAGAGGGCATTCTCAAGCAACTGCGCAACCACTAAAACTTTGGCTGCAAAACCTAAAAAACTCCGACTGAGCCAGATCATCTTTGATAGAGGTCTCTCTGATTCGGTTGATATCGCCTCCCGTCAGATTATGGCCGGTCTTGTCTACGTGAATGGCCAGAAAGCCGATAAGCCAGGCATGATGTTCCGCGAAGATGCCGAAATCGAAGTGCGTGAAGTGCTCAAATATGTCTCACGCGGCGGCCTCAAGCTTGAGAAGGCTCTGGAAGTTTTCCCCTTTAGTGCTGAAGGCATTGTAGGCCTTGATGTGGGCGCTTCCACCGGCGGCTTTACCGATGTGCTGTTGCAGAAGGGTGCGAAAAAAGTTTATGCCGTTGATGTCGGCCACGGGCAGCTACACTACAAACTTCAAAATGATGAACGTGTCATCAACATGGAGAAAACCCATGTGCGCAAACTCAGCGATGCGCTGATTTCCGAGCCGATTGATGCGCTGGTGATCGACACCTCATTTATCTCCCTGACCCGTGTCCTGCCCTGCGCATGGCCCTTTGTGAAACCCGGTGGCTGGTGTGTGGCACTGATCAAACCGCAGTTTGAGGTCGATCCCAAACATCTCGATCGTGGCGTTGTGCGTGAAGATCAGTGGCGTCAGTGGGCCATTGATCGCATAACCGCCATGGTAGAGAGCGAACTCTCCGGTGCCGAGATCATCGGTATTACCGAATCCCCCATCCATGGCCCCAAAGGCAATGTCGAATATCTGCTAGGCCTAAACAAAACCGGCTGAGCTCATAGTCAACCCAATGAAGCGTTGACTCACTCACTGCTTCAGCCCATCGCCTTAAATAGACCCCATAGCTTATAAACCTGCATGCTCCAGCAACTCGCCATATATTGCGATTATATTCGTTTAATGAACATATTTCGCCGTAAGTTGCGAATTGACACCACACCGCCCGTGATATATAAATCGTCATATATTACGATATATAATGAATTTGGCGGCTTATTCGTCAACGGTGGCGACTATGAGAATAACAAAGCAGCTTTCAGATGAAGCGATACTGGCTGAAGTAGGAGCCCGCATTACTCACCACCGTCTCAGGCTGCACCTGACTCAGGCCAAACTGGCCGAACTGTCTGGCGTTGGTAAACGCACTCTTGAGCGCGTTGAAGCTGGAGCATCGACACAGATGGTGAGCGTGGTCCGTATTTTTCGAGTACTGGAGCTACTGTCGAGTCTGGATGCTGCAATCCCGGAGGCTCATGCGGGACCAATGGACCTGCTCAAATTTAAAGGGAAAACTCGCCGCCGTGCATCAGCAAAAAAAGACTCGGATCAACCGAACGATACCTGGCAATGGGGTGATGAGTCATGAGTAGCATTGCTGAAGTCAAACTCTGGGGCCGCACCATTGGTGCAGTATCACTAAACGATGGTGATGAGATCGCCTCCTTTGAATATGACCCTGGCTTTGCCCGCAGTGGTATAGAAATATCTCCGCTCACCATGCCTCTATCCAACCGAATTTATCAATTTCCGGCACTGTCGAGACAGACATTCCACGGCCTGCCGGGCCTGCTGGCTGATTCACTGCCGGATAAATTCGGCAATGCCCTGATAGATGTCTGGCTGGCTACGCAGGGGCGGGAAGCAACATCGTTCAATGCGGTTGAGCGCCTCTGCTATACAGGCGCAAGAGGCATGGGGGCATTAGAGTTTGCACCGGCTATCGGGGTGCGAGCTAGCCGCAGCCATCGGGTGGAGCTAGAGAATCTGGTGGCACTTGCTTCAGACATTCTTACGCATCGAAACAATCTGCAAACCTCATTTACAGATGAAACAAAGGCATTGACCGATATCCTTCAGGTCGGCACATCGGCGGGCGGAGCACGCGCCAAGGCTGTGATCGCCTGGAATCCGATCTCGAATGAAGTACGTTCCGGGCAAGTGGCTGCAGATAAGGGCTTTGAATACTGGCTGTTAAAGTTTGATGGCGTGAGCGGAAACAGGGACAAAGAGCTGGACGACCCGCAAGGCTATGGCGTGATCGAATATGCTTATTATATGATGGCAAAAGCCTGCAACATTGATATCAGCGAGAGCAGACTGTTTGAAGAGAACAGCAGACGCCACTTTATGACCAAACGGTTTGACCGCCTGGACGGCGGAGAAAAGCTGCACATGCAATCGCTTGGCGCTCTGGCGCATTTCGACTTCAACATGGCAGGTGCATACAGCTATGAACAGGCACTTCAAACGATGCGCAAGCTGAACTTGCCCATGCATATGATTGAAGAGCAGTTCCGCAGAATGGTATTTAATATTGTGGCCCGAAATCAGGACGATCACGTCAAAAATATAGCCTTTCTGATGAATAAATCCGGCCAATGGCGCCTTTCTCCCGCCTTTGATATCACTTACAGCTACAATCCGGCAGGCAACTGGACGGCAAAACATCAAATGAGCGTGAACGGAAAAAGAGACGCGTTTACGATGGATGACTTCAAGGCGTGCGCCAAGGTAGCCTCTATGAAGCGGGGCAGGGCCGAAACCATTGTCAAAGAGGTGCAGGGTATTGTCTCGCAGTGGAAAACCTATGCACATGAGGCAGGCGTACCAGAGCATACTCAACAGCAGATTCAGCAAATGCTTCGCCTAAGTCCTTTCTGAATCGATTATGAATCAACTTAAAACATCCGTCTTGCTCGGCCACCATCATACCTGACGCGTGCTGTCGAACGGGGCTAGCCCTTTTAATCGTCACCATCCCGAACACGAGAAACAAGAAGCGCCCCCTCAGTCTTCGCACGCAATAGAACTGGTGGAGAACAAGCCATCCGGTGCAGAGATCATCGGCAGCGAAGAGTCCCCGATCCACCGCCCTAAAGGTAATGTCGAATATCTGCTGGGGATCAGGAAAATTTAATACCCTCTCAACCACCTGTTACCCCGGCCCTTGTTGACGGCTCTATGCATTAGCCGTGAACAATTTATTTCAGGCTGAACCACCACTTGAATGCAGCTGTAGCGATTAATGTATCACCACTAAGAATTTGGACTGAAATCATTAGCGTGCCTTGGCCACGCCGCTGTAACATGCTCAGACACTTCTCCACCGCCATCTGATCAACATCAACCACGGCATGACAATCCTCTGCAGCCGGGCGTTTGTATTTAATATTTCCCTCACGAGCCAGTGCCAATGCATCGGGATAATGCGCCATAAGATGCTCGATGATCCAATCACCGGTTGCTGCTTCTGCCAGACCGTAGAGTGCTGCAGCATGAAGGGAGCCGACATGATTGAGCAGGCGATCATGTTTCGTCAGGCCAACATTCTCTCCCCTCTTATCAATACCGATAAATCTGTTGAACGGAAGGTCAGTGATTTTCAACGGCAACTCCTATCGCCTCTCAGCCAAGAAAAAAGCGGCAATTAGCGTTGAGACTCCAGATGATCCAGTAGCTTCTCGGCATTGGCTACCAGCATCTGATAGGCATCTTCAAAACCGTGCGCACCACCGTAGTAGGGATCAGGCACATCAGGGGCGTTGCCAGTCTCAACTTCAAACTGGCGCATCATCAGAATGCGTGATTCGGGTACTCCCATGCGCAACAGGTTGGCTCTGTTGTCACCATCCATGGCGACCAACCAGTCCCATTGCTGGCAATTTCGGGCAGTAACCTGCTGGGCGCGATGGCGACTTAAGTCTAATCCCTTCTCTTCTGCCTTGGCTGCAGAGCGTGGATCCGCAGGGCCACCAACATGCCAGTCACCGGTGCCGGCAGACTCGAAATGGTAGTGATCTAATCCCCGCTGCGCTGCTACACCCCGCACAACAACTTCAGCTAAGGGTGAGCGACAGATATTGCCCAGACAGACAAACAGGATTTTCTCTTTTTTGCTTTCAGCCATGAAGATTCTTCTCCGCCTGTGATCGTTGCAGGTAAACCGGTGCAGGGTATCGGGGCAACAGGGCTATAGAGTCCAAAATATCAAGCTCTGCCAAGGTTGTCGTTAGCAGCGCCTGCGAACGGCTGATGGTCAGGGGTTGTTCAGACCAGCCAGCCAGTGCAACCGGTGGCTCGTTATGGCAGATAAAGCTGCCAGGCTGCATCTCCAGCACCTCGTGCCATGTTAAACATCTGTCTTCACATCTCGGCAAACCATTCTGGTAGCAGCCGACAAAGACCTCTCCGGCCCGGGCATCTTCCAACACCCAGATCGCTTCACTGCTATCACATTGACGTGCTGTAATGGCCAGTGATGATAGGTGTAACATCGGCAGATTCAGGCCGCTGTTGATGCCTGCCAGCGTTGCCGCTGCGATGCGCAGCCCGGTAAAGGCGCCGGGGCCTGCGCCCAGGGCCAGCAGATCAAGCTGCTTCCAGGTCAACCCCGCCTGCTCCAGCAGCTCAGCAAGTAGCGGCACAATGCTGGTCGAACGGGTTTTACCCTGCTCAGGTGTTGCCGCAGTCAGGAAACCACCATCTGCAGTATGCATGCATGCCGATATTTCACCGAATGCAGTATCCAGTGCCAGAATATGTAGATCAGATTTCACAGATGCTCTTTCAGCGCCAGCCGCAGTGATTCACCATACTCCGGGTGCTGAAGGCCGAGCACAGAGTTAGCCAAAAGGAACCCTTCAGGATTACCGGCATCAAAACGCTGTCCTTCAAGCAGCACACCGTAGACCGGCTCCTCTCTGGCGAGAGCCGCAATGGCATCGGTCAACTGGATCTCACCACCCTTGCCCGGCACCACCTCTTTCAACAGCCCCATCAAGCGTGGAGTAAAGATGTAACGGCCGGTAATTGCCATGCGGGAAGGAGCCTCATCTACCGAAGGCTTTTCAACCATATCAGTCAGGCGCAGCAAGCCGCTCTCTTCAGCGTGATAATCTACAATACCATATTTGGAAACTTCACTGGCCTGCACCTGTATCAAGCCGATCACCGAACAGCCGGTCTGCTCATGCACCTCGCGCAACTGCTGCATGGCCGGTTTTTCACTGATAATCAACTCATCGGCAAGGGAGACACCGAACGGCTCATCGCCCACCCAGTGATCTGCACAGAGCACGGCGTGACCAAGGCCCAGCGCCTCTTTCTGGCGCAGGTAGATCACCTCTGCCATGCGCGCCACACGTGACACCTCTTTATAGAGGGCACTTTTACCGGCTTTTTTCAGATTGGCTTCAAGCTCGGCTGAGATATCGAAATGATCCTCAATGGCGCGTTTGCCACGACCGGTAATCATGATGATCTGGCCCATACCTGCAGCCAGCGCCTCTTCCACGCCATACTGAATCAGCGGTTTATCAACAATGGTGAGCATCTCTTTCGGACTGGCCTTGGTGGCCGGGAGAAAGCGGGTGCCCATGCCAGCGGCCGGAAAGATAATTTTACGTAGTGGTTTCATGATCGCCCCCTCTCAATGCGACCGACTATACACCAAGATTGCCGATCAGGTGAGGCGACCGTAAGAGTGCAGGCCTGAGAGGTACATATTCACTCCGAGGAAACAGAATATAGTCACCAGGAAGCCTGCTACAGCCCACCATGCCAGTGCTTTACCATGCCAGCCGTGAGAAACACGGGCATGCAGATAAGCGCCGTAAACAAGCCATACGATCAGTGCCCAGGTCTCTTTCGGATCCCATGACCAGTAACCGCCCCACGCTTCAGCTGCCCAGGCAGCACCAAGAATCGTTGCCAGTGTGAAAGCGGGGAAACCAACGGCGACTGATTTATAAGCCAGCTGATCCAGCTGATCCAGTGTCGGGAAAACTTTCAGCATTTTCGAACTACTGCCTCGTGCTTCCATGCCGTGACGCACCAGATATGCCATACCCGCACCACAAGCCACAGCAAAAGCACCGTAACCGACAAAGTTCATAGGCACATGAATCTTCATCCAGTAGGACTGCAGTGCAGGCACCAGCGGTTTAATATCGGCCTGTCCAATCGAGTCCAGCCAGACACCGAAGAAGACACCGGCAGAAACCAGCAGCATAACAAATGCACCCATGCCCTTAGCCTGATAACGGCGCTCAAACGAGAGGTAAACTGCCGCGGTAATCATGAACAGCAGAATAAATACTTCATAAAGGTTGGAAACTGGCGCGTGGCCGATCTCAACATCAATCAGGTAGGACTCATGCCAGCGCAGTAGCAGGGCTGTGCCGCCAGCATAAATACCGATGTAAGCCGATGCAGTGGCGATACGGCCGATGAACTCCTCAGGGGCAAACAGGTAGGCGATATAGGCAACGGCTGAAAAGATAAAGACGATATTCATCGTCATAATAATATTTGCAGCCAGCAGATTGGACTGATCTTCATAGACGACCTGACTTGCAGCCGGCTCAAATTGTGCAACGATCACCGCCAGAATCACCATCAGCAGTGAGCCATCCAGCCAAGGCACGGTATTGGGTGCAACACGCCCCTCAAGAATGGTTGGTTTGATGGTAATATAAACTGCCGCAAGAGCAGCGCCGATCAGTGCACCGGTTCCACCCCAGAGTAGCCCCTGCATGCTGAAAATCTGGTAGAGGAAGGCATCCTCGTCATAACCACCCGATGCATACATCGCCATGGCAGAGATGCCGAGCGAAAGACCGATATAGGCATAGAAACGGATCAGCGCCCAGCGCCCCCGATTTACCACTTCCCATATTGATGATTCAGCAGTTATTGCAGTCATGCATTTCTCCTATTATGCCCTGTTCGGGGCTACAGCGGGTTCGATCCGGATTCAGCTGCGGGTGAAATCTTCATCGAGCTTTGTGAACAGATCGTTAAAGGTTTGTTTAAAAGCGATCTGATTGCGGTTGGTCATGCCGACCAGCTCTACCTCGGTCGTTTCACCCTCAGGCCGAATAACCAGCCAGAGCTTACGATGCGGCAGATAAAACATGATACAGAGGCCGATCACCAGGATAGCACTACCGACCCAAACCACATTCATTCCGGGGTCTTTAGCCAGCTGCAAACCGGTGTAATAGACGTGAGAATAGTCTTCCAGCATCGGAATCACCGGCCACGGCAGCTGTGGAATCAGATTCACCGCCTGCACGGTGCGGCTACCAATATCCTGAATGTTTTCCGGCGGGTTATCACCATAGACGTCAGCCATAGCCTTTTTGAATGCCGTAAAATTCGCCTTCTCATCGGCTTTACCCTGCACCTCGGAGAGATGAACAATAAAAGCGTGGAATAGACGCCACTCATCAGGATTGGTCAGATCCAGCCCCAATCCGACCGACTGGTAATCCTTGGCATCTCCGGTGAGTGACACCATCAACCATGAGCCCTGGTTGTGGCCGTGACCATCAACAAAGGGGTTCATGTACGATTTAACCTTAACCGGTTTCATGCTTGGGCCACGGATCACATACTCTACCGAAGGTCCGATATCCTTGAACTTACGCGGCTCGCCCGGATCAGCGACATTCTCCACGTTATAGGGCCTGAAATCGGTCACCTCAAGAGAGACACCGGTCTCCGGATCGTTCCAGGTTTTGTAAACCGCGGTTTTGATAATGCGTGTTTTCTGGCTGCCATCCATATGGAACAGCTTGAAGCTGACATCGGAGCCGCCATCACCAAAGCTGGCCTGATAGATATAGACGCCTTTATAGAAGAGTGGCTCATTCACAATGATATCGGAGGTCAGCACCTCTTTGCCTTCATCAATAATGGTCAGATTACTGCGGAACTCTTTGGGTGCACCGGTCGGGAAGAAGTCGATCTCAAATGAGTTGCAGCGCACCTCAAACGGCATATCCATACCAACGGTTTCCGTACCCTTTAAGAAGGAGATGCTGTGCTCCATCTTACCTTCTGGCACCGCCATATTACCACGGAAGCCAAACTGCACGCTGATCCAGCCGCCCACGAGAACAATCAGAATGGCGGAATGCACCGAGATATAACCCCACTTGTGGCTGCGCCCCTTATCAGCACGGATAACGTGCTCTCCGTTCTCTTCAGAAGACTTAAACTCCCATCCATACAGACGCTTGCGGAAGCGCTGCTCAAGCTCATCGGGAGAGACCGCACCATCCAGCTGCCACTTCTTCTGCAGCTCCATGCGGTTGCGTGAACGCTCATTGATGGTGACCTTACGGCTACGCATCTCCTTGAGCATCTTGGGCACATTGCGCCACAGGCAGGCGGTCAGTGAGAGCATCAGGAAGCCGAGCAGGGTCTGGAACCACCATGTGTGATACATGTCGAAGAGACCGAGCGAGCGGAATACCCAGTACCAGAGCGGGCCGAACTGCTGCAGGTAATCGGTCTGCTCCTGATTCTGTAGCAGTACCGTGCCGATGACGGAGGCGATAGAGAGCACCATCAGTAGAACGATGGCCAGTGACATCGAACCAAGACGCTGCCACAGCTGTTTCAAAAAATCGGAGAAAGAATTCATGGCGGCATGTTAGCCATTCATCACTGCGCCGTCATGGCCGAATTGTGGTGGAATCATTACGCCATACACGCAATAGAACTGAGGCTTTGCCTGTGCTTGCTGGCCCCTGCAGCACTGCATCGAGATGGCGATGCCAGCGCATGCACAGTTTTCGGCTCGGCTCGGCTGTAGTTCCACCCCTGCGATTAAGGCTGGATGAGAGCAGAAAACCGCCACAAGCCGCTGCCAGTTGGCGGGTCTGTAGACTGGCATCGACACGTACAGCCACAGTGCTTTTGCGGTAGCAGACAGCGCTCAAACCCGGTTTGGCAGAAATAATCAGCGTAAAAGGACCCGGCCAGGATGAGCGGATTACCCTGCGCAGTTCAGGTGAGTAGAAACGAATCAGCCCACAGGCGCGCTGCACAGAGTCGGCCAGCAGCAGAAATGGCCCCTGCCGCTGCTTAAAGCGCACCAACCTGTTTACCGCTTTGGCAGATTGTGGATTGGCCGCCACCCCGGGCAGGGTGTGGGTATAATGGGCAATGATGCCGCCCCGATGAAGCAGTGCTGCCGCCCTGAGGGCGGCCAGCTTGCTACGGACCGGACTAGGCTTCAGCGAGAATCGCCTCTGCCTGTGCAGCACGGTCTGCCTTCAGTTTTGCAGTGAGATCTTCATCGGTCTGGGCCAGCATCTGCACAGCCAGCAGGCCTGCATTCTTGGCGCCGTTGATACCGACCGTGGCAACCGGCAGACCCGGAGGCATCATCACGGTAGAGAGCAGAGCGTCCTCACCATTGAGCGGGCCAGATGCAATCGGCAGTCCGATCACCGGTTTTACCGTTTTGGAGCAGACCACACCGGCCAGATGAGCCGCCATGCCAGCAGCACAGATAAAGACTTTACAGCCCGCCTCTTCAGCCTCTTTCACAGCCTGCACAGTCGCCTCAGGTGTACGGTGAGCCGAGCGCACCATCGTCTTATAGGCTACACCGAACTCATCAAATACAGCCTCAGCCTTGGATACCACAGGCCTGTCATTGGCGCTGCCCATCAGAATTAATACTTTAATCGCTTCCATTATTCATAAACTCCTTGCACCACAAAGACACGAAGGACACAAAGAAATGATAATGATTCCCGTGACCAAACGCCTTCTCTGGTTGTTAATGACTCAACCTCTTGAGCAGCTGAACACAATGGCTTTCTCATGATTACCTTCGTGTTCTTCGTGCCTTCGTGGTTAAGCCTTTTCCTCTCTTACTACCGCACGATAACCGATATCCCGGCGATAGAAACCACCCGGCCACTCCAGCTTCTTAAGCGCTGAATAAACCGTGGCCTGTGCCTCTTTCACTGTTGCTGCCACAGCTGTCACACCCAGCACACGGCCGCCGGCATTAACAATCGCACCATCTTTTTCTGCCGTGCCGGCATGGAACACCGCAGCACCGGCTGCCTCAACAGCATCCAATCCGCCGATCACCTGCCCCTTTTCAAAGCTTGCCGGGTAACCGTCAGAGGTGACTACTACGCAGAGGGCCGTGCCCGCTTCCCATTCAAGTGTTACACCATCAAGCTTCTTGTTGGCAGCCGCCAGCAGCACATCGCCAAGATCGGATTTCAGACGGCTCATCAGTGGCTGGCACTCCGGATCACCAAAGCGGACATTAAACTCCAGCGTTTTTGCGCCCTCATCAGTGAGCATCACACCTGCATAGAGGATGCCGATAAACTCTGCACCGCGCTTTTTCAGTGCCGCCACAATCGGGCGGGCAATCGTTTCAAGGACTGTCTCTTCAACCTCTGCCGTCACACATGGCGCCGGAGAATATGCTCCCATGCCGCCGGTGTTCGGTCCTTTGTCGCCATCAAGCAGTGCCTTATGATCCTGGGAAGAGGCCAGTGGAAGAATGGTGTCACCGGAAACAATGAACAGACAACTCGCCTCTTCACCAACCAGACACTCCTCAATCACCACCTGTGAACCAGCATCACCGAAGCTGTTACCCGCCAACATATCGCGTACCGCATCGATCGCCTCTTTCTCACTCTGGGCGACAATCACACCCTTTCCTGCGGCAAGACCCGAGGCCTTAACCACAATCGGGGCACCCCATGAACGGATCGTATCGACCGCCTCTTCCACATCAACATGCACTTCAAAACGTGCCGTTGGCACACCTGCTTCATACATCAAACGTTTGGAGAACGATTTGCTGCCCTCAAGATTGGCTGCCGCTTTATCAGGACCGAAAACCGGGAACCCCTCTTCACGCAGCTGGTTGCCCAGCCCCAAAACCAGAGGCACTTCAGGACCGATCACCACCAGATCCGGCTTCTCCTGCTGAGCAAGCTTCATCAACCCCTCAATATCCTCAGCACCCACATTCACACAGCGGGCTTCACGGCTAATGCCCGGATTTCCCGGTGCACAGACCACCTCAGTTACACTGGGGGAGCGTTTCAACTTCCAGCAAAGCGCATGTTCGCGACCGCCACCACCGACAACCAGTACTTTCATGATTTCAATCCTCTTGTTTGACGCAGATTAACGCAGATCAACACGGAAAACAGATTTTCTTCTCTCTGCTTTCATCTGTGTGCATCTGTGTCAGTTATTATTTAATGGCGGAAATGGCGGATGCCGGTGAATATCATCGCCAGACCATGCTCATTGGCCGCAGCAATCACCTCTTCATCACGCATCGAACCACCCGGCTGAATCACAGCTTTGGCACCTGCATCAGCCAGCGCATCAACACCATCACGGAACGGGAAGAAGGCATCGGATGCCACAGCCGAACCCTTAATCGCCTCACCACCATGGAAGGCGGCAATGCGGGTTGAATTCACACGATTCATCTGCCCTGCACCGACACCGAGTGTGGTGCCGTTCTTGGCAAACACAATGGCGTTGGATTTCACATGTTTGGCGACCGACCAGGCAAAGAGCATATCATTCCACTCAGTCTCAGTCGGAGCGCGCTCAGTCACAACTTTGCACGCATCACGATTAAGAATATGGGCATCACGCTCCTGCACCAGCAGGCCACCATTGACACGTTTGAACTCCCAGCCACCGGCTACCGCATCCACCGATGGTGCCAGTAGCAGGCGCAGATTCTTCTTGGCAGCCAGTGCCTCACGCGCCGCATCGGAGAAGCCCGGTGCAATCACCACTTCCATAAATGTTTCAGCAATCAATTGTGCCGTCTCACCATCAAGCGGGCGGTTAAAGGCAGCAATACCACCGAATGCAGAGGTGGCATCAGCTGCGCGGGCGCGCTCATAAACCTCAGCCTGTGAACCACCTACGGCCACACCGCACGGGTTGGCATGTTTGACAATCACCGCAGCATTGTCTGTGAAATCGCGCACACAGGAGAAGGCAGCATCAGCATCGGCAATATTGTTATAAGAGAGTGCTTTACCCTGCAGTACTTCGCAATCAGCCAGCGAGAGCCCCTCATCTTCGATATCCGCATAAAATGCGCCATCCTGATGCGGATTCTCGCCATAACGCAGCTCATCGGCAGTTTTGATGAACTGACGGGTAAAGATATCAGGGAATTTACGTTTGGAGCCGTCACCATTGAGTGCTGAGAAGTGGTTGGCAATGGCGCCATCATAGGCGGCGGTGTGGGCATACGCCTTGGTAGCCAGCCCGCGACGCACATCTTCACTCAGCAGGTCGCTATCGATGGCAGCAATAATCATTTCGTAATCGGACGGATCAACAACAATGGTAACAAACTTATGATTCTTGGCCGAGGCGCGCACCATGCACGGGCCGCCGATATCGATGTTTTCAATTGCATCATCAATCGTGCACCCCTCTTTGGCGACCGCTTCGCGGAACGGATAGAGGTTTACACAGACCAGATCAATCTGCTCGATACCGTGCTCGGCCATCGATGCCAGATCACCCTCGTTATCACGACGGGCAAGGATGCCGCCATGAACTTTGGGGTTGAGGGTTTTCACACGACCATCCATCATCTCAGGGAAGCCGGTGTAATCCGATACATCACGGCACTCAATGCCGACTTCACGCAGCAGTTTGGCAGTGCCGCCGGTGGAGAGGATTTTAACGCCGCGATCAGCCAGCGCTCTGGCAAAAACCTCCACGCCTGTTTTGTCTGAGACACTGATCAGCGCCTGTTTGATAGAAGCCATGTGAGCCACTCCGGAAATGGGGAATAAGAAGGACCCGGAAATCTACCTGTTGGCACTCCAATCGCAACCATCGTCATGCAACAGGTATGTAACAGCACATTCAGCATCGATCTTTGCTGCCTGACCTTGCTGCTCAAATCCATCAGTTGCTTGCGCCAAGACTACGGTCAAGCGCTCAATCAGAGGGCCTCTCTGCACAAGCCATCCCCTGCAGATCTGTTGTGATCATAGGCACCGCCATAACACCTTTGCAGCATTAGTAACGCTGCAGTAAGGTTTGAAATCTCATTTTCTGCTTCGCATTATTAGATAAGCGAAGCGACAACCCAAAGGATGGATATATGAGCAGTTTTCATTATGAAGCGGAGTGTGCCGCCACGCCCATTTTCGGTGCCCGCTGGCAGGATGACCCGTATACAGCAGTCATCAACTTTCAGAATGAAAAAGCGATCTCTCGTTATGGCGATCAACGCGGACGTAAACTGCTCGATCTGTTCAGTGAAATCCTTGAACACAGCTCGAACAAACACAACACCGGCAAACAGCTATTAAAACAGCTGTTTGATGAAGGTGTGCTGAAATCGATTGCCGGCTCCCTCGCCTCTATGCGCGTCGAGCTGTTTGCATCGATTCAACAGGAGCGAGAGAACTCCATTCAAATGAGCCTGTTTGATGTAACTGACCGTTTCCTGGATCACCTGAGCCAGATCCCGGGTCGGGAGCTCTTTTTTGATCTGCTCGATATGGAGCTACATCGCGCCACACGTGATAAAACCGAGCTGCATGTCTGCTTCCTCGATCTCGACGGTTTTAAACAGACCAACGATCTCTACGGCCATAAAGCCGGTGATGATGTCATTGTTGAGGTGGCCCGTCGCCTGAAAGGCTGCCTGCGCAAACATGAGACAGTTGCCCGCTTCGGCGGTGATGAGTTTGTTATGCTCTTATCTGGCAAAACGATTGATTCAGTACATCTGGCAGAGAAGAAGATTATCCCGCTGATCAATGAGCCCTACCACTCTGATGGCCATGTCATCGATTTTATCGGCGCCAGTATCGGCGTCTCCTATGCCCCTGCCCATACCAGCAATGCCGATGAATTGATCAACCACGCCGATGATGCGATGTATGTCGCCAAAGATCGCGGCAAAAACCAGATTGTTGTCTTTGAGCCGGGTATGGAGGGGATGAAAAAGCACTAACTCCAGCCCTGACCCTCTACCGCTCTATAATCACAACTGTTTTAGCCAATTTATCATGCCACCCCTGTTTGCGCGGATCATAGGCCACCCAGAGCAGCCCTCCGCCAAGCGGGATCGATGAGACAAAATAACCGAGATAACGGATCACCAGCTGTCGCATATTTGCAGGCCCAAGTGTTTCAGCATCTACAATGCGCAGCCTGAAGATCATTTTACCCGGTGAGGCACCTTTGAAATACCAGAAGATAATGACCGCCACGGCTGGTAGCAGCCATGAAATCAGCACATCCCAGAAACCGGCAGCAATCTGGTTGGGATTAAAATATTGATCACCGTAAATGCTGTAGAGCAGCGGCGTGGTGAGCAACACAATCAGCAGTGAATCAATCAGCGTAGCACCAACACGCAGCCAGAAACCACCGTATTGCACGGCATGCTCCGCCGCATCTTCCCGAACCATCTCCGTCTCACTCATCAATCAATCCTGACATAATCGCCAGTGTAACGATTTCGCCACCGATGCAAACATCGCGATTTGCGCAGACCCCCGCTTTGAATCATGATCGCCACCCTGACAAAACCCTCTCTGGAGAGCCCATGACCAAGTTACTACTGACATTTTTTCTACTCATAAGTTTGATGCCTGCTGTGCACGCCGCAGAACTTAAAGAGAGCATTTACAAAAACGGTGTCAAACTGATCGTTGAAGAGGATCACTCCGCCCCCGTTGCCATGGTACAGATCTGGCTGCGCGTCGGTGGCCGTGATGAGCTGCCGGGCAAAACCGGCCTGGCACATGTATTTGAGCACATGATGTTCAAAGGCTCCGACAAGCTTGAACCGGGTGAATACAGCAAACGCATCTCTGCCATGGGCGGCAATGACAACGCTTTTACATCAACCGATTTCACCGCCTATTTCGAGACGGTTCCGGCCAAACGGGTTAATGAGGTTCTGGCGATGGAGGCCGAACGCTTTGCCAACCTGAAACTGCGCGATGAGGATTTTCAGAAAGAGATAAAAGTGATCATGGAGGAGCGCCGCATGCGCACCGAGGATGATCCCAACAGCCGTATGTTTGAGGAGCTCTCCGCCGCCTCCCTGCGCCTGCACCCCTACCGTAACCCGGTGATCGGCTGGATGCAGGATCTCGAACAACTGACCATCGCGGATGTGAAAGCCTTTTATAAGAAACACTATGTGGCAGGTAATGTGGTTGTGGTTGTGGTCGGCGATGTCGATTTTGATCAGATGAAGAAGGCCGTAGCCAAAACCTTTGGTCGCCTTAAAACAGGCCCTGTTCCGGCCCGTTTTAATCCGGTTGAGCCCAAATCCTTCGGCCCTAAACGTATTGAAGTCAGTCTGCCTGCCCAGCTGCCGATGCTGGCGATTACCGTGCCTGTACCTGTCTGGAAACCGGGCGAAAATGACCGTGAGGCTGCGGCACTATCACTGGCAACCCAGATTCTGGCTGGCGGCAGAGCGGCACGTATGCAGCGTGAACTGGTAGATGAGCAGCGCGCAGCCTTTGCTGCCAGTGCAGGCTACGATGCCCACGGCATGGGGCTGGATCTCTGGTACGCCTACGGCATGCTCGGCCCCGGTCAGAGCCCTGAGGCATTCGAAAAGAGCCTCTGGCAACTGCTGGGTGATATGGCAGTTAATAAGGTCGATGAAAACCGGCTCAATGCAGCCAAACGCAACATTATTGCCGCCAATGTCTTTGCTCAGGATTCGCTCTACCTGCGTGCCAAGGAGATCGGCCGCATGGAGGTTGTCGGTCTGGGAGCTGCCAACCGTGACCGCTGGATTGAAGCGATCAAAAGTGTCACGGCAGAGGATATTAAAACGGTCATGGGACGCTGGCTGAAACAGGAGCGCTCCACCACGGGCACGCTGCTACCGGAGGTGAAATCATGAGATATCGCCTGATTACAGCTCTTCTGCTACTACTCTCTTTCTCATCCACAGCCTCTGCCGTACCGCCTATTCAGCAGGCTCAACTCAACAATGGCCTGCGAATACTGCTGATGGAGGCACACAATGTGCCCATGGTCTCGATGAATCTTGCCATGGTGGCTGGCTCCCGTTTCGACACTGCCGATAAAGGCGGTACTGCCAGCATCCTTGCATCGATGCTCTCTGATCATACTGCCAAACATGGACATGAGGTTTGGGCTGATCTGCTTGATGGTGATGCCATCCAGTTGGGAGGCGGCGTTGGCCGTGATGAGATGAATCTATCTCTGACCGTGCTTAAGGATGTGCTGGAGCCGGGGCTGGATGCCTTTGCCGAAGCGCTGCTACAGCCGGGCTGGAACAAAAAGCGCTTTGCCATCATGAAACAGAATGCATTGGCATCGGCACAGAAAGAGCAGGAGGAGCCGGGCGTACAGGCAGGTGAGGCAGCAGCCACACTTCTCTTTGCAGGCCACCCTTACGGTCACCGCTCCGGCGGTTCACTGGCTTCGCTGAAAAAGATCGAAATTGCTGATCTCAAACAGCTCTATAAAACCCAGATCAAACCGCAGGGGGCAGTGCTTGCCGTCAGTGGTGACATCACCATGGCAGAACTTAAACCGCTGTTGGAGAAGAAGCTGGCCACATGGATCGGCTCTCCGGCAAACGGGCTGGCCGATATCACGGCCCCACAGGGTGTGCGTGGCAAAAATGTGGATGTGTCACTGCCAACCAGCCAGACACAGCTGCAGCTGCTGCGCCTTGGCCCAACACGCGGTGATGCGGACTTCTTCCCGGTCTTTGTTCTCAATCATATTCTCGGGGGTGGCGGCTTCGGCTCACGTCTGATGGAAGAGGTGCGCGAAAAGCGTGGGCTGACTTACGGGGTTTACTCCTACTTCTCACCGCTGGCGACCAACGGCCCGTTCGTGATCAGTCTGCGCACGCGCGCTGATCAGGCCACTGAGGCTGAAGCCGTAGTGCGCAACGTTCTTGCCGAAATGGCTGCTGGCAAGATCACAAAAAAACAGCTTACCGAAAGCAAAGAGAATCTGACCGGTAGTTTCGCCCAGCGCATGGACTCCAACCGTGAACGCGTCTCCCTCATCTCCATGATCGGGCTGTATAACCTGCCTCTGGATTATCTAACCGTCTGGAGTGATCGCATTGATGCCGTGACCCTGCAACAGCTGCGTGATCAGGCTGCTGTTTACCTGAATCCCGACCACTGGAACCGTGTCCGGGTCGGATCAAACCTGAAGTGAGGATCACTGCCGGAAGCTTGCGCGGGCGGGTGCTCAATGTGCCGGATGAGCCGGGCCTGCGCCCGACACCTGCCAAGGTGCGGCAGGCACTGTTTAATATCCTCGGCCCAATCGATGATATGCGACTTCTCGATCTCTTTTCAGGTTCAGGTGTAATGGCGCTGGAAGCGATCTCAAGAGGAGCTTCGGCACTCTCTATCGAGCAAAACCGCAGATTAACCCGTGACATGGAGCAGATTCGCCAGCAGTGGGATTTGGCTGCGGGCTGGCAGATCAAAACAAGTCTGGTGGAGAAAGGGCTGCCTGCTTTGGCGGGCCAGAGCTTTGATCTTATTTTTGCCGATCCACCCTACCATAAGGGTTTTGCTGAAAAGCTGCCGCAGTGGCTGGACAGAGATGATATCGGTTGTGGCTTGTTGGTCATTGAGGAGTCGACTCGAGTCAATCCGACCTGGCCTGAGGGGTGGCAATGTGAGCAGAGTCGCCGCTATGGTGACTCCACCCTCCACTTCCTCTCCAGAGATTGCTAATCCCACCGGAATAAATCCGCGATTCCCTAACAAAGGCTTCAACGCTACGGTTCGCCTCCTGATCTGGAGGTTATTGTGACTCACATCCGTATTGCAACGCGTCGTTCCCCGCTGGCCCTGTGGCAGGCTGAATATGTATCGGCTGAACTCAAAAGGCTTGATCCATCGGTGACCACCGAGCTGGTCAAGATTGTCACCAAGGGCGACAAAATTCTCGATGTGCCACTGGCACAGGTGGGTGGTAAAGGGCTATTCACCAAAGAGATTGATGAAGCACTGCTTGATGGCCGAGCCGATATCGCTGTGCACTCGATGAAGGATGTACCGACTCAGCTGCCTGAGGGGACCAGTATTCGCGCCCATCCCAAGCGCGAAGATCCGCGTGATGCTATCGCAACAATTACTGGCGGCGGTCTGGATTCGCTGCCTGAAGGCTCAACAATCGGAACCTCAAGCCTGCGTCGAATCGCCCAGCTTCAGTCTAAATACCCTTCATTCATCTTCACCTCGATTCGCGGCAACATCCAGACTCGCCTCTCCAAGCTTGGCACAGAGGTCGATGCAGTGATTCTGGCCGCAGCAGGCGTATGCCGCATGGGCATGGAAGCAGAGATGCACGAATTTATCGGTACCGATGTGATGCTACCTGCCGTTGCACAGGGCACACTCGGCATTCAGACCCGTGATGCTGATGATGGCATCAATACACTGGTCGATCAGATGAATGATCCGGAAACAGTTGTTCGCACCAAAGCTGAACGTGCTTTTCTGGCTACCCTTGAGGGTGGCTGTCAGGTGCCGATTGCGGCCTATGCCACACTCGATGGTGATTCACTGCATCTGAAAGGGCTGGTGGGTTCAGTTGATGGTAAAATCGTCATCGCACGCGAAGCAACAGGCGCCCAGAGCGATGCCGAAGCTATCGGCACTGCACTGGCCAATGAAGTACTGGATGCCGGTGCCCGTCCGATCCTCGAGGCGCTCTACGCCGAATCAAACAAGTAATTAACCAGCACAGCCTATCTTGTTCGTGTTAATTCGTGTGCATTCGTGGCTAGCGGTTCTATTCTTTACGGGTTTTGACTTCGATCCAGCGGGACATGAACTCTGTGCTGCGCTGATGATGATGACGCAGCATGGCACCTGTAAAATTGTTCAGTCGATGCTGCTCTAAATTGCCCTGCAGCGCTTTGATGCGCGCAATCAATGCGTGGCCGTTCGTCTCAGCACTGAACAGTGCTCGCACAATATCAAAGCCGCGCTTCCTTGCAGCACTCCAGGCTTGCTCATCACGGTAAAGGGCCACGGCAGCCTGGGCAAAACTCTCTGCATCATCTGCAATGCTGCCGCTCCACGGCAGATCACCAAACATGCCCTCTGCTCCTATAGTGGTGGTAACATTCGGTGTGCCACTGAGCATCGCATCGGCCAGCTTGGTCTTGATACCCGCCCCGAAACGCAGTGGCGCCAGACAGACTCGGGCCTGCGACATAACAGCATGTAGATCCTCGGCCCGTCCCAGCACACGGAAACCCTCTCTCTTGTTATCCAGAGCAGTTGCTTTGGGCGGTGTATAAGCGCCGTAGATATGCATTTCGGCTTCAGGCAGTTCAGCTCTTATCTTCGGCCAGATCTCCTCTTTCAACCACAATACGGCATCCCAGTTGGGTGCATGGCGGAAATTGCCGATGGCCACAAAATGAGAGCGCTGTTCGAATTCGGGCCCATCGGTACAAATCTGTGTCTCATTGAACATAAATGGGCAGTAGTGCAGCAGCGAAGCATCAAGGTTGAACTGCTCGATAAGCAATTCCATCTCATTATTGGATACCATAATCGAGAGATCTGAACGCAGTATCGCAGCGACCTCACGCTTGGCCACCTCACTGATCAGCTCATTTTTTGCAAGCTGACCAACAACCTGCCGCTGCTGTTTAAACTGCTTATGGCGTGCTTCGCGCAGCAGATGCAGGTCTACCGTTTCAATGATGCGCATCGCATCAGGGCAGGTCTTTTCCACCCGCCAGCCGAACTGCTCCTCCATTGCAAAACGATCAAAAAGAACGATATCCGGCCTTAAATCGGCCAAAAACAGATCAAAACTGCTCTCATTAACCATAATATCAGCTGTCTCTATACCAAGCTGCCTGAGATCCGCCGAATGTTCATTTGCCGCAGCCGTAGAGCCATAGGTCACCCGCCACCCCTGCTGCACAAACAGCCGGCTTAACTCCAGCATGCGCAGACCGGCACCGGATGAGGCCGGCTCAGGCCAGAGGCCTCCAACCATCAATACATTCATCTCTTTCTCTGCTGACATAAGCGCCATCTCAACAGCGCCGGGTCCACGGGTCAATAGACCTACTCGCTATACGTTGAAATTGAGCGATTCAGGATCAGAATGGCGATATATTCTACCTACGGAGCTCTCATGCCGATCATCACCTATCAGGGTAACAGTTACGAATGCAGTTCTGATCAAACGCTGCTGGATGGTGTTAACAGCCAGGGTGCGAATCTACCTTATGGGTGTCGTAGTGGTCTCTGTCAGGGCTGTCTGGTCAAAGCGGTGAAAGGCACGCCTCCTGCATCTGCACAGATGGGCATCAAACCAACCTTGAAAGAGAAGGGCTACTTTCTCTCCTGCCTCTGCAAACCTGAATCCGATTTTGAAATCAGCCGTCCTGATCGCAGAGATGAATTTTCTTCGGCGACCGTCACTGAACTTGAATATCTCAATCAGACAGTCATCAAAGTGGTGACAAGTTGTCCTGACACATTCAGCTACAAACCCGGCCAATTTGTAAATATTATCCGATTAGCCGATGGTTTGGCTCGCAGTTACTCTCTGGCCTGCATTCCAAGCGATGGCCATCTTGAGTTTCATATCCGACTGCTAGCCGACGGTAAAATGAGCAGCTGGATTGCCGATGATCTGAAGTGTGGTGATGAGGTGTTGTTAAGTGAGGCGATGGGCGACTGCTGTTATCGCGATGCCTATGCTGACCGGCCACTACTGCTGGCAGGCACCGGCACCGGCTTAGCCCCTCTCTACGGCATCCTTCGTGACGCATTGTCATCAGGGCACAGGCGTCAAATTCGCCTCTTACATGGTGGCCTGAGCAGTGATGACCTCTATTTCGATCCGGTTTTGTCTCAACTGGCTGCTGAACACGATAACCTGAGCTACATCCCCTGTGTATTGCACGGCGAAACACCAGAGGGCGGCTTAAGTGGTTCGATTGATACTCTGATTGCCGCTCAACTTGAATCTGAGCGCGACTGGGCAGCTTTCCTATGTGGTGATTCAGCCATCGTCAGTGCGATGCGCAGGAGCTGTTTTAGCCAGGGTGTGGACGAGAACTCGATCCACAGCGACGCTTTCGGCTAAGGCTATTTATGAAACAGAAGCGGCCACCCCATAGGGTAGCCGCCATTGAATCTCATAATCTTCAGGTATTACTGCTTATCGTGACCTGAACCCTCTTCCTGACTCTTTTTGAGGTCCGACAGCCTGAGCTCCCAGAAGGTAACCAGCTCTTCGCGGGTAATGATATGATCCAGATTGCGATCAATCCTCATAAATTCATTGCGTACAGACTCCAGCTTCTCATCCCTGCTGATCTGCTTGTCCTTATTGCTGTCCCAGCGTTTCATGATGCTGTTGATCATCTGCGCTTTAACTTTCGGTGATTTAATATTCAACTCTGAGCGGCCAGCATAACGCTTGGCAAACATCTCATCAGCGCTGATGACACCATCACTATTGGTATCGATTTTATTGAACTGGTGGTCAGCTACCTGTTCAAATTCCGCAGCTTCAATCTTACCATCATGGTTGTAATCCTTCACAGCCATCACCTTGTCCGCTGTCTCCTGCGGATCATAGGAGGGCAGAAAAGATGCCTGAGCAGGCGCGGCCAACATCATAAATCCCGCAAACAGTAGTAACTTTTTCATCACTTATTCCCCTTTCTACAGCAGATGCCGGATAAACTCCGAACATTGCAAATCATAACGCATGCACCGGCGTTCACCAACTGTGGTCACCCGGCAACAAACTTTGCGGCAGCCTATAGCTGCACGCTTATTAGTAAATTAACATGTAATTAAAGAGCTCCTAATGTTGGCGCTGCCATCAACAGGTTTGGCTACTGCGTAAACTGTTGTGGAAGTGGGGCGATCCATAGGCCATAGCCGACTGCAGCATACAAAAGCATATAGGAGCGCCAGCTCTGACTGCTGAACAGAGTAAGTGCTGTCCCGAAAGAGGTTTTGATCGAAGCACCGATAAAATTAACGCTATAGAGCTCATCAAGCAGCAGGTGCAACAGATACCCACCGGTTACAAACGCTGCCGCCAGCCATGCAAAAGAGACCTGCCAACCGAGCAGGTAGTGGCCGGCAAAGAGCGAGCCTATCCCGAACAGCAGTGCCATCGGCACAGAATGGAATAGCCCCCTGTGCTCAGTAGTCGCAGCAAATAGCGGCAGCAGCACCAGGCGAACAAAGAGGGCGGCCAGTAGAGATGAAACAAGCAGAGGCAGCAGGTTTAACGATGTATAATAGTGAAAGATCACCGCAATGGCTGTGGCAAAACTGAGTATCGTAAAAAGTATTCGGGCCGGAATAGAGTGATCAGAATCGACATCAGGCAGTAGCCCGGCATGCAGAGCCAGTAGAAAAAGAAGCAACGCCTGCATCTGGCTGATTGGCACTGTTTGCATAACCAGTGCCGTAGCACTCAAAGCTCCAGCTGCGGCAACCGTCAAATGGGTTCTGAAATTAGCCATATCATCCCCCCTGTTCGGTCATAAGGAGAAGCTGACGTTATAGTTTGTCTCTCGCCGTGAGCCTGCTCACCGTGATTTAGGGAACCCTAAAAAACTACGTCCATGTAGATTTTTAGCACGTAAAGACAAAAGCGTGGTTTTGCCTTTACTCACAAAATCAAGCACTTACCGTGCATTATTTTGGCAGTCCATCCATGGACTGCACGGAAGCCTCGTTAAAATTCCATCCGCTCCGGCTCTTCCTCGACAAGAAAGGGTTGCAACAGATTTTCAAACCAGCGCTCCAGCTTCTCAACGCCCTCACGCACATCATCGAAATCTTTATCAGAGATCACGCCATCGCTGTTTCTATCCATCGAATCGAATGTTGGCCTGGCGGCCTTCTCCAATCGCTGCATCACCTCGGCAAAGGTGATCTGGCCATCGCCATTGGCATCAAATGCTCCCACACTCTTTTCACCCGCCAGTGCAGGAGTGGCCGATAGCATCAAAGTTATTAGCAGTGCCACTGCAGTTGTTTGTAATGATCTCATCCGGACACCTCCTGATTTAGACAACCCTGACTCTGCGGCCAGGTTGCTATAGATGCAGTCGCTATAACAGCACTGCAAATCGCATAAATTCCCCGCATCACTGTTTCAGTGCCAGTGTCATACCATCAGCTACCGGCAGCATGACAAGTTCAATGCGCTGATCCTCCTTCAGTTTGCGATTGAATGCGCGGATCGCCTCTGTTGCACTGTCATGCTTCGCATCATCAATCACACTGCCGCCCCACAGCACATTATCGATCACAATCACTCCGCCCGCTCTGATAAGCTGCAGGCAGCGCTCATAGTAGAGCTCATAATTCTCCTTATCCGCATCAATAAAAGCGAAATCAAAGGAGGCCGCTTCATCGAACTCAAGCAGCTCATCAAGTGTCTGCAGGGCCGGACGAAGATACAGTGAGACCTTATCCTGAACACCGGCCTGCTCCCAGAAGCGGCGGGCAACAAAACTCCAGCGCTCAGAGATATCACAGGTGATAATCTGTCCATCTTCAGGCAGCGCCAGAGCCATCCAGAGCGTGGCATAACCGGTGTAGGTGCCAACCTCGATCACCCGTCTGGCGCCAGTGAGGCGAATCAGCATTGCCATAAACTGCCCCTGTTCAGGCGCTGAACGCATCACCGAGAGCTCTTCAGCCTCGGTCGCCTCTCTCAAGCGAGCCAGCACCTCCGGTTCACGAAGCCCCATATCCAGTAGATAGCTGTATAGCTTTTCATCCATATTGATCGTTCGATTTGCCATATTAGTAACCTACAAAAAAGTGGAGAAGAAGAGTGAATAGACGAGGCTCGCAACAATCAGACTGAAAAACATGGTTGGGATGCCCACCTTCATCCACGCCATTGGTGTAATTGCAGCGCCTCTGATACCGCAACGCTCCGACTCTGCAATAGCGATCAGATTGGCCGTAGCCCCGATATGGGTGCCGTTACCACCCAGGCCAACGCCGATGGCCAGCGCCCACCACAGAGGCGTGATATTGATACCCATCGACTCCAGCCCCAGCACAATCGGTATAATCGTTACCGTAAAGGGGATGTTATCAACGATGGCGCTGAGCAGTGCTGCGCACCACATCACCGCAAGGCCGGTTATCAACAACCCTTCAGGGTTGCGGGCGATATCGACAAGCTGCAGACCCACCCAGTGCAGCAATCCGGACTTCTCTACGCCTCCGACGATAATGAACAGCCCGACAAAGAAGGCGAGTACCGACCAGTTCACCTGGCCAAACAGCGCCCCCGGTTCAGGATGCTCAAGCAGCAGTACGATGCAGAGCCCGACAAACGCCGCATAAGCCGGATAGATACCCAGAATGTGATGCACAAAAAAGAGCCCGATAATCACAGCCAGCGCAAAGAGTGAACGCTTTAATCCGGCGCTGTCATGAATTGCTTTACTCTCATCCAGGTCAACAGGCCGATCCACTTTGGGAAGATGCTTACGAAACAGAAACAGAATAAGCAGCACTGTGCAGAACCAGACCAGCAGGATTGTCGGCCCCATATGGACAATAAAACGGGTGAAATCGATGCCGCCCGCTGTACCGATCATGATATTGGGTGGATCACCAACCAGCGTGGCAGCGCCACCGATATTCGAGAGCATCGCTTCGGCCATCAGAAAAGGCAGCGGATTGACTTCAAGAATACGAGCGATCAGCACGGTAATCGGTGCAAAGATAATCACCGTTGTCACATTATCGAGAAACATACTGATGATGCTCACAGCCAGAGAGAGATAGATCAGCAGCAGTCGAGAGTCACCACGGGAAGCTTTGGAGAGTATGACCGCCACATACTCAAAAGCGCCGGTTGGCCTGAGCATGGCGACCACCATCATCATCGCCGTGAGCAGTAGGATGGTATTGCCATCAATGGCCTGGATCGCCATATCCTGTGAATAGAAACCGACAGCTGTTCCGACACCGATCATCACCACAGCACCAATAATCGCTGCGCTGGTGCGGTGCAGAACTTCACTGAAGATCAGCACATAAGCTCCCAGCATCACGGCCAGGGCGATATACATATCAAACGTCAATTCAGTAGCGTATTCAGCCATATTCAGAACTGATGATATTTGAGCAGAAGTCGGGCAATCGCCATGCGCGTAATCACCCCGATATATTGATCGCCATCCACGAGAAATACATAACTGGAGTTGTACTTTTCCATAATCGACAGAGCTTTAATCACCGGAGAGTGAGGGGTGATCGTGGCAATATGGCCGGTGACATAGGGGTCAACGTTGAGCTTGAGGATATCACCGTTGATCACTTCCGGTGCGCTTTCACTGCATATTTGGTCGCCGAGAAGATGCGCATGATGGGAAATGTCCTGAGGCAGGCAGAGACTTTTAAAGGTATGGCGTAGTGAAAAGCGCCCCACCACTTTACCTTCTGCATTACAGAACGGTAGACCACCCACGTTGTGGCTAACGCATTCACGAAAAGCATCACCAATCACCGTGCCGGAATAGACAACACCTGTGGGTATTACAACATCCATCAGCTTCATAAGGACTCCTGTTTCATCCCCGTCAACCCTAGTTTAGCCTGAAATCAGTCTGATTGCTGCATAAACTCAATCATTCAGAAGCAGGGCAAGCTGCTCAACCTCCTGTTCAGAGAACACATCTATACCGTGCCTCCTCAACAAACAGGCGGCCACCCCCTCACCGTCGATCTTGATACCGGAGAATCTGCCATCATTCACACTGTTTACACCACATGAGGGGCTGCCCTCTTTTAAGATGGCAAATCCAATCTGATGTTTCATACAGAGGGCCAGTGCCCGCTCCGCGCCATCAACAAAGGCATCGGTAACATCTTCACCGTTCTGCCGTTGCACACTGCCCCTGCCGCGCAAAACGGCATCTGCAGAACCTGAAACAATCTCAGCCGGAGGCCTCGGTATCGGCAGTCCGCCAGCCACCTCAGGACAGATCGAAATCAGTCGTCCTTCGCTCTGCCACTGCGCAATCAAACCGGACTGACGGGAGTCACCACCATCATAACGAACCTTCTCACCCAGCAGGCAGGCGCTTACCAGAATCTTCTGCATGATAGCATGGTTATACAAAAGCAGGGCTCACACAAGCTGCGACAGGGGAGAGCGCCATCACTCATGAGCTGCCTCTCCATGGCTGACCCGTATCAGGCCATCGACATTAAAGCCGAGCCCCTTCGCTTGAACCACGAATCGAGTCATCACTGCAGGGGGTGCCTCCGGGGTTCTCGACAATAGCCACAGGTATGATCTGTCTGGGCCGGTAACGAAAGCGTAGCGATACTCCGGATCCAGTTCGAAAACAACATATGATGCGTAAAATGGCCCGAAGAACGACACCTTAAGATAACCCTCATCTGGCTGATCAACAAAATATGCTTTGCCTTCGGCCAGTTTCCATGAGTTGTCATCAACCGAGTAGCCCCTGTTGATCACCTTCACACCACCATCATCACGCAACACATATTCGGCACTCACCTGAGTCAGCCCGCGCTCAAATGAGTGGTCCAGTCGAGCAATTTCATACCATTTCCCAAGATAACGGTTGAGTTCAAACCCGCTCACCGGCTGCACGCCTTCGGGAACACCAGTACACCCATTCAAGAGCAGCAAAACCACGGAGATCAGACAGAGGCCGGCACGCCTTATTTCCAACACACCGGGGTATGCTTGCACCTCAACGACCGGAATCTGAGAGTTCAAACAGGGCTCTGGGATATGGCTCAAGAAAGTGCTGCGAACCAAGGTAGTCATGATCAAAGCGGATCACATATGATTTCAGCAGATGTTGCAGTGTCGCCAGCGTCACCCGCTCATCGCGGTACTCCTCAAGCGCATCAAGAAACAGTTTTTTCTCTGCACTATTCAGCCCCTCAGAGATCCAACCGAAACCATGAAAGAGGGCGTTGATAATGTTGCTCTGGCGGGGCATCTGCATCAGCGCCTCGCGGAAGGCTGTTGCGTAGGCCTGCACCAGATCCTGCAGTGGAAGCTTCTCATGATTGGCTGCGATGCGGCCACAGACGCGCATCTGCTCCTGATGGTAGCACATCAACAACAGCTTGTGGCTGGCGTGAAAGGTTGAGATAGCAGATGCTGAAGAGGCGCGCTCAAGTCCACGCAGGCGCGCCAGCGCAAACAGGCGCATCAGATAGGCCTCTCGAATCTGGAAGTTTTTCAGCCGCCCTTCATCCTCAACTGCGGCGTAGGGGAATGCCTTGATCGCCGCATGGGCGAACATGCCCATCCCCTTAATCGCTGAACTCCCCTTCAGATCGCTACTGTAAATTTTGACCACCGACGGACCACAGGAGGGAGAGCGCCCCTTAAAAAGGAAACCGTCGATCTCTGTCAGCTCAGCTCTCTGCCTGTCGATATATGCATGCATCGCGCCAGTAACATCGGCACCGCTTGAAGGCTGCACCATACGCACCTGATCTCCCTGCTGCACCAGCCGTACCGGCTGACGCGGGGTGCCTAAGCCAATATCAGCCTCCGGACAAATCGTGATGATCTCAACAAATGGCTTCAAACTTTCAACCAGATCATCGGTGATTGTCTGGCCGTTGTAACGGCATGGCTCAAAGCCGAGGCAGCGGCTGACAACCAGACGCGGTTTACAGGCATTCTCTAGATCATTCATATGCTCTCCTTAAACCCAAAGCGCCAACTCGGAAAGTGCTGTGGAGTGCAGCAGATACTCCACCCTTCTCTCCACGACTGCAGCGCGGATTGCATCCAGCAGTACAACAGGCTGCTGTGGCGGTGGTGTGTCCCCTTTGACATAACCCCACATATGCTGAAGTGCATTATACAGTCGTCCCGCATCAACTGGTGCTCTGAGCGTTTCAACCAACAGGCTGGCCAGCCCCTCCATATCATCGCGATAGCGGCCATGTGCAACTTCCGGGCCAATTACTTTATAGAGATTGGGATCATGCGCCATCACTGAATATTTATGCTGTGCCCAGAGTTGCTGGCTGTTTACGGGTAGCGGAATACGCCCGGACCTCTGATCAGCAGCATATTTACCTGCTAAGAGTCTAAGCTGCTGCGCGGGCGGATCGATATAAATATCTGGCCAGACAACTTC
The DNA here is from genome assembly GCF_013387455.1 of Mariprofundus sp. NF. Lineage (NCBI taxonomy): Bacteria > Pseudomonadati > Pseudomonadota > Candidatius Mariprofundia > Mariprofundales > Mariprofundaceae > Mariprofundus > Mariprofundus sp. NF. Next base: position 75,672 of record NZ_VWNC01000004.1, read on the forward strand.
GCCCAGCTGTTCTGCCAGTGGTGAATGATGGTTATAACCACGCAACAGCATTTCAGAGACCAGTAGCTCATGGCGCCGTTTCAACGCTTCTATGCAACCCACCCAGCGCAAGGTTTCAGGATGGTTGGCATAACCCTTTTTACCCTGATCGAGGATATTAAACATGCCGTGCAGTTCCCTGTGTTCGCCAAGCAGTTGCTGGCGAGCCAGATAACCCGGATAGATATCCCATATACGCATGTGTGCCAGCGTAACGTATATAGCACATATCGGAAACAGCTTTGCAGTAGCAACCGCATCGCTAGAGTCCGGCAGCATGAGACAACTGACGATTGCCCTGCTTGTTCTGTTTTGCGCATCCACCGCCTGGGCTGAGGAGCAGGCTGATGCACCGCCACTGTTGGAGTTGGGCATTGCTGTGGGAGGCGCATCCCTGCCACACTATATGGGCAGTGATGAGCGCTATCTCGTTGGTGCGCCTATTCCGTACGTCATCTATCGTGGTCAGCGTATGCGCATTGATCGCTCCGGTATCACACGCAAACTCTTCGGCTTTAACAGCATCAATATCGATGCATCACTGGGTGTGGGGCTACCGGTTCGCAATACCAATCGCGCCCGTGCCGGCATGCCTGAACTTAAATTCAGTTTTGAGATCGGCCCACGCCTGAACTGGCAGATCATCGAAGAGGAAAACCGTAAACTTACGCTGCGCCTACCATGGCGTGGTGTGATTGATACATCCGGCAGCTGGTTGGGTTGGGTCGTTGAACCCGAATTAAGGTTTGAGCAGCAGCTAAGTGAGAAGCTACAACTCAACCTTGCTACAGGTGCCCTCTATGGTTCTACCGCCTATCATAAACACTACTACGATGTGGCCCCACCCTATGCCACGCCTACAAGGCCTGGTTATCAAGCCGGCAGAGGCCTGCACTCCTTCTCAGCTACGGTCAGCATGCGTTATAACATCAGTGAAACAGTGAACCTGTTCAGCGCCGTCCGTTATCGCAATCTCTCTGCCGGTGTAATTACCGACAGTCCACTGGTAAAAGATAAAAACTACGTGGCAGTTGCAGCCGGTCTGGCCTGGAGCTTCTGGAGCTCTGAACGGCGCGGTTCAGCTGATTAGAGAGGCAATCTCTAAAGCATTTGGCAGTGCAGGACGTGCTCCCAGTTTAGTGCAGGTCAGCGCACCGGCTGCAGAGGCGTAACGCAGCAGCTCCTGCCACGTCAGATTAAGTGTAAGTCCGTAAGCGAAAGCACCATGAAAAGCATCTCCCGCTCCGGTGGAGTCGACTGCTTCAATATTAAAGGCGGGTAGGGAACCCTGTTCTCTCGATTTGGCCCAGATCAATCCCTTTTCGCCAAGTGTGATCACCACGTTTTCGGACACTGCTGCCAGTTCATCCAGCGCCAGCCCCATATCCTCACTCTGGCACCACTGGCGTGCGAACTTCTCCGAGGCCACGAGATAATCAACACGCCCGGCCAGCTCCTGCGTTCCCTGGTGCAGTGATCCTGCATCAATCACGGTTATTATATCATTGGCCTTAGCCCAACTGCACAGCGCCACAGAGAGCAGCGGTTCATGGCCATCAAACAGCATCACTTTAGGCCTGTTCTCTATGCTAACTGCATCCGCAGCAAGCCAGGAGGTATCACCCTTGTAGTTAACCAGTGAACGACTGCCATCGGCTTTGGCGAGAATCTGTGAGACAGGCGAAGGGTACGAGCCACGTTGAATCAGCGAGGTATCAACACCCTCTGATTCCAACTCACCAAGATGGATATCACCGAAGAGATCGTTGCCGAGGTAACCACAGAATCCAGATGCAGCACCCAGTCGCGCCGCACACACTGCCGCATTGGCAGCAGGTCCACCGCCAGCCAGCTGCATGGCATCAGCAAATATCTTCTCATCCGCTCCGGGATGGGTAGCGGAGGACATGGTAATATCGTAGGAGGCGTGGCCGACACAGAGCAGATCAAGCATGCAGCAAGCTTACCTTAAACGAGTGATGGCGGAATAGTTGTATGAAACGGAGAAAGAGGGGGTGCCATTAAGTTGCCCGGTTTGTTTGCATAAAGGCCTAACGCGAAAGAGGCGAGTAACATTAAGTTACTCAGGTTTATGATATTAAAGGCCTAACGCGAAAGAGGCGAGTAACATTAAGTTACTCGGGTTTTTGATATTAAAGGCCTAACGCGAAAGAGGCGAGTAACATTAAGTTACTCGGGTTTTTGATATTAAAGGCCTAACGCGAAAGGGGCGAGTAACATTAAGTTACTCGGGTTTTTGATATTAAAGGCCTAACGCGAAAGGGGCGAGTAACATTAAGTTACTCGCCCCTTTCTTGTTGGTACCGGGGACTGGACTCGAACCAGCACGGATTTTACTCCACAGCGACCTCAACGCTGCGTGTCTACCAATTTCACCACCCCGGCATTACATCAGGGTCAATAAATGACCCCGAAAAACTAGTTATTCTGCTGTTGGAAGTCCATCTGCTGGTGCAGTTGAATTGCTCTTCAGTTTGGATGGATCAAAGCCACCTGTCAGCGGCTGTGACTGGGCAGGAGCCTCAACCGGAATTTCATCGATAATCGTCTGTTCGACAACAGAACCTACCTGCTGCTGGGAGAAGAAGGCCAGTGTCAGACTGGTCACCATAAATGCTGCCGCCAGACCGCCTGTCATCTTACCCAAGAATGAGCCGGAACCACGACTTCCGAACAGGGTCTGTGCTCCGCCGCCACCAAAAGAGGCACCGATATCTGCACCCTGACCGCGCTGAACCAGGATCGTTCCGATCAGCAGCAGTGCAATCAGCACATGAATAATAATAAGAACTGTTGTCATCTGTTCTTTGTCTCCTTAGCTCGATGCTTTCGCAGCGGCCTGTACAATCGCCATAAACGAGTCCGCCTTCAGACTCGCGCCACCCACCAGCGCACCTTCCACGCCCGGGCAACCCATCAACTCTTCCGCGTTACCCGGATTCACACTGCCACCGTAAAGCACGCGGCAATCATGACCCAGACGCTGCAACTCTGCATGCACAAATGCATGCGTTTCAGTCACCTGTTCAACCGATGCAGTCAAACCTGTGCCAATCGCCCATACCGGCTCATAGGCTACTGTCAGCGGTGCACTCTTAGGTGCGCCCTTGAGCACAGCCAGCTGCTCAGCCAGAACAGTGTTGGTAACACCCTTCTCGCGCTGCTCCAGTGTTTCACCGATGCAGAGGATCGGCTCAAGGCCATGCAACCAGGATGCGTTCATCTTCGAACGAATCTGGGCATTGCTCTCGCCAATAATGCTGCGACGCTCTGAGTGACCGATAATCACATAGTGACAACCGGCATCACGCAACATCATCGGACAGATAGAACCGGTAAAAGCACCCTTGTCTTCATAATAAACGTTCTGCGCGCCCAGTGCGATGCCCATCTCTGCCAGACGATCTGACATCGAATGCAATAGCGTGAATGGCGGCATCAGTCCCACTTCAATATGATCCGGTGCAGGGTTGCTGCCAAAATCATCCATAAAATCTTTCGCTTCCTGCAGTAGTCCGTTCATCTTCCAGTTGCCTGCTATCAACTTGCGCTTTTCATTGCTCATGTTAAGACCTCCCAGAATAGAACCAACGGCTCGAAAACGGTCGCGGATTCTAGGAAGCTTACCATATAAGGCAAGGGAAAATCGGAAGTACTATGAAAGCCCGCAATATTGGCTACGCTTGCCCCATGACAGAGAGCTCTTCACAACATGCCAAAAAGTCGCTCGGCCAACACTTCCTGCGCGACCATAATGCCATACGCCGTATCACTGATGCCATCCCGGAAGGGGCCAATGCCATTGAGATCGGCCCGGGACCTGGTGCCATCACCGAGTCACTGCTGGCGCGAGTCAGCAAACTGACTGTCATCGAGATGGATAACCGTTTTGCCGCCCACTGGCAGGATGTGGCTGAGAGTAATCCGGCGCTATCAGTGATTCACGGTGATGTCATGAAAGAGCTGGAAGGGGTAGTGGCTGCGGTTCAACCTGAATGGATTGCCGGCAATTTGCCCTACAATCTTAGTGGCCCGCTGACCGCCAAGCTGGCTGGTTTCAATCTCTCCGGTGGCATGGTGTTGATGTACCAGCGCGAGGTAGCTGAACGCATCGCATCAGGACCCGGCAGCAAGGTGTATGGCGGACTCTCTGTACTGGTGCGTCACTTTTATGATGTAAAACGGCTACTGACACTACCGCCCGGTGCATTTGTGCCGCCGCCCAAAGTGCATTCGGCAGTGATCCTGCTGACCCCGCATGGCAAAACACCCGCCTGTAGTTATGAACTTCTTCAGAAAACAGTACGGCAGGGTTTTGCCCATCGCCGTAAGACCATCAATAATAATTTCAGGGGCGAGTTAAGTGCTGAAGAGTTTGAGGCCATTGCGATTGATCCGCGCAAACGCCCTGAACAGCTCGATTACGATGCCTGGGTCAGCATTGCGATAGCCCTGTCAAACAAGGGATAGATCAACCAGCCACGTCATAGAGCAGCTGTTTGCATCAATAAACTTCAGTTTGCAGGGATAATTTATTAACTGGAAACAGGCCAGGAGCTGAGTTTGGTTCCCGTCACACGATAGAGCGGCGACACATCTTCAGGTGTACTTTTAGTCACATTAAGATCATGCAGCAGGCCATCTTTGACGCTATAGATCCAGCCATGCACAGAGAGGGGATCGCCGCGCTCCCAGGCATTCTGAACGATTCGGGTATGACAGATATTCTCCACCTGCCGGATCACATTCAGTTCGCAGAGCCTGTCCATACACTCTGATTCACTCATCTTCGACATCTCTTTTTGATTCACCATGTAGGTGTCACGAATGCTACGAATCCAGTTGTCGACAATGCCGTGATGCTGGCCCGCCATGGCAGCACGCACACCGCCACAATCGTAGTGGCCGGTGATAACAATATGTTTAACACCCAGCACATCCACTGCATATTGCGCGCAAGAGAGACAGTTCAGATCGGTGTGATGCACCTGATTGGCCACATTACGGTGCACAAACACCTGCCCAGGCTCAAGGCCGGTAATCTCATTGGCGGGAACACGACTATCTGAACAGCCAATCCAGAAAAAGTCCGGATTCTGAAAAGAGGCAAGGCGATCAAAATAGGCAGGGTTTTCCTGCAAGCATCTGTCAGACCAGTCGCGGTTATTTTGTAAAAGCTTTTCAGGACCACACATCTAAACCTACCTTAACCGGCCAGCATGGGATCCAGTTCACCCCGGCTATCCAGAGCATAGAGGTCATCGCAACCACCGATATGCTTTCCATTGATAAAAATCTGGGGAATGCTGCGGGCTCCACCGGAGCGCTCCACCATCGCAGCCTGACGCGCCAGATCGCTCTGCACATCGTATTCGGTGAACTCCACACCTTTATTTTTCAAAAGGTTTTTAGCTCGTACACAGTAGGGGCAGTAGTCGCCCGAATAAATTTCAATATTAGCCATGGGGAAAACCTATCCTCTGTTTAAAGTTCGCGCCAGCGACAACACCTTCACCTCTTTTTGCAATGGCCTTGTCGCTCTGGCCGCAAAGTGCAATGTTGAACCTGTGGTCAGTATATCATCAACAATCCAGATCGTGGAAGCATCCGCCAGACGCGCCCGGTAGTCGCCAGCCAGTGCAAAAGCCTTACGAAGATTTTTTCTACGCGCTGAACCGGAAAGTGCGGATTGGCGTGGCTGTTCACCAACTCTGCGCAACAACTGCCAATCCCAGCTGCAACCGCTGCCAGCAGCCAGCCAGCGACAGAGATCAGCGCTATGATGCACACCGCTTTTACGCATACGTGAAAGCGGCATCGGCACAGGCAGCAGAAGATCATCTGACTTAATCAACTCGTTGATGCGGGGCATGGCCGCAGCAAGCAACCAGCGCACACCACCGTCCTGCCCCTGCAATTTCCAGTTCAAAATCGCATCGCGAACCGGCCCCTTATAGGCGTAGATACTCAGGGTCTCTGCCTGCGCAGGTGGTTGAGTCAGACATTGTCCACACGGCCCCGGCGCCATAGCTTCGGGTAATTCTGATCCGCAACGACTGCAGGCTGAACGGGGCCAGATCACGGTTTTTTCAAAGCAGGACTTACAACAGGCACGGCTGAGCACTTCGCCTTCACTCAACGGCTGCTGGCAAAACAGACATGCTGGCGGAAACAGTAATCCACGCGCCCCGTTAACCAGATCAAAGCCTTTGGTTGACAGTCTCTTCATGCCTACCAGCATGCCGCACATGCCCGATTCGCGCAATTGGTTTCCCGAGACCCCCGCCACTCGCCGTCGACGCCTAACCGCGTCGCGTCGTCAGGGCATGTTGATCCACCTCGATGGAGAGCAGCTCATCAACTTCGCCAGCAACGATTATCTCGGCCTGAGCTTTCATCCTGCCGTCTGTATGGGTGCCAAAGGTGCGCTTGATGACGCGGTTGGTAGCGGTGCCTCACGCCTTATTTCAGGCGATGATCCGATGCTGCATCGCCTTGAAGAGAAGCTGGCTGCCTGGAAAGGTTATGAATCCTGCCTGATTGTAGGCTCCGGTATGCTGGCCAATATCGGCCTTATTCAAGCGCTGGCTGATCGTCACAGCCACCTGTTTGCCGATAAACTCAATCACGCATCACTGGTGGATGGTGCACGCCTCGCCGGTGGCCAATCGCATCGCTTCAAACATCTGGATAGCAAACAGTTATCACAGCTTCTTGAAAAACATCCGGCAGAAAAACGCATCATCGTCTCTGACGGTATCTTCAGCATGGATGGCGATTGTGCTGATGCAGCCGCGCTGCTGGGGCTCGCCGAAGCTAACGATACACTGCTGCTGATTGATGATGCCCACGGCATCGGCTGCATGGGGCCTGAGGGCAGAGGTATCACAGCCCGGGATAACATATCCGGCCACCCGCGCCTGATCGAGGTTGGCACCTTTGGTAAGGCATTTGGTTCATACGGAGCATTTATTCTCGGCACAGATGAATTGATTGAAGGATTGCGGCAGCGGCAACGCACCCTGATCTACTCAACCGCCCTGCCGGTTGCCATGATTGCAGCTGCAGAGACTGCACTGCTCCTGATCCAGCGTGGTCAGCAGCTACAGCAGCTCAGAGAGAATCTGGCACTGTTCAAAGAGAAAACGGCGGGGCTCGGCTTTATGGCCTCAAGCAGTCCGATCCAGCCACTGATTATCGGCTCAGATGAGAAGGCGCTGCAGTTGGCAGCAGCACTGCGAGAAAACGGTTTCTTTGTACCGGCCATTCGCCCGCCCACCGTTCCCGAAGGTACAGCCCGTCTGCGTTTTACCATCACAGCAGCCCACAGCAGAGAACAGATCGAGAAACTGACCGCATGCCTGCGGGAGCTTCTATGAGCCAGAAACCATTGGCCTTCCTGCATGGCTGGGCGCAATCGCGTCAGATCTGGTGTAATCAGTTTGACTCTTTCAGCGATGCACTGTTTCTCAATCTGCCGGGTCACGGCGGCGCAGCCGATCTTCCTGCCGATGCGTGGGTTGAAGCTATTGTAGCACAACTACCCGATGAACCGTGTCATCTGGTCGGCTGGTCACTTGGTGGCATGCTGGCCATGCAGATCGCTGCGACACACCCTGAACGGGTGGCTGGCCTTATCCTTGTATCAACGACACCGCGTTTCAGAGCATCAGAAAGCTGGCCGCACGGTAGCAGCAGTGAGGTGTTCAACGGTTTTAAGCAGGCGGTTGAATCGGGTTCTCCAAAAGCACTAAGCCGCTTTTTTGCATTGATGCTGCACGGCGATGGTTTAAGCCGAAGTGATTATAACCGACTGGCCAAAATAGCTGTCGATCGCAGTAACCCGGTCAGTGCCACAGGCATGCAGGGTGGCCTTGAGCTGCTGCAACAACTGGATCTGTGTCCGCTCACTAATGCGATCAAGCAGCCCACGCTGATTGTGCACGGAGAAAGCGATGCCGTTGTACCGGTGGCCGCTGGCCGCTGGCTGGCAGAACAGATCAGTCACAGTGAATCACACATTTTCCCGGATTGCGGTCATGCGCCCTTTCTTACCCGGCCCGACACATTTAACGAACTCGTTCAAACATGGTGGTCAGAACAGTGAAAAATAGCCATATCCACAGTAATCAGGTCAAACGCTCCTTCTCCGCAGCTTCAGATAGTTATGACGAACATGCCGTGCTGCAGCGTGAGATCGGCGACCGACTGCTTGGACACCTTAACTTCACCAAAATTGATCCCAAACGCATTCTCGATATCGGTTGCGGCACCGGTTATTTCACGCGCCTGCTACGCGGCAAATACAAGAAGGCTGAGATCACCGCCTTTGATCTCTCTGAATCGATGGTTGCCACCACCCGCAAAGCACACGCGCGCAGGCTGCCGTGGCATGGCCGTCATCTGCACGCCTCAGGTAACGCAGCATCACTGCCATTTAAAAGCGGATCATTTGATCTGGTCTGCTCCAATCTGGCCATGCAGTGGGTGCCTGAACCTGATCAGATGCTGGCCGAGATGCGCCGCGTTCTGGCTCCGGGTGGCCTGATCCTCTTCTCTACCTTTGGCCGTCGCACCCTCTCCGAGTTGCGCCAATCACTGGCCGAGATCGATCCGGGTAATGCCGGACTGGTTCTGCCATTCCCCGATGTCATGAGTCTGGGTGATGCGATCTCAAAACTTGCCGTTGAGATGCCGGTTACCGATGCAGACCTCTTCACGCTCACCTATCCCGATACCATCAGCCTTGTTCGCGAGCTCAAAGGTTTAGGCGCCTCGGCATCCGCCATTCGCGGTCGCAAGAGCGGTCTGTATGGTCGTTCGCTGATCAGAAAACTGGAAGCCCAGTACTCTGAGCGATACCGCGACGAAGATGGCCGCATCCGCGCCACCTTCGAAGCACTTTATGCGCAGGCGTGGTACAAAGAGGAAGGATATGAGCACCGCGACGGCACTATTCCGATCAAGGTGGAAGGGGATCTAAGAATCGATGGCCTCTAAAACCAATTTCACCGCAAAGAACGCAAAGTTACGCGAAGGGACAAACAAAAACGGAACGTTACTCAAAAGCGATGTTTATGGCAGAAACTACCAGTATGCTTATTCCCTGATTTGCCTTTCCTTTGCGTTTCTTCGCGCCCTTTGCGGTGAAGAACTGTCTGTCGCATGCTGATCTTTATTACTGCCACCGACACAGAAGCCGGAAAAACCTGGGTAACCGCCTCAGTTGTGCGTGCACTTTTACATGAGGGAAGAAGTGCCAAAGCACTGAAACCCATCGCCTGCGGTCTGGATGAGGCGGGTCGCAACGAGGATATCGATCTCCTGCTAGCCGCCCAACAAGTGGACGATGCAGATCAGATCAGCCTCTTTCGCTACGCGCTTCCTGCTGCGCCCTCACAGGCTTCCGCAGCAGAGGATCAGATTGTTGATACAGAAAAACTGGTGCAGTGGTGTGAAGAACAATCATCCGAAGTAGAAACCTGCCTGATAGAAGGGGTCGGTGGCCTGATGGTACCGATCACCGACGATTGGTTAGTAAGTGACTGGATCAATGCATTGCCCGATGCCGAGGTGTGGCTGGTTGTCGGCTGCAGACTCGGAGCCATCAACCAGACCCTGCTTACCTTGGAAAAGCTCAAACAGATGGGTCGAACGCCTGCCCGTATCTTCTTCAATGCCACCAAGCCTGAATTCAACACCTGGCTCGAACCAACCCGCAAAGCAGTCGAACCATTCCTGAATCAGAGTTGCGCCATTCACGCCCTGAAATTTGGAAAAGCGCCGAACGTGATCCGTTAAACCTCTTTTATTTCAACATTCAAGCCTGGCCCTTATCACTCTGAGTGTTCTGGGTTTCGTCCGTGTCACGCCCTTCAACCGGCTCATAAATAATCAGATGGCGCAGGTCTTCGCATGCATCCACGGTTTTCTCACGACACCAGCGCCTGATGAACAGGTAGACAATGACAAAAACAGAAGCAGTGACAAACAGATAGGGCTTCTGAACTACGGCAAGTTCGATCAGGCCAGCAAAAAAATCGGGCAGGATATAATCAAGGATATCCGCCAGATCGCCCCATAGGCCGACATGCTCCGGCTTTGGTAGTGGCGGATTCACCCATAGGCTGTAGGCAGCCGCAACCATGGCCAGCGAAAAGGTGAGCATCACACCGTAGAGCCGTTTTCTCCACAGTATCCAGCGCTCAATCGTTGCTCGAACCTTCGCCCAGCTCGGGGCTCGGCCCGGATACCTGGCTACTGGTGCAACATCCAATTTACTTTCAACCAGATCAAATTTTGCAGGAATCTGTCCCGGTGCATAGTTGTCTGTTCGCTCATTCAGCCGCTCGATCACACTCTGATGAAGCTGGATATTCCCCTCCATCCTGCCCTGACACAGCTGTTCAATCTCACGGGGATGATAGCGGTAGAAGGAACCGAATCCGGATCTGGAGTCATACATGCGGCCATGAGCATTACTGTCATCAAATGCCATCTGAAGTGCATCCTGTTCAAAGACCAGCCCATCTTTTTCGGCCCGTAACATCATCCAGTAGAGTGGTACACTGGCCATACCTGAGCGCGGATAGCCTCCACCGACATTAGAGTGCATACCGGAAAACCAGACCTGCTCCACACTCTCCTTTTCTCGCCCTGCCTCACGCCAGACATAGGGCCAGAAAGCTGTGCGTTCATCATCAATGGCCAGCGCCTGATAGGCATGTTTCACATTTTTGGTCAGCCTGTAATAGTAAAAGTTGTGTGGCCAGATCATATCGAGCACTTTCTCGGCCACCCAGAAAATCGCATTAAGCATAGCAACCACAGGGCCGGTGACATCCGTCCGTTTGGGAAAACCCAACGCAACCACGGTATCCCAGATACCCATGAAATGGATCGGAACTACGCCGTGTGATTTAGTTGCGTCTTGTTTCAGGTTTTCAGCAAGCCCGGGATTGGTGTTAAACTTTTTATAGGCCTCAAACGCCTCATCGACGAGTCCATCAAGTTCAGCGTGGCGAAGCCCCTCGCCTTTTGCCAGGCCACAACGATAGATAAAACCGTTGCAGGCTCTGACAGTTGAAGCGCCTCGACTAAATCCAAAGAAGTAGATCCTGTCACCGGGCCGATAGTTGCGCGCCAGAAACCGGTAGAGGTCGCAGACATTATCTTCAAAACCAAACCCAAAGGCGCCGCCAAGTGCCTTAAGGTATTTATTCTTCTCAGTGCCCACACCATTATCGTAGAAGAGAATCTGTTCATTGATCTCAACGTCATCATCAACTTGACCGCTAAAATGTTTATCCACTGTTTTGTAAATCTTGTAGACGTTGCTATCTGGCGTGGTGCCGCCTTTATTACCCGTGCCATCGGCACATACAATGAGATTTCTGGCCATGCTCTCCCCCTTAAGGATGATGCAATGGGTTGGAAACTCTCTGTTGTTGTGAATGCGCTATCCTTAGCGCCCCGCCCTGATCAATCTAACTTCTCTTGCAAAGCCGAGCGTACACCCTTCCATTTTTCCTGTCTCTCCCCCAAACAGGGGACAAGCAGTTACGACTCTTCCGAATCAGAAACTACACCTTTACAGCCGAAGGCGAGAAGCAGGGCAAGCATCGGGGCACCTGATGCGATCTTTCCTTCATCAAGCATGGCCAGTGCCTCATCCCGTTTGACCCAGAAGCTACGGATATCCTCATGCTCAGCATCGCAACCGCCGCCACTGCTGGTCGGGCTGTTTTTATCGACCAGCCCAAGAAAGAGATCAATACGCTCAGAGCAGGCTCCGGGTGTGGTGTAATAACGGCCAAGGAATCGGGTCTTATAGGGGATAAAGCCGGCCTCCTCCTCCGATTCTCGGATTACGGCCTGTTCAGCGTTTTCACCTTCATCAACCATGCCTGCGACTATTTCGACCAGCCACGGATTATCACTGCGTGCTGCAGGGCCGATGCGGAACTGCTCAAGCAGCAGCACTTCATCGAGTTTCGGATCATAAAGCAGCATCGCCGCAGCATCACCGCGCTCCATGTTTTCCCGTACAATCTCAAGGCTGCCACCATCAAAACGGTCATGCTCTACGGTATATCGATCCATGGCAAAAAAGCCCTGATAGGGACGCTCTTTATGTTTTATTTTATAATCCATGGCACAACTCCGTTTCAAGACTTCACGCATCATACAATTAAATGCTACAGTAAGCCGCATGAAGATTCTGGTAGTTGAAGACGAAGAGCGCGTTGCCCACTTCATTCAGAAAGGTCTGAAGGAGGAGGGGCACGCCGTAGATGTTTCCTATGACGGTGAGGATGGTGAATTCCTTGCTGAAGTGAACGATTATGACCTGATCATTCTTGATCTGATGCTGCCCAAGAAAAACGGTATCGTGGTCTGTCGTGAACTGCGTGCCAGCGGCGTAGCCACTCCGGTGTTGATGTTGACCGCCCGAGACTCGGTTGAAGATAAAGTGCGCGGTCTGGATGCCGGTGCTGATGATTACCTGCCTAAACCGTTCGCCTTTGAAGAGCTTCTGGCTCGTGTACGTGCACTGCTGCGCAGGCAATCCGACAGCAAATCGCCTGTACTCAAGATGGCCGATCTGGAGCTTGATCCGATCAGCCGTCGTGTCTCCCGTAGCGGCAAGGCGATTCGTCTTACCACCAAAGAGTATGCACTGCTTGAATACCTGATGCGTAATCCGGACAAGGTGCTGTCGCGCACCCTGATCGGTGAACATGTCTGGGATATGAACTTTGACCCGGAGAGCAATGTGATTGACGTGTATGTCAGCCATCTGCGCGCCAAGATCGATAAAGGTTTTGAACCGGCACTGCTGCACACCCTGCGCGGCCAGGGCTACCTGCTCAGCGACGACTCTCCACCCGTTTAAGCGGAGTCTGTCCTGACTCTTAACCCTCTGGCATTGATTAACTGGATTCGCTCCAACCTGTTCCGCACCTTTCGCGGCAGGCTGGCGCTGCTCTATATCACGCTGGAGCTCGGCATTCTTATCTTTGCCGCTGCCGTGCTCTATGCTGCACTCTCCAACCGCGTCTATTATGAGGTGGACGAGCAGCTGACCAGTCAGGCCACCTCACTCTCCAATGAACTGGAGAGCTCGCCCTTCTACTTCTGGTCAGGTCACCTGAGCAGCTTTGCCAACCATTACCCCGGTGCTATCCAGCTTATCGGTGCCAACGGACTGATTCTTTTCCGCTCTGATCGCTCACTGATCGATAAAGGTGGTAACGATGTCAGCCGCGCCCTCGGCCACTCATTCCGTGCTGGTGCTCCCGCCTTTGCCTCAACCGAATCGCTTCTGGATAAGGGTAATATCCGTGTGATCGCCTTCCCCATTCACAGGGACGGCCGCGTAGTTGCCACGCTGATGCTGGGACACAGCACCAATGATATTCGCTCCGTGTTTAACCTGCTCTACCTGCTCGGTGGTATTCTTGGCGCGATCTCCATTGTGATCAGTGCTGCAGCCGGTTACTACATGGCCAAGCGGGCGCTGGAACCGATTCAGGAGATCACATCCACGGCGCGTGGTGTTGCCGCCGGTGACCTCTCCCGCCGCCTGAAATCCGAATCTCAGGATAAAGAGATTCGCGTTCTGGTGCGTGTGCTTAATAAGATGTTCACCGATCTGGAGGCGAGCTTTCAGGGCCAGAAACGGTTTACCGCCGATGCCTCGCATGAGTTACGCCTGCCCCTGACCATTCTTAAAGGTGAAATCGAAGTGGCGCTACGTCACCCACGCTCTGAAGAGGAGTATCAGCAGATTCTTCGCCAACAGCTTGGCACCATCGATCGCATCCAGCGTATTGTGAATGACCTGCTCACGCTGGCCCGCTCTGATGCCGGTCAGCTGGAGCTGGTGCAGACTCCTGTGGATCTCTCACTGCTGCTGCAGGAGGTGGGTCAACAGCACCTGATCCTCTTTGATGGTCAGAATGTTACCCTCGATATGGATATCGAAGATGATATGGAGATCACCGGTGAAGCAGGCCAGCTTGAGCGAACCATGATGAATCTGCTCTCCAACGCCTTCAAACATGCGCCAGAGCATTCGGCCATCCACCTGAGCGCCAAGACAGCCAATGGCTCTGCGATCATCACAGTGCGCGATGAGGGGCCCGGCATTGCTGAAGAGCAGCAGGATCGCCTGTTTGACCGATTCTTCCGCGCTGATGATGCCCGCTGCCGTAAAGATGGCGAAGGTGCAGGCCTTGGTCTGGCGATCTGTAAACGCATCGTTGAAGCCCATGCCGGTAAAATCAAGGTACAGAGCACGCCCGGTGAGGGTGCAAGTTTCATTATCCGCCTACCTCTGGCCGGTGTTGATCACGGCCACCTCAAACGCCTCGATAATATCCTCATCGATCCCGACACCGATAAAGCGTGATTTTTAGCCCGGTCTGTTAAATCAGGTTTCTAATAAGTACAGAGATTGTCTGGAAGAAGTCAGAAGAACTATTTAGACCAGATGACGCGACGGCCCTTGATGGTAAACCCCTCTTCAACCATCCGTTTCAGGGTTGCCGGATAGATAATATGCTCTTCGCGCTGGATGCGGGCATGCAGAGAGTCACGCGTATCATCATCGAGAACCGGCACAATCGCCTGAGCCAGAATCGGGCCACCATCCAACACCTCATCAACAAGGTGAACGGTACAACCGGAAGCCTTAACACCATATTCCAGTGCATCTTCAACAGCTTTGGCACCGGCAAATGCGGGAAGGATGGAGGGGTGAATATTGATAATGCGGCCACGAAAGCGACGTACAAATGCGGAGGAGAGGATGCGCATGTAGCCGGCCAGGACAATCCACTGGCAACCGTGTTTGTCTAACAGGTCTGCACATTCTGCGTCATACTGTTCACGATTCTCATAATCTTTCGGGTTAACATGGATAACATGCGGCACACCCGCCTGGCGGGCAATATCCAGTGCCTTGGCATCAGCCTTGTCACAAATAACCAGCCGCACATCAACAGGGCAGTGCCCCGCCGCCTCAGCATCGAGGATGATTTTCAGGTTGGAGCCACGGCCGGAAGCCATCACCGCAATAGATTTGGAACTCATACACCACCCATCTCAGAGATTGATGCAGCACGAACACTGCATGGCAAACTCTTAATCATCGCCATCATAAAGCAAGCAAAGGCTTATAAGGGCAAAAGCTCTGCTGGTCTGTTAGCTGTGATCAATGAATGGCGGCACATATCTGGAGAGCACAAATCCGGCTGTTTTTGCATACACGAAGCTGCGAATCTTGTACCAGTATGTGCCAAAGAAAATAATGAATGCGCCAAATGCGGCAAAGATCAACAGGGTCAGATTTTCAATCGCAAAGGCATTGCTTTTGGAGAGCGCGATCACCGCATAGATCGCGTACGACAAACTTGAGACCAGCAGTGCCCGGCGATCCACGTATAGCGCCACCAGAAAGAAAGCGATAAAGAAAGCGATAATCAAAACCTCTTTAAAGGGTAGCGGGCCGGTTGATGCGAGCAGGGTTACCATCACCCCGTGCACAACCAGCGGAGCAGCCAGCAGATGTAGCCAGAATGCAGCATCGCTGAATCTTGTCTTCCTGTTGATATCGCGGGCATCAAACCACATCGCTGCAGCAAATACGCTCAAGCCATAGATGATGAAAACATACTGCGCATGAAACAGATCGATTTCGATGATTACGCTGATCATGGCAATGCATCCGAGTGCAATAGGCAGCAGCGTGAACGGGATTTTATAACGCCAGTAAAACAGCCCTGCCAAAGCCGTGAGAAAGAGTAAGTTGAGCAATCCGTAATCTGCCATGGAGAGTTCAATCAGTTGGGATGCAAAATAGAGACTCGAAATCAGCAGTGCGATGCCTGGAAGCACCAGGCGACGACCACGAACCAGCCACTCGGTCGTGGCAATTAACAGTACAAGAGGAATGATGTTAAGCAGTGAGATCATGTTGATCTGTGCAGATGCTACAGCCACAAAAACAATGCCCAGTGTAATAAACACATCACCGAAACCACGTACAAACTTCATATGATCTTCTGAGTGATCATCATCTGAAACACTCTTTTCAGAGTCCAGAAAATTCAGCAATGCCTCAACCTGCTCTCTGCTGATGATGCCCTGCTTTGCAGCTGCTTCCAGTCTGTTTCGATTCATGGGTTTCCTTGTGTGGTATGCATTCAAAAAACAAAGGGTGCCATAAGGCACCCCATGTCATTCTGTTTCTATAAATCGAATAGCGATTAACCGACCAGTGTTACAGCTTCACCACTGCGCTTGTGAACTGTGCCGATACGGAAGGTCGTTTCACCGGCTTCTTTAAGTACCGCTTCAGCTTTCTCAGCTTCGCTCTCAGAGAGGATCACGGCAAAACCGATGCCCATATTAAAGGTGCGATATCGCTCATCACGTTCTACATCGGCAAAGTTCAGAAGATATTCAAATGCCGGTGGCACAGGCCATGCACCGACATCAATGGTGACTGCCAGATCATCTGTTAACAGACGCTCGAAGTTATCAAACATGCCGCCACCAGTGATGTGAGAGAAACCGTGAATGTCGGTATCACTCTTCATCAATGCATTCACTGCAGGAACGTAAAGACGTGTTGGTGAAAGAACACCCTCAACTGCTTTACGACCATCAGAGAGCACATCGTTGTTCAGATCAGCTTCGCCCAACTCAAGCAGTTTGCGCACCATGGAGAAACCGTTGGAGTGGGGGCCGTTGGAGGCAACGCCGATAATGATATCACCGGCACTGATTTTGCTGCCATCCACCATCTTAGGCCGATCGACTACACCGACACAGAAACCACCGATATCGTAGTGACCCGGTGCATACATGCCCGGCATCTCGGCAGTTTCACCACCGACTAACGAGCAGTCACAGGTGCGGCAGGCATCAGCAATGCCTTCAACCACGCCGGCCAGCGTTTCTCCAGCCAATTTTCCGGTTGCCAGATAATCGAGGAAGAAGAGCGGGGTTGCACCAAGTGCAGCCAGGTCATTCACACACATGGCAACAGCATCAATGCCTGCCACATGCGGTCGATCAAACTCCTGCAACAGCAGCAGTTTAGTGCCTACGCCATCAGTACCTGACACCAGTACCGGCTCTTCCATATTGGAGAAATCCGGTTTGAACAGGCCACCAAAACCGCCGAGCCCAGATAGAACTTCCGGACGCATGGTACTGTTCACCGCTTTTTTGATGCGACCAACAAAGGCGTTGCCTGCATCGATATCTACACCACAGTCGGCATAGCTAAGTTTACTCTTCTCTGTAGCACTCACTTTTCAGCTTCCCTTAAACGTCCAGATTTTTCACTTTCAGCGCGTTGTCCTGAATGAATTTACGACGTGGTTCAACCGCATCACCCATAAGTGTGGAGAAGGTTTCGTCTGCATTGACGACATCTTCCAGCGTTACCCGTTTGAATACACGATTTTTCGGATCCATGGTGGTCTCCCACAGCTGCTCAGGATCCATCTCACCCAACCCTTTATAGCGCTGGATGTTCAGGCCCTTACGCCCTTCAGACTCAACCGTTGCGGCGAGATCATCAAAGTGGGGAACATCCCAACGCTTATCGCCATGGGTGATATAGGCACCATCATCCACCAGATTCTGAACTGATGCGCACAACTTCTGTGCTTCAGCGAATTCAGCAGTAGCCACCAGATCTTTATCCAGTCTGGAGATCATGACGCGGCCATGATCACGACGCTGGAACTGAACCCAGAAACTACCATCGAGTTCATCTTCATGAATCTTGTAGCTCAGTGTCTCATCCACACGTGAGGCCTGCTTGAATGCCCAATCCAGTGCATCCATACGCTCTTTGAGCTGGTCACTGTGACGCATCATCTTGACGGTTGTTTTGCCGCTTTCGATCAGGAACTTCAGCACTTTCGGATCAATGCGCTGAGAAAGCCTGGCCTGCAACCCCTGCAGACGATGGATGCTACGCACTGCTGTCTGCAGGCGCTCTCCACTCATCGCTTTGGCTTTCGCACTGCTAAAGTACGCTTTGCCATCAGAGCCATGCTCAAGCAGGAATTCGAACAGTTCATTGTCATTGGCGATATAACGCGCTTTTTTACCACGGGTTACACGGTAGAGCGGTGGCTGGGCAATATAGAGGTAACCGCGCTCGATCACTTCCGGCATCTGACGATAGAAGAAGGTGAGCAGCAGAGTAAGAATGTGCGCACCATCCACGTCCGCATCGGTCATGATCACAACTTTGTGGTAACGCAGCTTGGAGATATCAAAATCATCCTTGCCGATGCCGGTACCGAGTGCGGTGATCATCGTGCCGATCTCCTGAGAAGAGAGCATCTTATCAAAACGCGCCTTCTCCACATTCAGGATTTTACCCTTTAGCGGAAGAATCGCCTGCGCCTTACGATCACGGCCCTGCTTGGCAGAACCTCCTGCAGAGTCTCCCTCCACCAGGTAAATTTCGGAGAGTGCCGGATCTTTCTCCTGACAATCAGCCAGTTTTCCGGGAAGGGATGAGATATCCAAGGCGCCTTTACGGCGAGTAAGATCACGTGCTTTACGTGCTGCATCGCGTGCAGTGGCTGCTTCGGTTACCTTGCCGACAATGCGCTTGGCCTCTTGCGGATTCTCTTCAAACCACTCAGCCAGCTTCTCATTCACCACACTCTCAACAATCGGCTTCACTTCTGATGAGACCAGTTTGTCTTTGGTCTGCGATGAGAATTTCGGATCAGGAACCTTCACGGAGAGCACTGCGGTCAATCCTTCGCGGCAATCTTCACCGGTCAGGCTCACTTTCAACTTCTTGGCCAAACCACTCGCGGTTGCATAGTTGTTGATGGTTCGGGTCAATGCACCGCGCAGACCTGCCAGATGGCTGCCGCCGTCACGCTGCGGAATATTATTGGTAAAACAGAAGACGTGCTCCTGATAGGAGTCGGTCCACTGCATGGAGAGTTCGACAGTTACATCATCCTTCTCAATGCACATGCCAACGCAGTCGCTATGAAGTGGCGCACGGGTACGATTGAGATGATGAACAAATGCTGAGATACCGCCCTCATACTCAAACACCACTTTGTTATCGCTGCGCTCATCGATTACCTCAATGTGCACACCACTATTGAGGAAGGAGAGTTCACGCAGACGGGAGGAGAGGATATCAAAGGACATATTGCGATGAGAGAAGATATCAAGGCTGGGCAGAAAGCGAACTTCTGTACCGGTTCCCTTGGCATCACCAATCACCTTTAGCGGCTCTACCGGTACACCCATCTCATATTTCTGATAGTGCACATGGCCTTGCCTGCGAACCACCAGTTCCAGTGTTTCAGAGAGTGCATTCACCACCGAGATACCCACACCGTGCAGACCACCGGAAACCTTGTAGGAGTTAGAGTCGAATTTACCACCGGCATGCAAGACAGTCATAATCACTTCAGCAGCGGAAATCTGCTCTTCCTCATGCATAGCAACCGGAATACCACGTCCGTTATCACGAACAGTTACCGAATCATCAGAGTGAATAATGACTTCGATCTTGTCGCAGTAACCTGCCAGTGCTTCATCGATGGAGTTATCCACTGCCTCGAACACCATATGATGCAGGCCGGTACCATCATCGGTATCACCGATATACATGCCCGGACGTTTACGTACCGCATCAAGTCCCTTAAGGACCTTAATACTATCCGCACCATATTCTTCCTGTTCCTGAGAAGCAGTCATGCAGCTTCCTCCATTACTTCTGTTGTATCATCAAGCATCGAAACCATCGAGCTGGTAGCAAAATCACACAATCCCTGTGCATTTAATACCTGAATTCTAATATCCAGACCGGGCGTGATAGTCACACCCTCAGGGGCGGTCATCAATACCTGAGCTGAACTGGCTTGCAGACGTTTAAGCAGACGCAGTTGCCGTGTACGATCCAGAGCTTCCAGACAATCATCGAGCAATAAAACCGGAATCAATTTACGATATCGGGTCCAGAGTCCGCATTCTGCCATCTTTATAGCGATGGCCGCCAGTTTTTGCTGGCCTCGGGAACCGGCACTGCGTATTTCACGCTGCTGAAAGTGGATATTTACCACATCACAATGTGGGCCAAAACGCAGACCGCCACCACGCAGATCTTCACTTCGCTTCTCTTTCAAGCGCGACAGCCAGGCCTGCTGATCATAATCGGGCATGGTAACAGAGATGATCAGCGGATCTTCTGTGAGTGGACTCTCCTGCTCAAGAAGTTCATTCAACATCGTAACCATCTTCTCTCTGGCCTGCACAATCGGTTGCCCGTACTTCACAATCTGCGCTTCCCAGATATCAAGTTCATCCGATGAAACCCGGCGCCTTAAAAGCCGACCGCGTTGCATTACTGCCCGCAGATAACGCTCATAATAGATGCCCATATTCTGAAAACAGGCGATGATCAGACCATCAAACCAGCGCCTTCTCTCACCCGGTGCACCATCAACAATCTTTCTTCCCTGTGGTGCATCCACCAGAACCGGGAAACTTTCGCTGACATCCTTACGTCGCTGCACATCACGGCCCTGCAGACGAAGGGTGGTCTGACCACGGCGACCGGCAACTGATAGATTCATCGGTCCGTAACGATGCCACTGCCCATGAATAAAAAATCGATCTGCATCCCTTTTCACCAGAACCGGATCACGGGCTTGCCGAAAAGAGCGGCCGAAGGCCATCAGGTAAACTGCTTCAAGCAGGGTGGTTTTACCACTGCCGTTGGCACCTATTATCAGGTTAAGACCCGGATCACAGTGCCAGGTAATATCATCATGACAGCGCAGCTGCCTGACTTTCACTTCGCGTATGGAGAGGGGCGTTGCAGACAACTGTCGTTTAGATCCTCATCGGCATAATAACATAGCGCGATCCTTCATCATCTTCACCACGTACCAGTACCGGAGAGAGTTCATCTTTAAGCTCAATGCGTACTGCTGAAGAGCGAATAGCACTCAGTGTATCCCTGAGATAACGACCATTAAAACCGATAGCGACCTCCTGACCATTGTAGTCCGTGGCGATATGTTCTTCGGCCTCTTCCTGCTCGGTATTATGCGCAGATATATCAATACCCTTCTCTTTGAAGGTGAGTCGAACATCGTGAGTAAACTCATTGGCTACAATCATACTTCGGCGCAGTACCTGATCAAATTCACCCTTGGCCACAATCGCCTGAGCCGGGTTATTGACTGGAATGACATCCTGATAAACCGGGAAACGGGCATCGATCAATTTAGAGGTAAGAATATTGGAGTCAGCTACCAGACGAATCTGACGCTCACCCAAAAAGAGTTCAATCTGACCCTGACACTCATCACAGAGCTTTCTGATCTCCAGCACTGCCTTGCGTGGCACAATGCATTTCACAGCCTCTGTCTCCTGCTGAAGACGAACTTCAGAGAGAGCCAGCCTGTGACCGTCAGTGGTAACCAGTCTGAGCATATGCTGATCATCCACCTCAAACAGACTACCGGTCAGATATTTACGGGTCTCATCTGTAGACATGGCAAAGGCAGTGGCTGCAACCATATCGGAAAGTGTTGAGCCGGATAGTGTGATCGAGCTGCCACCCTGCTCCTCTGTTAACGCCGGATATTCACCAGCTGCGAGTGAGGCAAGACGGAACCGGGAACGGCCACTGCGAATCGATACAAATGTTTCACCACTCTCAAGGGTGACATCCTGATCAGCATCGAGCTCTTTGATGATATCAAACAGTTTTCTGGCTGATACAGTGATCGAACCCTCTTTTGTTACTGTAGCAGGTGCCTGAGAACGAATACCAACCTCAAGATCAGTGGCAGTAACATGCAACGTGTCGTTTTCTGCCTGCAGTAAAATATTGGCAAGAATCGGGATGGTGTGGCGTTTTTCTACAATGCTCTGACAACGCTGCACTGCCTGCAACAAAGATGCTCTGGACAATGTGATGTTCATATCTACTACCTAATCCCCTTTATATTTATAAAAACTCATAGTCATCATAGGTGCTGTGAGTATTGTGAATAAACCCCATTTATCCATTGTTCACATGGCTTTTTAGCATCTCCGGTCTGTGTGTGAATCCAGGAGAGAGAGTGAACAGGATGTGGATAATTAATCATGCTCAGTCGCATCAGTTCGGTCAATCACTTTATGCTCAAACTATCCACAACATATGCGCGGACAGACTCACACCTTATTAGCCAAAAGAGAAGTGTTGTTCCTTTCTTCTACCGGATGGGGGTACAACAATTGAAGCTGGATAAACCCTCAATGGCTGTTTCCAGACAGAGAGTAGATCAAACAAAGAACCAATATGCTAAAAGTCGTTAAGATGATTACTTCATTCTACTCTATTTATTCGTCACCAACATGAATACTTAATGTGGAATACCTTTCGATCATGTGAATGAACCTTAGCTAAGTTTTGAATATCTACTTGAGTTGAGAACAGTTATTGAGATTCTATTCACTGTTTTCCTATAACTGAAAAACAGATGATTGCATGATCTGAATAATGAAATTAAGAGATGCTGTTACAAAGATATGTTGGAATATTCTGTAAGGTTGTTGCCTTTATTACTTGTTACCCTTTTATTTTAATAAAGATTCATAGTCATCATAGGGGCTGTGAGTATTGTGAGTAAGGGTGGAATAGCCATTCATGCACTGGCTTTAAGTGCTTTTTGAACTGTGTGTGAATGATGGAGAGCTTGTGAACAGGATGTGGATAAACTCCGATTGGTAACAGGATGGTGGTCAGATATCGGGTTATGCTCAATCTATCCACAGGCTGTGCGGGGATAGGCTAACACCTTCTTAGAGAGGCGAACGGTTCAGCTGTAGTGTTAATTTATAATATATAAAGTTATTTAATAACAGTTAGTTACAAGTATTAATAAGGTAGACATGAGTGTTCATGAGAAATAGAGCCCATATCAAATATTAACCGGTTTTTTGATTGTTATATCGTGATTTAAAAAGCTCTTATGACAGAGCCCGGGTAGAATTATTTACTGTTTAAGCAGGGACATAATACGACCCATCTCTTCATCAAAATCATCAGACTCTTTACGTTTTGCATTAATTTTACGTACCGCATAGAGAACAGTTGTATGATCTTTTCCACCAAATCGACTACCAATCTCGGGCAGGGATAGTGTAGTAAGCTCTTTAGTAGCATACATCGCTATCTGGCGTGGGAATGCAATGGTGCGACTGCGTTTACTTGAAGACATCTCACGTATATTAATATTAAAGTAGGAGGCGACCTTCTTCTGAATATCCTCTACAGAGACAGCACGAACCTCCTCATGCAGGAGATCACGCAGTACATGCCGGGCAAATGCGATATCAATGGTGCGACCGGTCAGTGTTGCATGGGCAGTAAGACGGGTCAGTGCACCTTCAAGTTCACGCACATTATTTTTAATACGCGATGCCAAGAGGTGGCCAACATCTTTATCAAGATGAACACCTGCCAACTCCGCTTTACTGGATAGAATGGCTAAACGTGTCTCAAGATCAGGTGGCTGAATATCTGCAACCAGTCCCCAGTTAAAGCGGGAGCGCAGACGCTCCATCAGATTAGTAAGATCGCGCGGGCTACGGTCAGAGGTAAGAATAATCTGTTTCTTCACCTCGTAAAGGGCATTGAAGGTATGAAAAAACTCCTCCTGCGTACGATCTTTACCGGCAATAAACTGGATATCATCAATAATCAGTACATCCACCTGACGATACTGATTGCGAAAGGCATCGGTTGAACCATTACGAATCGCCTGGATCAACTCATTGGTGAAACGCTCACCCGTACGGTAGGCGATGCGGGTGTGATCCTTACTCAACAGCTCATTGGCAACTGCATTGATCAGATGTGTTTTACCAAGGCCTACACCACCATAGAGGTAGAGCGGGTTATAGATAGCACCGGGTTTATCAGCGACTGCACGGCAAGCTGCATTGCAGAACTCATTACCGGAACCGACGACAAAATTTTCAAAGGTAAAACGCGGGTCGATATAACCATCAACATTGGATTGCCTGCTTTCAACGGCCACCTCTTCTTTTTTCACTTCTGCAGCAGCAGCGAGCTTGGCATCCACCTCATAGAGGATATTAATATGATCGCCGATCATAATATGGGCCAGTTCAGTAAGACGTTTTCCGTAGCTGGCTTTCAGGCCATCAAGAAAAAAGCGATTGGCAACCTTGATGGTTAAATCACCATCATTGTAGTGGGCGGTTAACGGTCGAATCCACGCATCAAAACGGGATGCAGGGATCTCATCCATCAGTGCATCTTTGATACGGTGCCAGTAAGATTCGTCAAAGGTGGTTGTCATTGGCAGAATAGTACATGCTTGCCCAGCTTCATCCACTCTATAGATGAGTCGCGATCATTCCTTGACACCATTGCGATGCTATTTATCATGCGCGACCCTTTTTAAGCGACTGCTTATCAAGTTGATAAGGTATCAGGAGATTTACCATGAGCTTTACATATAAGCCAAGCCGTATCCGCCGCGCACGCCGTCATGGCTTCCGTGCACGCATGGCAACCAAAGCAGGACGTGTGATTATGAATCGTCGCCGCGCTAAAGGTCGTAAGGACCTGACAGTATAAATCGGTCTGAACCAGCACTTCCCTAAATCAGGGCGTTTACGCTCAAAATCTGATTTCGCCGCCATGCGAAAAGGCAGGCGAATCAGTGTAGGGGGAGTACGGCTGGTCTATCGTTTTAACGGTTCCGAGCACTCTCGTCTGGGGCTTGCTGTTTCAAGAAAATATGGCAATGCCGTTGCAAGGAATCGTCTGAAACGCCAGCTGCGCGATCATTTTCGTTGTGGCAGTTATGATTCACTGGGTATTGATGTTCTGGTGATACCGATTGTGAATGTAGACAGAATGGTGGATCCAGTACATGACTTTTCTCAAGCTCTGCTCAAGATTCGTCAGCCGCATCAGGGATAGGTTTTGATCGATGCGTAAACTTTTTCTGTTACCTGTCCGTTTTTATCAGTTGTTCATTTCGCCTGTTATGCCATCGCATTGCCGGCATTATCCCACCTGTTCATATTACACAATCGAGGCCGTGCAACGCCATGGCGTGTTGCGCGGTATTTGGCTTGGTACGAAACGTCTGTTACGTTGCCATCCGTTTTCAAAAGGTGGGTTCGATCCGGTACCGGAAGTTGAGGCAACCAGATCTCTAAAAGTTTTGAGGGAGAAATAATCATGGAACAACGCAATATGATTCTGGCATTTGCACTGTCGATGCTGGTTCTACTGGGGTGGGGAGCACTATTCCCAGAGCAGGAGCCATCCGCTTCACAGCAGGTTCAGACAGAATCAACCCAAAAACTGATGCCTCCCTCCGACAAAATGGCTGCTATCCCTGATGCCGGCGTTGTAGCTGAAGTCAGCGATGTGACTCCGGCTGTTGCCAAACCTATGGCTGTGCCTACATCTGTTCCGATCACCCCGGCTGCTTTTGAGATCAGTAATGATCTGTTGAAACTCTCTGTGAATGAGAAGGGGTGGTTTACCCGTGCGGTTCTGACTAATTACAGAGAGTCTCTGGAGAAAGATTCTGCTCCGGTTGCTGTACTGCACATGGATGAAGGTCATTCTGTCTATGTGAATACCGGTGTGATGGGTCGCCAGTTGGCTCAGCAGTTTGCAGCGGTAAAACAGAGTGGAGACGCAGCTGTTCTGCGTGCTGTGCTTGATGACGGACGCATCTGGGAGCGTCAGATAAGTCTCACGCAGGGATCCTATGTTGTTGATGTTAAAGATAGAATTATAGAGGGCGGTGGCTTGAAGCTTTATCGTCAGGTGGTTGAGCGTCATCCTGATAAAGAGTCGAGCACTTTCTATGAACACATGGGTCCAACTGGCTTGTTTGATGGCAAGTTGCAGGAGCCGGATTATGATGAGCTGGATGAGAAAGGCTCCATTCGCTCAGCCTCTATGGGTGGCTGGACTGCGATTATGAACCGCTACTTTATTGCTGCGCTTATCTCCAATCCTGACCAGGACTATCCTTATTACTATAAAGGCGATGGTCGCTCTTATCAGGCTGGCCTGATTGATGATGGTAAACTTGAGGGCAGAGATGCTCTGTTCAACACCCGCATCTATCTTGGCCCTAAATCTATTCCTGTACTTGAAAGTGTGAATGCCGAGCTGGAACGCGCTGTAGATTTCGGCTGGTTTTCTCCGATTTCCAAGCCGATGCACAGCTTCCTTGAGTGGCTCTATCAGTATCTGGGCAACTTCGGCTTCTGTATTATTGTTCTGGTGATCTGCATCAAAATCCTCTTCTTCTATCCTACCCAGAAGTCGTATGAGTCGATGGCATCAATGCGTAAATTGCAGCCGGAGATGACCCGCTTGAAAGAGCAGTATGGCGATGATCGTCAGAAAATGGGCCAGGAGGTGATGGGCCTTTATAAGAAACATAAGGTGAATCCACTGGGTGGATGCCTGCCTATCATTATTCAGATCCCTGTTTTCTTTGCCCTTTATAAGGTACTGCTGATGTCGATTGAGATGCGGCAGGCGCCATTCATCGGCTGGATTACAGATATGTCAGTGCAGGATCCATTCTTTGTACTGCCTGTACTGATGGGTATCTCCATGTTTATTCAGCAGAAACTTAATCCTCAGCCGCCTGATCCAGTGCAGGCTAAAGTGATGCAGTTTTTGCCATTCCTGTTTACTGCCATGTTCCTTTTCTTCCCGGCAGGTCTCGTACTCTACTGGGTAGTTAATAACGTACTCTCTATTGTCCAGCAGCGTATGGTAATGAAGAGGATGAACGTCGATTAATCAGGTCACTGATAAAACAACCATTGCCGCTATTGCCACCCCGCCAGGCCGGGGTGGCGTAGGGGTGATTCGCATTTCAGGCATAGATGCCCTGAATGTTCTGCAACAACTTACAAATTCTAAGCGGGATTTCCCTGCCAGAGTTGCAATCCTCTCATCATGGTTGGACGCTGCAGGCGATGTGCTGGATCAGGGCTTATCACTCTATTTTCCGGCACCTCACTCCTATACGGGCGAGCACACGGTTGAACTGCAGGGGCATGGTGGCCCTGTGCTGCTGCGCGCTCTGCTGGAGCGCTTGTTTGAGCTGGGTTGCAAACCAGCCGAGCCGGGTGAGTTCACCCGCCGGGCGGTTGAGAATGGAAAAATGGATTTGGCCCAGGCAGAGGCCGTAGCCTCCTGTATTGATGCTGCCACCATACGCGCAGGAAAACAGGCTCAGCGGCAGCTACAGGGTGCTTTCGGGCGACATATAGAGCATCTGATGCAGCAGCTGACCTCTCTGGTAGCGCATGTTGAGGCCAGTCTCGATTTTCCTGAAGAAGAGATTCCCGAACTGTTCTTCAGTCGACTGGATGAAGATATGCAACAGCAGTTGATTCAGCCGATCCGAGCCATGCTTGATTCCGCACCACTTGGCGAGCGTCTGTTTGATGGTGCTACTGTGACTATAATCGGTGCTCCTAATGTTGGTAAATCAAGCCTTCTGAATGCACTGGCAGGGCGTGACAGGGCTATTGTCAGTGATATTCCGGGCACAACGCGAGATGTGCTTGAGATCGATTTTGAGGTGCATGGTATTCCTGTGCGCCTCTCTGATACCGCAGGCATCAGGGAGAGTGAAGACCGGATCGAGCAGGAGGGGGTGCGTCGTGCCCATCAATCTGCTGAGCAGGCTGATGCGACACTGTTTGTTGCCGATGCTATGCGTCCGGATACCTGGCACTGCAAGGTTAATGCGGATATTTTCCTGATGAATAAATGCGATGTTGGGCAAGGGGCATATCCAGATCACTTTATCTCAGCCAGTGCGACAAACGGTTCAGGCTTGAACGATTTAAGAGATCGTCTGGCTGCTAGCTTGGGTGATATTGATATCGCGGACGAGTCGATGCTTGTAACCCGAGAGCGGCATTGTCAGAGCCTTAGCGAAGCGCTGCACTGTATTGAGACAGGTATGCAGACGCTGCACGATGAGGAGAAACTCGAGATTACCGCCATGCAGTGGCGAGCTGCCTGGGCAGCATTGGGTGGCATTCTGGGCATTGGCGATGTTGAACATATTCTTGATCAGGTCTTTTCAGAGTTCTGCATTGGTAAGTAAAAACGTCTTCTATTTGGACTTCAGGTTTCAGTAGTCGCGGCTTTTCCTTGAATGTTAGGGGTAGTTTGCGGCATAATGGCCAACCTTTTGGCGTTATTTAATCCAGAGGGACAGGGGACAAAAGAGGCTAGGGACTCCGTAAGCCCTTGATTCAAAAAGTTTTTTTGGGAGATACCATGTCAGCAAATCATCCAGTGATTTCCGTAACGGGTTCATCAGGAGCCGGTACCAGCACAGCAAAAGTAGCACTCGAGCATATTTTCAGGCGCGAGAAAGTTACACCAGCAATTGTCGAAGGCGACTGCTTTCACCGTTTTGACCGTCTCACATTCCGTGAGAAATCTGCAGAGTTCGAAGCTCAAGGCAAGCGCCTGAGCCACTTCTCTGATGAGGCTAACCTGTTTGATAATATTGCCGACCTGTTCAAGTCCTATGGCGAAGTCGGTAAGGGTCTTGCCCGCACCTACATCCATGATGATGAAGAGGCTAAGATTTATGGCGTTGAACCGGGTAAGTTTACCGATTGGCGCGAAGTTGGAGAGGGTTCTGATCTGCTGTTCTACGAGGGCCTTCATGGCGGCGTAGAAGAGGTGCTTCCATATGCCGACCTGCTGTTAGGTATTGTTCCAGTTGTAAATCTGGAGTGGATTCAGAAAATCCACCGTGATACCGAAATGCGTGGTTACTCATCTGAAGCCGTGGTTGAAAACATTCTTAGCCGAATGCATGACTATGTGCACTTCATTACTCCACAGTTCAGCAATTCGGATATCAACTTCCAGCGTGTTCCTCTGGTTGATACCTCTAACCCGTTTATTGCGCGTGATGTGCCCACTCCGGATGAGAGTGTTGTTGTGATTCGTATTCGCAAGCCGGAAAAATGGGGTATCGATTTCCCTTGGCTGACCTCTATGTTGAATGGTTCATTTATGTCTCGTCGCAACACCATGGTTGTTCCGGCTGGCAAGATGATGTTTGCTATGGAGCTAATCCTCTCCCCGATTATTCATGATATGATGGAGAAGAGGCGCAAGGGTTAAATCCTGCGCCATTTCGAAAAAGGGGGGCTTTAGGCCCCCTTTTTTTATTGCTTTGAAAAGATTTACCCCTACGCTTCCTCCCCCTTTGAGAAAAATTATGGAGAATGGTTTCACGTGAAACATCCGCAAGACATTGATGTAATAGTTATTGGTGCCGGACATGCTGGTTGTGAGGCGGCATGGGCTGCTGCCAGTCGGGGTGCGCGCGTGCGTCTGATTACACAGAATCTGGATACCATTGCCAAGATGTCCTGTAATCCGGCCATTGGTGGTATCGGCAAAGGGCACCTTGTTCATGAGGTTGATGCCCTTGGTGGCTTGATGGGGATGGCGGCTGATCGTTCTGCTCTGCAGTACCGCGTCTTAAATCGACGCAAGGGGCCAGCGGTACAGGCGACACGAGCCCAGTGTGATCGGCGCATTTACCATATGGTAATCAGAGCGATGCTGGACTCTCATCCGCGTGTAAGCCTGCATCAGGGCACAGTTTCAGAGCTTCTATTCGAAGGTGATTCTGTAGTCGGCGCGGTAGACGAGTTAGGTGTGCAGCACATGGCCCGGGCTGTTGTGCTGACAACGGGAACCTTTCTATCAGGATTAATCCACGTGGGCGAGAAGAGTATGCCTGCAGGTCGTGCGGGCGATGCGGCAGTGCATGGCCTGACTGACGAGCTCTACCGTAGAGACTTTAAGCTGGGGCGTTTGAAGACCGGCACGCCACCACGCCTTGATAAGAAAACAATTGATTGGGCTTCATTGGATTTACAGTCTGGCGAAACAGATGTTCAGCCCTTTTCGGCGCTGCATGAGCAGGTGACTCAGGATCAGATACCATGTGCCATCACCCGAACAACAGAAAAGTCGCATGAGATTATTCGTGAAAACATGAGTCGGTCACCGATGTTTTCAGGAAAGATTGAAGGGACAGGGCCACGCTACTGTCCAAGTATTGAAGATAAGGTGGTCCGCTTTGCAGATAAAACAAGCCATCAGATCTTTCTTGAACCTGAAGGAAAGGATCACAACGAGGTCTATCCAAACGGCATATCCACCTCACTACCCATTGATGTACAGTGGGCTTTTATTCATTCTATTCCCGGCCTGGAGCAGGCTGTCATCATTCGTCCGGGTTACGCGATTGAATATGACTATGTCGATCCAACTGAGCTAAAACCCTCTTTTGAGAGCAAGAAAGTGGCGGGTCTGTTCCATGCTGGCCAGATTAATGGCACAACAGGTTATGAGGAGGCTGCAGCCCAGGGCCTGTTGGCTGGCATTAATGCTGCAGCAAGGTCGATTGATGTAGAGTTCTGGGTTCCGGACAGATCCGAAGCTTACCTTGGTGTTATGGCTGATGATCTGGTTACCAAAGGCGTGACCGAACCTTATCGTATGTTTACCTCCAGAGCAGAGTTTCGCCTGCAACTTCGGGAAGATAATGCTGACATGCGATTGGGTGATTGGGCGATTCGGCTTGGCCTCTACGATGAAGCGCGTTCTCACCGTTTTATTACAAGAAGGGAGCGGGTAACGGTTGGACTGGCTGAATCGCGTGAGATGGTTGTTGGCACAGGCGCAGCATGGCGAGATCGCTTGGTGGCATTAAATCTTCCCATGCCATCGCAATCAATGAGTCTCGCCTCCTACTGTCATAGATCTGATGTGCAGCCCGCTGAGGCATTGAAGTTATTGTCTCTCTATCCTGAGTTTAGTGTCAGAGACTTGAAGAGTCTGACTGCGCTCGTGCACTACGAGGGTTATCTCGATAAGCAGCAGCTTGAGGTTGACCGTTTCAAGCAGATGGAGGGCTTTAGGATTCCAGAGGGATTTGATTACGCTTCTGTTAAGGGGTTAAGTATCGAGTGTTGTCAGCGTTTGATCACGGCACAGCCAGCAACGATTGGACAGGCATCGCGCCTGTCAGGCATCACGCCTGCAGCGATTACATCTCTGATGCTCTATCTGAGGGTGAAGCATGAGTTGTGATCTCTATGTTCAGGAGGTGATGAAGTTTCGTCGGGCGTTGAATCTCACCTCAATATCAGATCCACAGCTGTTTCATGAGCGTTTTATTGCGCCTTCGCTGGCGCTTGCCAGGTGGATGCCCGATGAGGGGCGCATGCTTGATGTCGGTAGTGGCATGGGGGTTCCCGGTATTCCACTGTTGATTGCAAAGCCAGGGTTGGTTGGGGTTTTAGTGGAGAGAAGGAAGAAGAGGGCTGAGTTTTTGCGCCATATTGTTCGCAAGTTGAAGTTGAATGCAGAGGTATATGATGCCGATGTGAATGATCTCCCATCCCTGCATGTCGACCTGTGTGTTGCCAGGGCAGTAACAGATGAGGCGATGCTACTGCGTATGTGTACGCCTCATGCCAATGTTAATGCGTTGGCTGTGCTTCCTGTACCGCTTGCACATAAACCGCAAGCTTCAGAGGGATGGAGGCTGAGCGGTGAACATGATCTAAATATCTCGAATGAAGAAGGGGATGGCATCCAGCGAGTCCGGTGTTATCGTTATTGCGACGATTCAGAGGGAGGTTTCACGTGAAACATCAGGGATTCGGCCCGGTCACTGCAGTGGCCAATCAGAAAGGCGGTGTGGGTAAAACAACAACCAGCATTAATCTGGCAGCCTCTTTGGCAGCGCTTGATCTGCGAGTTCTATTGATTGATCTGGATCCTCAAGGGAATTCGACATCAGGGCTGGGCGTGGACCAGCAGCATGTAGAGTCAGGCACCTATGATGTCTTGCTGGGCGACAGCTCGATTGCCGATGCTGTGGTGAAAACAGAGTGTGAAAACCTCTATCTTCTGCCCGCAACGATGGATCTTGCCGGTGCCGAGATTGAATTGGTTAATGAGCAGGGGCGTGAGCAGCGCATGAAAAATGCCTTTGCAGCGTATCAGGGTGAAGCTTTTGACCACATCTTTATCGATTGCCCGCCGGCTTTGAGTATTTTAACGGTCAATGCACTTACGGCTGCTGACTACATTATGGTGACATTGCAAACTGAGTTTTATGCCATGGAGGGTTTAACTCAGCTAATGGACACGATCCGGCGCATTCGCCAAGGCTTGAATCCAGGCCTGAACATGGAGGGCATCCTGCTTACCATGGTGGACCGCCGAAATAACCTTTCTACTCAGGTGGAGCAGGATGTTCGTGCCTACTTCGGCGCGCAAGTCTATGAGAGCGTTGTGCCCCGCAATGTACGGCTATCTGAAGCGCCAAGTTTTGGGGTGCCAGTGATGTATCATGATCTGAAGTCCAAGGGTGCACAGGCGTATCTTGATGTGGCGCAGGAACTGTTGCATCGCAGGTCAATCTGATCATTAAATAGCTACCGGTATTACTTTGGGAGAAGCGTTATGGCTACATTGAAAAACAGAGGATTAGGGCGGGGTTTAAGTGCACTATTGGCAGACACGCCTACACCGGAAGTGATGCGGCAGGCTTCTCAAGTACCTATCTCCAAGATAAAACCGAACTCCTACCAGCCGAGAACCCACTTTGCCCATGATGAGCTGGATTCTTTGACAGAGTCCATCCGTCGTGAGGGTGTGCTCATGCCTATCCTTCTGCGACCGCAGGGTGATGGATATGAGTTGATTGCCGGAGAGCGCCGCTGGCGAGCCTCTCAGGCAGCGGGCTTGCAAGAGATTCCGGCTGTGATTCGTGATGTAGATGATATGCAGGCACTGGAGCTTGCCATTATTGAAAATGAGCAGCGTGATGATTTGACAGCGATTGAGTCAGCCAGGGCTTATCGTCGTATGATCGATGAGTTTGGTTGTACGCAACAGCAGGTGGCGGAAAAGATTGGTGTTTCTCGTGTTCAGGTTAGTAATCTGATTCGCCTGCTTCAGCTCTCTCCGATAATCAAAGAGATGATTGAAAAACGGCAGCTTAGCATGGGCCAGGCGCGACCGCTTGTGGGCTTGCCGACACATGT
The DNA here is from genome assembly GCF_013387455.1 of Mariprofundus sp. NF. Classification (NCBI taxonomy): domain Bacteria; kingdom Pseudomonadati; phylum Pseudomonadota; class Candidatius Mariprofundia; order Mariprofundales; family Mariprofundaceae; genus Mariprofundus; species Mariprofundus sp. NF. The sequence continues at coordinate 108,930 of NZ_VWNC01000004.1, forward strand.
CGCCGAGTCACTTGCACGTCAATGTATTAGTAAGGTCTGGAGTGCCAGGCAGATGGAGCAGGAGGCCAAGCGTGCGGCAAAAAACCCGGTTGATAAAACAAAACCTGAGCCGGATGCCGATGTGGTTGCGCTGCAGGATGAGTTAACGCGAAAGTTGGGGCTCCCTGTTGAGATTGTCTGCAGGAAAGGCGGTTCCGGTGAGTTAAAGATTGCATATACCCGCCCGGTGGAGCTCGATGGCGTATTGAGAAAGCTGCGCTATTAAGATGAAATGTTATTATAAATCAATAGGTTATGTGGGGTTCGTGTTGTGAGAGTGGGTGCTTCTGTATGTCGGGCTGTAAATTGGCATGCCCAATCCGGCGGTGTTCAGTGGGTAGAGCAGCGTCTTCTCCCACATCGTTTTGAGCAGGTGGTAAGTCTCAATCCTGAGGATGTCGCGGTTGCTATTGAGTCGATGCAGGTGCGTGGTGCACCTACGATTGGGGCGACGGCAGCTTATGGTTTAGCGCTGGCGTGGAAAGAAGATCGGGATCGTTTCTTTGATTTCTGGCTGCCCCGGTTTCGTGCCACGCGGCCAACAGCAGTTAATCTGTTTCATGCTTGTGATGCGATGCAGCGTTGCGGTGAGGGTGACCCATCATCGGCTGAGATGATTGAGGCTGCAGAGGCTTATGCGGATGCTGAGGTGTCGGCTAATCGTGCCATAGGGGCATGCCTTGCCGAGTCTCTTGCTGTTGGTCAGAGGCGTATTCTAACCCACTGTAATGCAGGCTGGTTGGCTGCAGTCGATTGGGGAACAGCAACCTCGGGCATCTATCATCTGGCACATGCAGGCGAGAAGCCGTTTGTCTGGGTGGATGAAACAAGACCACGCCTGCAGGGGGCGCGCTTAACCGCCTGGGAGCTGAACCAGGAGGGTATTGATTGCCGTATTCAGGCTGATGGTGCATCTGCCTGGATGATGGCTCAGGGCAAGGTGGATGCCATTGTCGTAGGCGCTGACCGCATTGCTGCCAACGGCGATGTGGCCAATAAAATTGGTACCTATGCACTATCCCTGGCTGCCAGAGAACATGGCGTGCCGATGTATGTGGCTGCCCCCTCTTCTACATTTGATCCCGCTTGTCCCAGTGGCTCTGATATTCCCATTGAAGAGCGGGACGATGGTGAGGTTCTGGAGATGGACGGCCTGGATCAGGATGGCCTCTTTCGCCATATTCGCATCGCCGCGGCAGGTGTTAGCGCCAATAATCCGGCCTTTGATGTGACGCCCTTTGCTAATATCACGGCGATTGTTAATGAATCCGGGGTGTGGAAACCTTAAGGAAGCAGCTGTTTTTGGCAGGAGCCAATAAATCAGTGGCTTCATAAGGTTGTATTCGGCACCTGCTTTGCTTAACTACAGGTATGGCGAATATTTACCGATTTGTAATTTTGATGTTTGGCATGCTTGCGTTTGCTGGTGGTCTTTATGCAGATACGGGCAAAATCGTAAGCAGTATCAATATTGATGGGTTGAAGCGAACAGAAGAGGCGACGGTTCTACGGGAGTTGCCATTTTATATTGGCTCTGTCTGGCAGGATGAGTTCGCTAGCATTTCAGAGCGAAGAGTGCGAAATCTCGGCATATTCAGTGAAGTGGTGGTTTTGCCACCGGACGAGTCAGGGCAGGTTAATCTGCGCGTGAAAGAGCGCTGGACGCTATGGGTGCTTCCTCAGGCATCACGCAAGGATAACGGCGCATCATCTGCATCCGTTGTGGTGGATGAACATAATCTCTGGGGACTGAATCACCATATCCGTCTGGCCTACAAGCGGGATACCGGAAAAAACTTCTCCACCTTAAAAGGCACCTCATATGAGACTTCATACAACTGGCGCAGGATTGCCGATTCGAAGCTGAGCATGGTCATGAGTGGTACATGGGGACGCTCGCTGTTCGATGCCTATAACAACGGCATTCATGCCGCCCAGTATCTGCAGCGAGCCAAAAGTGGCAGCGTACTATTTAATTATGCTCTGGATGAGGTACCTGAAGAGGGGTGGAATGTAGCGTTTGGTTTCTCCGGCTCTAATGCCTCATACCGGTTTCTCTCTGGGACACCGCAGGTTGATCTGGTTGGTAATCGTATTCGTGCCCTGCTGGCCGGGGTGAGCTTCAGAGCGATAGATGATCAGATCACCTGGCTCTCCGGCAGGGCTTTTGACTACGCTGTCTCAGCTGCCCACAGGGGACTCGGTTCAACAGTGAACAGCTACAGCCATGTTGCCTCAATACGGGATTATTATGCCTTTTCAGGAGAGAACACGTTCAACATTCGTCTCAATGGCGCCCTGATGAGTGGTGATGTGCAGCGCAGTGGCATCTTTGATATCGGTAACCGCAACGGATTGCGTGGCTATTATCCGGGAGAGCTGCAGGGAACTCACTATCTCTATGGCACCTTTGAGGGGCGCTTTCCGATCCGGGAGGGCTCAAACTTCCAGCTCGTAGCCTTTACTGATATGGGCAAGATCGGCGGCAGGGTAGGGACTTCGGTTACCCGTGGCTTGGCAGTGGGTGCCGGAGGCGGCTTCCGTTGGACCATGCGCTGGCTGGCCAAAGGTACGTTGCGGGGCGATATGGCCTATGGTGTTGCCACCAAGCGCTGGCGCTTTTACCTGGGCACCGGGCAGGCCTTCTGATGAGAAACGTACAAAAACAGCTCTGAATCCATTACTGTTCATCTCTTGATGGGGGAAATGTGAAAAAGACAGCTATTTATCCCGGTACCTTTGATCCGATCACACTCGGCCATGTTGATGTGGTTAAACGTGGACTGAAGACGTTTGATCGCGTTGTGATCGGTGTTGCAGACAATCCCGGAAAAGGGCCCATGTTTGATGTTGAAACACGTTTAAGCATGGTTCGCGAGACATTTAAGGATGAGCCGAATGTAGAGGCGGTTTGCTTTTCAGGCCTGCTGGTTGATCTCGCCCATGCTCATCAGGCGGCCGCGATTCTGCGAGGTTTGCGCGCTGCATCCGATTTCGAGTATGAGTTCCAGATGGCAACCATGAATCGCAGGCTTGATGAGCGCATTGAAACCGTGTTTGTCATGGCTCGCGAGGACTACACCTTTGTCTCATCCCGTTTTATCCGGGAGATCTCCAGCATGGGAGGCGATGTCTCCGAGTTGGTTCCCCCTGTAGTTATCCCATATCTGGCTGCTAAGTAAAACATCACGTAGCGTTTTAAGATTCGGTCACGCGCTTGTCGCAAAGTGCAGTTGTTTACCTAATATTTTATAGATAAACAGCAGCGAATTGAGCTCTTGTTCTCTCTTAAAAAGAAGCGCTATCTGACGGAATAAACAACTCTTTTCAAATAGTGCTTGAGTTCAGAATTTTGATCGTTATGATGCGCCACCCTTGCCGGCATAGCTCAGATGGTAGAGCAGCTGATTTGTAATCAGCAGGCCACGGGTTCGATTCCTGTTGCCGGCTCCAGTTTAACCGTATTTTTGTTGCGCTCATTGACAGTGCGCGGCAAAGGTGCATAATCGCGCGCCCTTTTGGGTTGGCCTGCTTGCGGGACAAGGGCGTGACATGGAGAGATTCCCGAGTGGCTAAAGGGGGCAGACTGTAAATCTGCTGGCTCAGCCTACGTTGGTTCGAATCCAGCTCTCTCCACCAGTTTCTGAAGAGGTTCCCCTGAGCTTCTTCGGGTGTGCGGGCGTGGTACAATGGTAGCACCTCAGCCTTCCAAGCTGATGACGCGGGTTCGATTCCCGCCGCCCGCTCCATTTGTCTTTAATAGGACAATGGATCTGGCCCAGGTAGCTCAGGGGTAGAGCACATCCTTGGTAAGGATGAGGTCGCGAGTTCAATTCTCGCTCTGGGCTCCAGTTTAGATGGTTATCTGCTTGCAGGTCTCCATCGTAGTTTAAAAACATGTATGGAGAATAACTATGGCAAAGGAAAAGTTTGAGCGTAATAAACCGCATGTAAACATTGGTACCATTGGTCACGTCGACCATGGCAAGACCACGTTGACCGCTGCAATCACGAAGGTTCTGTCTCTGACAGGCGGCGCTGTGTTCAAGGACTACGGCGACATTGATGGTGCTCCGGAAGAGCGCGAGCGCGGTATTACTATTGCAACTGCACACGTTGAGTATGAGACAGAAGCACGTCACTACGCACACGTTGACTGCCCGGGCCATGCTGACTATGTGAAAAACATGATCACTGGTGCTGCTCAGATGGATGGCGGTATTCTGGTTGTTTCCGCAGCTGATGGCCCAATGCCACAGACTCGTGAGCATGTACTGCTTGCCCGTCAGGTAAACGTACCTCACCTGGTAGTCTACCTGAACAAGGCAGACCAGGTTGATGACGAAGAGCTGCTTGAACTTGTAGAGATGGAAGTTCGTGAGCTTCTCGACTCTTACGATTTCCCGGGTGACGATACGCCAATCATCATCGGTTCTGCACTGAAGGCACTGGAAGGCGATGCATCTGATATCGGCGCTCCATCTATCCTGCGTCTGATGGCTGCAGTAGATGAGTTCATTCCTACCCCTGCACGTGATGTAGACAAGCCATTCCTGATGCCTGTTGAGGATGTATTCTCAATCTCAGGTCGTGGTACAGTTGCTACCGGTCGTATTGAGGCTGGTATCATCAAAGTTGGTGAAGAGATCGAGATCGTTGGTATTAAAGACACCGTTAAGACTACCTGTACCGGTGTTGAGATGTTCCGCAAGCTGCTGGATAGTGGTGAAGCTGGCGACAACGTAGGTCTTCTTCTTCGTGGTACCAAGCGTGAAGACATCGAGCGTGGTCAGGTTCTGGCTAAGCCGGGTTCAATCACACCACACACCACATTCAAAGCTGAAGCATATATCCTGAATAAAGAAGAGGGCGGTCGTCACACCCCATTCTTTAACGGTTACCGTCCACAGTTCTACTTCCGTACAACTGACGTAACCGGTTCAGTTACCCTCCCGGAGGGAACTGAGATGGTGATGCCTGGCGATAACATCTCTATGGATGTTGAACTAATTACCCCAATCGCAATGGATAAAGAGCTTCGTTTCGCTATCCGCGAAGGTGGTCGTACGGTCGGCGCTGGCGTCGTAACTGACATTACTAAGTAAAACCTAAAAGATGTGCAGCGGCGGTAGACTTGTGCTACCGCCGCTTTGCCGTCACTGGAGATTAAGAAATGCGTGATTTATTGGCTTTGGCGTGTGAAGAGTGTAAACGCAAGAACTACACCACCGACAAGAACAAGCGTACCACGACAGATAAGCTGGTGCTGAACAAGTACTGCAATTCATGTCGTAAGCATACGCCACACAAGGAAACAAAGATTAAGTAACACCTAGGCGAGTAGCTCAATTGGTAGAGTACCGGTCTCCAAAACCGGGTGCTGTGGGTTCGAGTCCCTCCTCGCCTGCCAGTGTGATTTGTGTGGATAGTATAATAGGAGCTTAAGTATGAGTCGTGTCGTAGAGATGCAGAAATTCATGAATGAAGTGAAGGTCGAAGCCAAAAAGGTAACGTGGCCGGATCGTAAAGAGACAATGCAGTCTACGCTGCTGGTGTTTGTTATGGTCATCTTTATTGCTCTGTTTCTGTGGCTGGTCGACTGGGGCTTGAGCTCACTCGTTAAGCAGGTGATCTAATGGCGATGCGTTGGTATGTGGTTCAGGTCTACTCCAATTATGAAGATAAAGTGGAGGGGATGCTGAGGGAAAATGCGGAGCGAGCGGGCCTTTCCGAGAAGTTCGGTCAGATTCTTGTTCCCCGTGAGGAAGTGGTTGAGCTGAAAGAGGGTCAGAAGGTGACATCTCAGCGCAAATTCTTCCCGGGTTATATCCTCGTTGAGATGGAGTTGAACGACGATACCTGGCATGTGGTAAAAGATACCCGTCAGGTGAGTGGTTTCCTTGGTTCTGCAAACAAGCCGATGCCTATGCCACAGCGCGAAGTTGATGCACTGATTCAGCAGATTGAAGAGGGCATTGAACGTCCTAAGCCTAAGGTTATGTTTGATATTGGTGATGCGGTTCGCGTTATTGATGGTCCGTTTGCCTCCTTTAACGGTGTTGTTGAAGAGGTGATGGAGGATAAGGCGAAGCTGAAAGTGAGCGTCTCTATCTTCGGTCGTCCGACTCCGGTTGAGTTGGAGTACATTCAGGTTGAGAAAGGATAGGGCCGAAGGCTCTAATCTTTTTGTAACAAGCCCTTTCACAGGATGTGAGAGTTTACCGCAAAGCAGCGGGAGCATAAGTCACGGATAGTGACATGCGAATAAAGGCGGAAGGCAAGAGGCCCGAAACCGGTTGGAGATATAAATGGCAAAGAAACTTGATAAAATTGTGAAGCTGCAGGTTCCTGCAGGTTCCGCAAACCCATCCCCACCAGTTGGTCCGGCTCTCGGTCAGGCTGGTGTGAACATCATGGAGTTCTGTAAAGCGTTTAACGCCAGAACCCAGGAGATGGAGAAGGGCTTGACCCTTCCTGTTGTGATCAGCGTTTACGCGGATCGCTCATTCGATTTCGTTATCAAAACCCCACCTGCATCTGTACTGCTTCTCAAAGCAGCCAAGATTGCTAAAGGCAGTGGTGAGCCTAACAAGAAAAAAGTCGGCACTGTGACCAGCGCTCAGCTTCGTGAGATCGCTGAAGTCAAAATGCCAGACCTTAACTGCTACGATGTTGAAGCTGGCGCGAAGATCATAGAGGGCACTGCTGTCTCTATGGGTCTGGAAGTTAAGGGTTAAGGGGGCGTAAGATGGCAAAAGTAACCAAACGTATGAAAGCAAGCCTTGCGGCCGTTCCGGCACAGGCTGTTAATGTAAAAGATGCACTTGACGCAATCAAAGCGCAGCCAGCTACCAAGTTCGATGAGTCTGTTGATGTGGCGATCAAACTGGGTGTTGACCCGCGTCATGCCGACCAGATGGTTCGTGGTTCAATCGCACTGCCAAACGGTACCGGTAAAACTGTTCGTGTTGCCGTATTTGCTAAAGGGCCTAAGGCTGATGAAGCAACTGCAGCCGGTGCTGATATTGTTGGCGCTGATGATCTGGTTGAGAAGGTTCTCGGTGGTTTTATGGAGTTCGACCGCGTTGTCGCCACACCGGACATGATGGCACAGGTTGGTAAGCTGGGTCGTGTGCTCGGTCCCCGTGGCCTGATGCCCAATCCTAAGCTGGGCACCGTAACTATGGATGTCACCAAAGCTGTTGGCGCAATCAAATCCGGTCAGATTGAAGTGCGTGTCGATAAGGGTGGTGTGATTCATGCACCTGTTGGTCGTCGCTCTTTTGATGCAGCCAAACTCAATGAAAATGTTCAAGCGCTGCTGGCTGAGCTGAATCGCCTGCGTCCTTCATCTTCAAAAGGCCGCTACATGCTGAAGATGAGTATCTCTTCAACCATGGGCGCTGCAGTACGCGTGGATGAAACCACACTTTAAGAATTAAGCGCGCCGGCACATGGAGTGCCGGTGCATTAAGTTTGCCGACTCAGGTTGGCGTGCCGCAAGGCAGAAGAATCGACTCAACTGATGCAGATGTTTGCTGAGGTGACGTCGAAAATAACGATCCGTCCTAGACTGCTGGAGCCAGACTCAAGATGAGCGCGGCTTAATTGGGGAGACCCTTCCAACAATAGATGGGGTGCAAGCTCACTTGCGCGGGTCGAAAAGCAAGGGGGTAAATGTGATTAAACAAGACAAACAACGCATTGTCGAAGAACTTCACGCTGCCTGGTCCGAATCTACAGCTGGTGTAGTGACTCACTACCGCGGCCTGACTGTTTCCCAAATGGGAGATCTTCGCCGTGATCTGCATAATGCAGATGTGTCTCTACAGGTTGTAAAAAACACTCTGGCGCGTCGCGCGGCAGAGGGTACGGGCTTTAAAGCAGCTGAAGAATTGTTCACAGGCCCAGTAGCAATCGCTTTTGGTAAAGATCCGGTAGCCATGGCAAAAGCCATCTCCGACTTCGCCAAAAAGAACGATAAGCTTCTGGTTCAAGGTGGCGTACTCGACGGCAAGTTGATGGATGCTGCAGGTGTTAAAGCACTGGCAAGCCTTCCATCTCGCGAAGTTCTGCTCTCCAAAATGCTCGGCAGCATGCAGGCGCCAATCAGCGGATTCGTCCGTACATTGGCTGAAGTACCTGCATCGTTCGTACGCACTTTGGCAGCCATTCGCGATCAGAAAGAAGCAGCATAAACATTTATCACTTAATTTTTTTAACTATAGCACAAGGAGCTAACTAAAATGGCAATCACAAAAGATGAACTAATCTCAGCAATCGAAACTATGACCGTTCTGGAACTGTCTGAGCTGGTAACAGCACTGGAAGACAAATTCGGCGTATCTGCAGCTGCACCTGTTGCAGTAGCAGCTGGCCCGGCCGCTGGTGGCGAAGCCGCAGCAGCTGAAGAGCAGACCGAGTTCAACGTTGTACTGCAGTCTGCAGGCGAGAAGAAAATCCAGGTAATCAAGGCAGTTCGCGAAGCAACTGGTCTGGGCCTGAAAGAAGCTAAAGCACTGGTAGACAGCGCACCTGGCAACGTTAAAGAAGGCGTTTCTAAGGACGAAGCTACAGAGTTGAAAGCTAAGCTGGAAGAAGCGGGCGCAACTGTAGATCTTAAGTAAGCTACTGTTGTTTCACGTTTCAACGTAAACGTATCAGGTTAATCCCCGGTGGCGGAAGCTACCGGGGCTTGGCCTTTTTCGCATTTAAGAGTTTTGGAAAATCTGTACGTCGTTCGAGGTAACCATGGCTAAGCAAGCATCATTGAAACGCATTCGTAAAAATTTCGGTAGTATCAAGTCTCCTATCAGCATGCCAAACATGTTGAATCTGCAGACCGAGTCCTATCATGAATTTGTCGGTTATGGCGAAGCTGTGAATGACTCCAGACTGGCGACAGTTTTCCAGTCTGTATTCCCGGTTCGTGATTATGCCGGTAATGCTGAGCTGGGTTTTGAAGGGCTCGAGTATAGCCCTCCCCGCTACGATCTTGACGAGTGTCGTCGTCGTGATTTGACCTATGCCCTGCCGGTTAAGGTCAAGCTGCGCCTGAAGATCTTTGACAATGAGGGTGAGAAGCGCGGTAAGCGCAAGGTTCGCGAAGTACGCGACCAGTCCGTATACATGGGTGAAATCCCCCGCATGACCGAGCATGGCTCGTTCATCATCAATGGTACCGAGCGTGCCATCGTTTCCCAGATGCACCGTTCTCCGGGTGTATTCTTTGATCATGATCGCGGTAAAACACATGCTTCAGGTAAATTCCTGTTTAAAGCACGTGTGATTCCTTACCGTGGCTCATGGCTCGATTTTGAATTTGATGCAAAAGATAAGGTGAATTTCCGTATCGATCTGCGTCGCAAAATGCCTGTTGGCATCCTGCTTAAGGCGATCGGCCTCTCCACACAGGATATCCTGGATCGTTTTTATCAGCGTCGCACCTACCGCTTCAGTAAAGATGGTGTGCAGGTTAAATTTGTACCTGAACTGTTTGAAGGCACACGTGCGGTTACCGCCATCAAGGTTGGTAATAAGCGCATTGTTGCTGAAGGCAAGAAGTTCACCAAGGTGGCTATTAAGCGCCTGACCGAAGCTGAAATCGACTGGATTGATGTGCCGCTTGAGAGTGTGGTCGGTGAGGCTGCAGCTGAACCTATCCTGATCGCCGGTGGCGAGATTCTGATTGATCACAATCAGGAGCTGACTGAAGACTCTATCTCTGAGCTGCAGGCAGCAGGCATCAAAGAGTTCGACTGTCTGCTGATTGACACCTCGGTTCGTGGCCCCTGGTTGGCTGATACCCTGCGTCTGGATATGGTTCAGTCGCGTGAAGAGGCGCGTGTTGAGATCTACCGCATGATGCGCCCTGGTGAGCCGCCAACAGTTGAAACTGCAAAAGCGCTGTTTGAATCACTGTTTTATGATCCATCCCGTTATGACCTCTCCCGTGTTGGCCGTATGAAACTCAACAGCCGTCTGGGTATTGATAACGATGCTGTTCCTCTGGATCAGGGCACACTGCGTGATGAAGATATCCTGCTAGCCCTTGATACACTGCTCTCACTGCGTGATGGCATCGGTGAAGTGGATGATATCGATCATCTCGGTAACCGTCGTCTGCGCTCTGTAGGCGAGCTGCTGGAGAACCAGATTCGTGTTGGACTGGTACGCATGGAGCGTGCTGTTCGTGAGCGTCTGAGCTCTGGCGATCTGACTGAGATGATGCCTTCTGATGTTGTTAATGCCAAACCGTTGATCGCATCGGTGAAAGAGTTCTTCGGTTCATCCCAGCTTTCACAGTTTATGGATCAGACCAACCCTCTTTCAGAAGTGACGCATAAACGTCGCCTCTCGGCCCTCGGCCCTGGTGGTCTTTCTCGTGAACGTGCCGGATTTGAAGTTCGAGATGTACATCCAACCCATTACGGTCGTCTCTGTCCTATTGAGACGCCTGAAGGTCCAAACATCGGTCTGATCAACTCACTGGCTACCTATGCCAAGGTAAACGATTTCGGTTTCCTTGAATCGCCATACCGTAGGGTTGTTGATGGACAGGTAACCGACGTAGTTGATTACCTCTCTGCAATTGATGAGGCCACCCCGGTTATTGCCCAGGCCAATGCAAAAGTGGATGAGAATGGTCGCTTTGTGAATGATCTGATCCAGTGTCGTCAGGGTGGTGAGTTCATCATGGCTGACTCGGCTGGCATCAACTATATGGATGTCTCACCATCACAGGTGGTTTCTGTTTGTGCAGGCCTGATTCCATTCCTTGAGCACGATGATGCGAACCGCGCATTGATGGGTTCAAACATGCAGCGTCAGGCTGTGCCTCTGCTGCGTAGCGAGAAGCCGCTGGTAGGTACCGGCATGGAAGCGCCACTGGCACGTGACTCGGGTGTATCTCAGGTTGCCCGTCGTGGTGGTGTTGTTGAGCGCGTTGATGGCGAACGAATTGTAGTGAAGGTGTATGACGACGAGCAGGTTGAAGGTGAACCCGGCGTAGATATCTATCGCCTGTTCAAGTATCGCCGCTCCAATCAGAACACCTGCTTTAACCAGCGTCCGCTGGTTAAGAGTGGCGAACTTGTTGCCAAGGGCGACATCATCGCAGATGGTCCATCCACGGATCTGGGCGAGTTGGCACTGGGCCGCAATGCACTGGTAGCACTGATGCCATGGCGTGGATACAACTTCGAGGATGCGATTGTGATCTCCGAGAAGCTGGTAAAAGAGGATGTTTATACCTCGATCCACATTGAAGAGTTTGAAGCGGTTGCCCGTGATACCAAACTCGGTGCTGAAGAGATCACCCGCGATATTCCGAATGTCGGTGAAGAGGCACTGCGTCATCTTGATGATTGCGGTATCGCTTATATCGGCGCGGAAGTAAAACAGGGCGATATCCTTGTTGGTAAGATCACACCGAAGGGTGAAACCCAGCTCTCTCCTGAAGAGAAATTGCTGCGTGCGATCTTCGGTGAGAAAGCATCCGATGTTCGTGATACCTCCATGCGCGTTAAACCCGGTGATGAGGGCGTTGTTGTTGACGTTCAGGTCTTCACCCGTCGTGGCGACGAGAAAGATGATCGTGCCAAGGTAATTGAAGAGAGCTCTATTGAGCAGCTCTATGCTGATAAGGAAGATGAGCGCCGTATTCTTGAGGGCAATGCAGTAAGTCGTCTTGGCGACCTTCTGATTGGCCAGAGTGCTGCCAAGTTCAAGGGACTTAAAGCAGGCACAGAGATCAAGGCTGAACATATTGAAGCGCTGAATCTACGTGATCTCACCGGTGTCTCTGTTGCTGATGACACTGTCAATGAACGTGTTGCCGAGATTCTTGAGTCGATGGACAAAGAGCGCGGCAGACTTGAGTCACGCTTTGAAGAGAAAGTGGCCAAGGTTCGTGAAGGCTCTGAGCTGAAACCTGGTGTGATTAAGGTTGTGAAAGTGTTTGTGGCTGTGAAGCGCAAGCTGCAGCCGGGTGACAAGATGGCGGGTCGTCATGGTAACAAGGGTGTTATTTCGGTCATCGTTCCGGAAGAGGATATGCCATATACCGAAGATGGCACACCTGTTGATATCTGTCTGAACCCGCTGGGCGTACCTTCACGAATGAATATCGGTCAGATTTTCGAGATTCATATGGGCTGGGCTGGCAGTGAGCTTGGTAAGAAGATTGACGGCATGCTCAAAGACAAAATGCCAACTGAAGAGCTGCGCGCATTCCTGCTGGAGTGCTACCTCGAAGATGAGCAGGCATGCAGCGATATCAAGGGCATGGATGAAGAGTCACTGCTTGAGTTGGCACATAATCTGCGTGGCGGCATTCCTATCGCTACTCCGGTGTTCGATGGTGCGAAAGAGCATCATGTTCAGCGTATGCTGAAACTTGCCGACAAGCCTGAATCGGGTCAGACCATGCTCTATGATGGTCGTACCGGCGAGCCGTTTGATCGTCCGATTACTATCGGCATGATGTATATCCTTAAGCTGCATCATCTGGTGGATGAGAAGATTCATGCTCGTTCAACCGGTCCATACTCGCTTGTTACGCAGCAGCCGCTGGGTGGTAAGGCGCAGTTCGGTGGCCAGCGTTTCGGTGAGATGGAAGTTTGGGCACTGGAAGCATACGGCGCGGCTTACACGCTGCAGGAGATGCTGACTGTGAAGTCGGATGATGTGCAGGGCCGTACGAAGATGTACGAGTCGATTGTACGCGGTGATATGTCGTTTGACGCAGGTATTCCTGAGTCCTTTAACGTTATGACCAAAGAATTGAATGCTCTGGGTATTGACCTTGCCATGGTCAAACGTCCAGCCGTGAACGAAGGAGAATAAGTTATGCAAGAACTTCTCAAGATGTTCCAGAAACCTTCAAGCATCGAGGAATTCGATGGCCTGAAGGTTGGTCTGGCCAGTCCCGAAAAAATTCGTTCATGGTCTTATGGCGAAGTGAAGAAGCCGGAGACAATCAACTATCGTACCTTTAAACCTGAGCGCGATGGTCTTTTCTGTGCCAAAATTTTTGGCCCGATCAAGGATTACGAGTGCCTGTGCGGCAAATACAAGCGCCTCAAGCATCGTGGTGTTGTTTGTGAAAAGTGTTCGGTAGAAGTGATTCAGTCCAAGGTTCGTCGTGAGCGTATGGGTCATATTGATCTGGCTGCGCCTGTGGCACATATCTGGTTCCTCAAGAGCCTGCCATCACGTATCGGTCTGCTGCTGGATAAAACACTCAAAGAGCTGGAGCGCGTACTCTATTTCGAGTCTTATATCGTTCTCGATCCGGGTCTGACCTCTCTGGAGCAGTTCCAGATTCTCACCGAAGAGGAGTATATCGAAGCCTTTGAAGAGTACGGCGAAGAGTTCCGTGCTGCCATGGGTGCAGAAGCGTTGCGCGAGATGCTTAAGAACATCGATCTGGATGAGGAGCGCCAGTCCCTGCGTGCTCAGATTCTGGCAACCAAGGCTGTCACCAAGCTGACCAAGCTGACCAAGCGTCTCTCTACTGTTGAAGCGATGCTCGGTTCCGGTAACCGTCCTGAGTGGATGGTTCTGGAAGTGATCCCGGTTCTGCCACCTGAAATTCGTCCGCTGGTACCACTGGATGGTGGTCGTTTTGCGACCTCCGATCTGAATGATCTCTACCGTCGTGTGATCAACCGTAACAACCGTCTCAAACGTCTGCTGGAGCTCAATGCGCCTGAAATCATTACCCGTAATGAGAAGCGTATGCTGCAGGAGTCTGTTGATGCACTGTTTGATAATGATCGTCGCTCCAAGCCGATTACCGGTAACAACCGTCGTCCGCTTAAATCACTCTCTGATGTGATTAAGGGTAAGCAGGGTCGTTTCCGTCAGAACCTGCTCGGTAAACGTGTGGATTACTCCGGTCGTTCGGTGATCGTGGTGGGTCCTGAACTTAAACTGCATCAGTGTGGTCTACCTAAGAAGATGGCGCTTGAGCTGTTCAAGCCGTTTATCTACAACAAGCTTGAGCTGCGCGGTCTGGCCAATACCATTAAAGCTGCCAAGAAGCTGGTTGAGCAGGGCATCCCGGAAGTGTGGGATATTCTGGCTGAAGTCATTCATCAGCATCCGGTTATGCTTAACCGTGCACCAACCCTGCACCGTCTTGGCATCCAGGCATTTGAGCCGATTCTGATTGAAGGTAAAGCGATTCAGCTGCACCCGCTGGTTTGTACCGCATTCAACGCCGACTTCGATGGCGATCAGATGGCTGTACATGTGCCGCTCTCTATTGAGGCGCAGACAGAGTGTCGTGCTCTGATGATGTCGACCAACAATATCCTCTCACCAGCTACCGGTAGCCCGGTTGTTGTACCTACACAGGATATGGTTCTGGGCATCTACTACCTGACGCGTGAGCGTCCATTCGGTAAAGGCGAAGATATGGTCTTCTCCTCTTCCGATGAGGTAGAACGTGCAATGGATGCTGGTGCTGTTGATCTGCACAGCCGTATTGTCTGCCGTGTTCGCGGAAAACGTGAGCACACCACCGTGGGTCGTGCCATCCTCTCTACAATCCTGCCTGATGAGCTGCCATTCTCTGCAGTGAATCGTGAGCTGACCAAGAAAGATGTGGGCACCCTGATTGAGCAGTGCTACCGCTTCGCCGGTAACAAGGCGACCGTACTTCTGGCCGATCGCCTGAAGGTTCTCGGTTATGCTTACGCAACCAAGTCCGGTGCCTCCTTTGCCCTGTGTGATGTGGTGGTTCCTGAGAGTAAATATGTGACCGTGGCTGCAGCTGAAGCTGAAGTGGCCAAGGTGCAGAAGCAGTATGCTGATGGTCTGATTACCGCTGGTGAGCGCTACAATAAGGTGGTCGATCTCTGGACACATACCACTGAAAAAGTTGCCCGCGCCATGATGGACAACCTCTCTACTGATCTTCTGACCAGTGCTGATGGTACCAAGCAGGAAGAGGCGAAGAGCTTTAACCCTGTCTATATGATGGCCGACTCCGGCGCGCGTGGTTCTGCTCAGCAGATTCGTCAGCTGGCCGGTATGCGTGGTCTGATGGCCAAACCGGATGGTTCGATTATCGAAACACCGATTACTGCAAACTTCCGTGAAGGCCTGACCATTCTGCAGTACTTCATCTCTACCCATGGTGCACGTAAGGGTCTGGCCGATACCGCACTTAAAACTGCGAACTCCGGTTACCTTACCCGTCGTCTGGTTGATGTGGCCCAGGATGCGGTTGTTCGCATTCAGGACTGTGGCACCGATGGTGGCGTATCCCTGACCGCGCTTGTTGAGGGTGGTGAAGTAATTGAGCCGCTGTATGAGCGTATTCTCGGGCGTGTGCTGCTTGAGTCTGCACTTGATCCGATCTCCGGCGTTGAGATTGCACCTGCCGGTGCGATGGTCAATGAGGAGCTGGCTGACAAGATTGATGATGCCGGTGTTGAGAATGTTCGTATCCGTTCGGTACTGACCTGTGAAGCTGAAGATGGCGTATGTGCCAACTGTTACGGCCGCGATCTGGCCCACGGTACGCCGGTCTCAATCGGTGAAGCTGTTGGTGTGATTGCTGCACAGTCGATCGGTGAGCCGGGTACCCAGCTGACCATGCGTACCTTCCATGTTGGTGGTACTGCATCACGTTCTGCTGAGCAGGCGCACGTTGAAGCGAAATTCGGCGGCACTGTGAAACTTGAAGCTGCGATTACCGTAACCGATAGCGTGGGCTCCGAGATTGTTATTAACCGTCATACTGAAACTGTGATTGTTGATGGTAAGGGTAAAGAGATGGAGCGTCATCGTATCCCATACGGTGCACATCTGCTGATTAAAGATGGCGATGCAACCAAGGCTGGCGTTAAGCTGGCTGAGTGGGACCCATACACCATGCCTCTGATTGCCGAGACCGACGGTAAGATTCGTTTCGTCGATCTGGAAGAGGGTATCACCATGCGTGAGCAGTCTGATGAGGTAACAGGGCTCTCAAGCCGTGTTGTAACTCAGCAGGCTGATACCCGTAAAGATGCACTGCGTCCGCAGATTCATCTGGTGGATCCAAAAGATCCGGAAGGCGATCCGATTGTGCTGGAGCGTACCAATACACCGGCCCGTTACTTCCTCTCACCTGGCGCAATCCTCAACGTTGAAAACGAGACGGAGCTGAAAGCAGGTGAAGTTCTTGCACGTATTCCTCGTGAAGCAGGCAAGACCAAGGATATTACCGGTGGTCTGCCACGCGTTGTCGAGCTGTTCGAAGCACGTAAACCGAAGAACCTGGCATTCATTGCCGGCGCTGACGGTGTGATCTCCTTTGGTAAGGATATCCGCGGTAAACGTCGTGTGTATGTTGAGCCGACTGATGGTTCTGATCATCTGGAATACCAGATTCCTAAGGGTTCTCAGATCCTTGTTCAGGAAGGCGACCGCGTACGTCGTGGTGAACGTCTGATGGAAGGTTCTCCTGCACCACAGGACATCCTTAAGGTTCTCGGTGTTGAAGCACTCTCCGGTTACCTGACTGATGAGATTCAGGAGGTTTACCGTCTGCAGGGCGTGAAGATCAACGATAAGCATATCGAAGTGATTGCTCGTCAGATGATGCGTAAGGTTCAGATCAATGATCCGGGTCAGTCAACTTATGTGGCAGGCGAGCAGCCTGTACGTAAACATGTTCTGCAGACCAACCGTAAACTGGTTGCTGCGGGCAAGGCTCCGGCTACTTTTGAACCGATCCTGCTGGGTATCACCAAGTCCTCCCTGAATACCGATTCGTTTATCTCTGCGGCATCGTTCCAGGAGACCACGCGTGTGATCACTGAGGCTGCGCTTGCAGGTAAAGTGGATTGGCTGCTGGGTCTGAAAGAGAACGTGATTCTCGGTCGTCTGCTACCAGCGGGTACAGGTCTTGCAACACGCAATGCACCAAAACCTGCAGTGGATGAGATTGAGGTGGCTGAAGAGATCGTTGAGAAGGCTCCGGCAGCGGATATTCTCGAAGAGCTCGGTCAGGTTATTGATGATCGTCCTGCTGATGCAGCAGAGGGTGAGGCGGCATAAGCCTGTTACTCAGAAAATCGGAAAAGGGCGCCTCTGGCGCCCTTTTTTTTGCCATAATTCAAAACTATCAGACAGAACTAAACATATCGTTCAGGGCTAAAAAGGTTAACGCGGTGGGGCAGAGAGCGCTCTTAGCGATCACTAAATAAAGTGCAGGGCTGATTTAGCGATAGTTTCAAGTATGAACAACTGGAATAGAGATGAGAATCAAAGACAGTTCTGTTGAGTTATACAGCAGACATAAGTCGTCGCGCAGGATGGGAAGAGAGCAATCCTGGCCGTTAGCTGTGGATGAGCCCCATGAAGGTGACCATGATCAGCTCGATATCTCTGTAGAGGCACGACAGGTTCAGCATGAGACAGCAGAGCAACTGCCACTGTTTGCCAATGAGAGTGCTTTTCTGGCACTGGATCGCGGTAGCAATGGCCGTGTCAGCGGTCGAACTGCGCAGTGCAGCTCCACTGTCTATCTGAACAGTTCAGACCCGCACGGTTTAATTGAACAGATCGATCTGCTCAGCTGATCGGTATTGATTGCAGTCTTACCATTAAAAGAGCAACTGCTCTGTATCACCCGGATGCCACAGAGCGTGGCGAGTCATCACAGAACTGAACAGGTCACTATCCAACCAGTGCTTTAACCAGGCCTGCAGATGAGGATAGGGACGAGAGACAAACCGTTCTGGTTCTACGGAAGCAAACTGGCGGATGAAGGGGAATATAGCGATATCAGCCATCGAGGCCTGTTCGGCGCAGAGATTGCTCTGTCCCGCCAGAGACTGCTCCAACTCAGCGAGGAACAGTTTGGCCTGCTCTCTGTGAAAAGCAGCATCTGTTTGCGGTTGAAAGCGTTGCGGATATTTATAACGATCAAGATGGAATTTGAAGTAGCTGTCGTTGCGATCTATCAGCCTTTCAGCAGATTCATTATCCAACCGGTCATGATGCTGTGCATTGGCCCAGCGCATAATATCCAGGCTTTCATCGAGCACCTCGCCATCCGGCAACAATAGAACCGGCACAGTGCCCTTGGGCGAAATCTCGAGCATCTCGGCCGGTTTCTCTTTGAGCAGGATCTCTCTGACAACACACTGGATACCGGCATGGGTCAGTGCCATACGGGCGCGCATGGCGTAGGGGCAACGACGGAAGCTGTAGAGGATCGGTAGCCGTTCAGGCCTCAATTCAGGCTGCCGGGCACGGCCAGTGAAAAGAGCGCAACCGGAGCATCAAACTGTTCACCATTTTCACACTGCATCAGGTAGCTGCCCTGCATGCAGCCAACCGGTGTCTCCAGAATACAGAAGCTGTTATAGAAATGTTCACGGCCTGGTTCAATCACCGGCTGTTCACCGATAACCCCTTCGCCGCGCACCTCTTCGATCTGGCCGCTGGCATCCATGATTTTCCAGTAGCGGGAGATCAGCTGTACCGGTTCATCCCCATTGTTAACAATACTGATGTAATAGATAAAGACGTAGCGATCCTGGGCAGGGTCGGAATGCTCGGCCGCATACTCAGTGCGAACTTCTACTTTAATGGGATGGTCAGTTATATTCACAGGCAGACCATAGCAGGGCAGCAGTCAATTTTCACACCTGTGCGCGTAAGGGTTTTATCCGACAAACTGGCTATAAAACATCAGCCCGAAAAAAATCAGTGTGCCCGTACCCATGGAGTAGAGCACCATAGGTCGCAGTTTGGGCAGACTGATGCCGATGATCACGCCGCTGAACAGGGTCAGCATCATGGCAATCGCCATAGCGACCACGAAATAGTTGAATGAGTCTTTACCATTGCCTTTGTGCAGGCTCATAAAGCGGCTATAGATGCCGGGGTCGTAGAGTTTCAACACTGCCACATTGGCATTGCTGGAGGAGGGGCGAATCTTCAGCCAGTGGTTCTCACCGTCCCAGAAGAGATAATCGGATTGTAGATCGGAGTCCCATTTCAATTTGTATCTGCCCAGTGGTTCGGAGATGTTTCGTCTGGCCAGCTCTTTAGCCGCAACCGCCTTGAGCAGTTTGGCATCAGCCGGAAATGGCTGATCAAGCTCAATACGGAACTCTTCGCTGGCGACGTCGGGTTTAATCTCCAGGATATAGAGCGCTCCGGTGATGAAGAACATGACCGTGATCGGAAAAACCACCGAAGCAAAGATCATATGCAGCTTCATCAATGTATAACGTTTGATCATCTCTCCACTCCACTTATGGGCAGAGCGCTTAGAATATAACGGCGCTCACCCGCTGATTCTAAATGCAGAACCGGAATCTGCCACCCTTGCCTGCAGGTCAAAGTTTCTACAGCAAATTAGCATTGTGCTATCGGGAACTAAGAGCAGGCAGTTGTTTAAGCAATTGTCTCAGTGCCTGGGTTCGGCGAAGAGGAGATATTCAGAGCACTTCATAAACCAGTGTTGGCCCTCTGCTGATTCAAAACAAAGAGTGGGCGAGTATTTCTACACCTGATGTGATGGGGCGTAGCTATACAAGCCGTAAGCGCTGGTGGCTTGCCTGACTTAGGGGCCCTAGATGTGGAATTGGCAACGCACCTGATCTTTACCAATCAGCTTGGTGAATTTGCGATAGTTGCCCGATTCCTTGCGCTGTCGACCTGCCACAATGGCAGGTGCAATGTGGAGATTCCGAGCAAGATCGAAAATATCAGTCTCGACCAAAATCAATGCTCTTGTCCATTCCTCTGCCGGAATGAGTGCTTCGGAAGCCAAGGCATCTGCCTCGCTTTCAACCGAGTCCACTTCGTTGTTGCTATCCAGATCATCAATGAACACTTTCGTACCATCCAGATGCAGTGCCACATGTGCCAGTTCATGCATCAGGGTAAACCAGAAGTTATCAACCCGATCATGACGAAGCGTAAGCGCGATGATAGGACGTCCGCTCGCATCAAGCATCACTGCACCATCAAGATAAGTTTTCGGCAAGTGGGGCTCCACAATCAGATGAATGCCATGATGGTTGAGTAGTTCGCGGGCACGAATTGGGCCACTTTCAGCCCATGATTCACCCGCCAGACGGCGCATAAAATCAAGATTGATCACACCGGGCTGATAAGGATTGGCTAACGATTCGGCTGCCGCCTTTTGCTGCACACGGGTTTGCCATGCCCATAAGGCCAGCTCATCGACTTGCTTGTTGTTGCTTCTCTGATGTGCCGTTGTACGCAGCAGGACGGGTTCGGTTTGAGGGATCCCCGGAACTAAATCCGCGAAGCGTTTGGTCCATTCTACGGCGTATTCTTTCAACTCACTCAGTTGGCCACCAAACCCATCGAAATAATTGCGTTCCAGCATAGCTTTGAGAACGGTCTGATCCCATTTGTCCGTGGCAACAGGCAGTTCGGCACCCGCCTCGTGCAGCAGTACTTCCGCCGGGATGCCAAGCTTCTTGTTCAGTTGACGCATCATGTTCACGCTGAGCTGACGCTTGCCGTTCAATACTTCCGATACACGGGCGGCAGAGCCGAAATAGGGCACCATATCTTTCTGGGTTAGTCCCTGCTGCTCCATGCGATAGCGAATGGCCTCGATGGGGCCAGGCAGATCAACAGGAAAGTTTTTTTCCTCGTAACGCTCAATCAGCAGAGAGAGCACATCCAGTTGATCGGCCTCATCGCTATTCTCTGCAGGGTTGCCATCCATCAGGGTCAGCAAAGCCTCAAGGGCCTGCTGGTGCTCAGCTTCATTCTTAATAATTTTAAGATGCATCACCAACCTCCTCTAGAACTTCATCTTGTCATATTCCGCATGAGTTCCCACCCATTCGACAGCTACGATGCCGTTCTGGTAGCGCACTTT
The DNA here is from genome assembly GCF_013387455.1 of Mariprofundus sp. NF. Taxonomy (NCBI): domain Bacteria; kingdom Pseudomonadati; phylum Pseudomonadota; class Candidatius Mariprofundia; order Mariprofundales; family Mariprofundaceae; genus Mariprofundus; species Mariprofundus sp. NF. The sequence goes on from NZ_VWNC01000004.1 coordinate 129,844, forward strand.
GACGACCAATCGGTAGTGATTCCCCTTGATGTTGAAGATCACCCGATTGTCAGCCAGAAAATCTGCGCTGCGATACCTTTTTTTAATGTCCTGTGTTGTTTTCCAATTGCTGATTTCCGCTTCGTGAAACCATGCATCCAAAGCCTTTTTGGCATCAGCATGCTTCTTCCCGCACTTCAGCAACATCTCCCTGCCGACTATCCTCATCGCCCTGTTTCTCCCTCACAGAACACCGGAAGCATAGTTACCAAAACGGTAACAGTCAAATATTTTACCTTATTGGGATGATTTGTCGTTTGAAATAAACTCAACTTTTAGATTGCTCCTGAAGTTCTGGGACACAATACATAATTAATCAGGAATAGAGTGATTCGAGGATTTCACCATACTGGTCATAGACTTTGCGGCGTTTGATTTTCATGGTGGGGGTCATCAGGCCGGATTCGATGGTGAAGGGTTTGTGCAGCAGATGAATGCGGCGAACCTGTTCGAAGGGGTTCAAAGGTTTGAGCATAGTGCTGATCTTGGTCTGCAGATGTTTTTTGAAAATATCTGAATCGCAGAGATGGGCCCAGTCGGTCTCCGGCAAGCCCTGTTGCACGGCCCAGGCTTTGCAGGCTTCGGGGTTGGGGATGACCAGCGCCACGAGATAGGGCTTCTGGTCGCCATAAACCACTACCTGCTCAATTTCCGCATCCCCAATAAGTAAACCTTCGATGCGTTGCGGGGCGATGTTCTCACCACCGGAGTTCACAATGATATCCTTTTTTCGGTCGGTGATTTTGAGATAACCATCGGCGTCAAACTCACCGATATCGCCGGTATGCAGCCAGCCATCGATAAGTGACTCTTTGGTCGCTTTTTTGTTTTTCCAGTAGCCGGGCATGATGTTGCCACCACGGGCAATGATCTCACCATCCTCGGCAATCTTGATCTCTACCCCTTTGCCCGGCAGGCCAACCGAGCCGATACGTCGGTCAGCCATCGGGTTGGCGGTAAGCAGGGGGGCAGATTCGGTAAGGCCGTAACCTTCAAGAATTGGCAGTTTGAGCGTTTCAAAAAATTCAAACACCTCGGGACTAAGCGGGGCACCACCTGAGACCATAACGCGCATCCGGCCGCCAAAGCGGGCACGGATTTTTTCTCCCACCAGCTTATCGAGCAACTTCAACACTAACCCTTCAACAGGGCCGGTAGTCGCTTTGCGGGCCAGATTGAAATAGCTGTTAAACAGCTTCTGTTTAAAGGCCGATTGCTTGGCCACCTGTGCCAGAACCCGGCTGCGTACAACCTCCAGCATTCTCGGTACAGAGACCATGATGGTTGGCCTGGCTTCAGTCATGTTTTTGGCCACCGTGTCCGGGCGCTCAGCAAAGGCGACTGAGATGCCGTAGGAGTAGGCGAGGAAATGGCTGGCGGTACGTTCCAGCGTATGGGCCAGCGGCAGAAATGAGAGCATGCGCTCCTCGCGCAATAGGGCGATAACGTTGGGTACGGTTTCAAGATTGGTGAGGATATTGCCGTGAGTGAGCATCACCCCTTTCGGGTTGGCCGTGGTGCCGGAGGTGTAGACAATCGTGGCCAACTGATCGCGCTCGATTTTGGCCAGTCGCCGCTGCAACCGCGCGTCATCGGGTTCGCCACCCTCAAGCTCGGCGAGATTACGAATAAGATCGCCATCGTCGGCATCATCTGTGGCATAGATATGTTTGACTGATTTGCACTCAGTCGCCGCTTTTTTCAGATCGCGCAGCAGATTGCCGCCGGAGGTGAAAACAAGAGAAGCACCGGAATCTTTCAGCACATAAGCAATATCCTGAGGCCTGTAGGAGCAATAGAGCGGTACGGTCACCGCACCAACAGAGAGAATGGCATAATCGATCACAGCCCATTCGGGGCGGTTCTCCATCAGCAGGCCGATACGGTCGCCCGGTTTTACGCCTGCACGCATGAGGCCGGAGGCAACATGGCGGATGCGCAGAGCCAACTGGGCGTAGGTGATGGGAAGGTATTCGCCGTTTTTCCGGTACCACTGGGCAGGGCGGGCTGCACAAGTTTTGCTGATGTTGAACATCGCTTCAGGAAGGTTGCGAACACTGTCGATATCGGGCATCTCGAGGATCATAAAAACCTTAAATTCCCTTTGCTGGTTTAGAAAAATGATATATCAAGAATACGTTACCTCCCTTCCCCTATTTCACAGCATAGACGAAAAATATTTATGTGAAAAGGGTTGCGATGCCAGTATGCGCATTGACCTTGCCGGTGTCTGGATCATACTTACCCTGCAAAACAGATCTTTGGGAGGTAGCATGGGACAGCGTCTTTGTATTATTGGCGGTAGCGGCTTTGTTGGTCGCGCTATTGCGCAGCAGGCAGTTCAGGCCGGGCATAGGGTGACGGTGGCCTGCCGGCATCCGGTCAGAGCACGTGGTCAGCTGGTGGATGGCGTCTCTCTTGTGCGTGCTGATGTTACTGATGGTTATGGAGTTGATGCTGCGGTTGCAGGCATGGATGTGGTGATCAACCTGGTCGGCCTGCTGTTTGAAAAGGGGTCTCAGAATTTTCAGGCTGCCCATGTCAAAGGTACAGCGCGTGTGATTGCCTCCTGCAAGGCGGCCGGCGTAAAACAGCTGTTGCATATGAGTGCGCTCGGAGCCGGTCAGATTGAGGGCAGCAGCTATGCCCGTACCAAAGGCGAGGCAGAACAGCTGGTCTCGGCTTCCGGTCTGAATTTCACCATCTTCCGCCCCTCTATTATCTACGGAGCGGGTGACTCCTTCTTTAATAAGTTCAAGGCCATGAGCCAGAGCATGCCGGTATTACCTGTGATCTCGGGCGAAACCCGCTTCCAGCCGGTATGGGTGCAGGATGTGGCACGCGCTTTTATCGACTCAATAGGCAACCGCCATGTGAATGGTGCCACCTTCGAACTGGGTGGCCCGAAAAGCTACAGTTTTAGAGAACTGCTGGAGCTGCTGCTTAAAGAGTTGGATATCAAGCGCACACTGATTCCGGTGCCGGGGCTGGCGGCCTCTCTGATGGCGGCTTTTACCCAGGTGCTGCCAACACCGCCGATCACCCGTGATCAACTGATTCTTCTTGGCCGTGACTCTGTGATTGAAGGGGAGCCGTTCCCTGCACTGTTCGGGCAGCCCGCTGCGCTTGAAGATGTGTTGCCAACCTATATCTGCGGCAACTGCGCAGATACCAAGCAGCAGGAGTGGGATCAGATGCGCTCGCGCTATCGTAAAGGTGGCGTTTGAGCATCTATTTTGTATTAACTGTTATTGGGGCCTATCTGATTGGCGCTATCCCGTTTGGATTGCTGCTGAGCAGAGCCATCACCCGGCGGGATCCGCGTGATCACGGTAGTGGCAATATCGGTGCCACCAATGCCATGCGTACCGGTGGAAAGCTGGTCGGCATTTTGACGCTGGTTGCAGATATCGCCAAAAGCATGATTCCCGTGGCAGTAGCAGTTGCCATGGAGCTCTCTGAGATATGGATTGGCGCTATTGCCGCCGCCAGCTTTATCGGCCATATCTTCCCGATCTACCTGAAGTTCAAGGGTGGCAAGGGTGTGGCCACCATGCTGGGGGCGATGCTACCGTGGCAACCGTTGGCAGCACTGCTTGGATTGCTGATCTGGGCCGTGCTTATGTGGGCCACGCGTTATGTCTCTCTGGCCTCGATTGCCGGTGCTCTGGTCCTGCCGCTGCTGGTCTGGATGACGGGCGGTTCAGTGCCGGCATTGCTGGTTAGCATGCTTTTTGCTTCACTGGTGACAGCCAAGCACGCCAGCAACATTCGCAGGCTGCTTGATGGCACCGAACTGGCGATGGGCAAAACGCGTAAAACCAGTTCAGATGCGTGAGATATGTTTAAAGGATTTGTGTCGTGCGTGCAGATCATTTTGTATCGGGCATTATCCCGATTAACAGGTTACACAGGCCGTGGAGGCAGGTATGAAAGGTAGTCCGATTGTTCTGATTTTGGCGATGCTCGCTCTGTTTGCGACAGCCCCGGCTGTAGTGGCTGACGAGCTTGATATGCAAGGGGTGATCGCGTCCGATGAGTTGAAAGCCGATGTGAATCAACCCTATATCGTCAAGAAGGGTGATACCCTCTGGGATATTGCCGATCACTTTTTCAAGGACCCCTGGAAGTGGGTGAAGATCTGGGAGCGTAATCTCTATATTACCAATCCGGATCTGATCTATCCCGGCAACAAGGTCTGGTTTGATGGCTCGCGTCCCGGTGGCCTGAGCAGTGTTAGTCCACAGCCCAAGGTGGTGATTAAACCGGTTGAGCGGCTGGAGGGAGAAATTGATTCATCGATTATAATGACTGCCCTGATGCGGCAGGACTTTATCAATCCTGCTGAGGTGCAGGGCGTGGGTCATCTGCTCGCCTCAGGTGATGATAGACTCAATTTTGCTGTGCATGATCGTGTCTATATGAAATTGAATCAGCCGGCCAAAGCCGGAGAACTTTTTGATGTCTTCCGTACCACCGATGCCGTGGTTGACCCTGCCACTGGTGCTGCCGTGGGTGTGCTGGTGATTCATCTTGGTCAGGTTCGTATTATTTCGCAGGAGGATGGCACCTACCGCGGTATGGTTGAGAAGTCGTTTGAGGAGATGTCTCGCGGCGACCGTCTGAAACCTGCTCGCGATCCTGATCTCAAAATCCGGCCACAGGCTGCAGAAAGGGCACTTAGCGGTTCGGTGATGTATATCCGTGATGACGGGCGCGAAGCAGGCCAGCATCAGGTGCTTGGCATCAGCCTCGGTATCAACGATGGCATCAAGGCGGGTACGGTTCTGTCGATCTACCAGAGTGGTCGCAGCGTCGAAGATGCAGTAGGTGGCGAGGCTGTAGTGCTGCCCAAAGAGAAGGTGGGTGATCTGATTGTGCTGGTGCCACAGGAGAGGGCTTCGCTTGCCCTGATTACCAACTCCACTGCACCGACTCACATTGGCGACGCCGTCCTGAGCAGCGGCCAGCAATAACACCTCTTCAACAGTGTATGTAACTCCCACTGAACAGGCAGAGCTATGGCTGCGCCTGTCGCTGGTGCGTGGTGCTGGCCCTATGTTGGGGCACCGGCTTGTCGAATCAGTCGGAGGTGTTGAGGCGCTGTGGCGCGGCGGGATTGAAAGCTGGTCAGAGATTGATGGTGTTGGCCCTGCGCTGCTAAAGAGCTTACAGGCCAGTTCTGCTGATTCAATAACCCCTGTTATGAACCAGTGTGAAGCTGATCAGATCAGAGTGATCTGCCCGGATGATGAGTTCTGGCCCAAAGCCTTGATCGGTATTGATGATGCACCGCTGATCCTGTTTGTGAAAGGCGACGTGAAGAGTCTCAATAGTGAAAAGATGCTGGCGGTGGTTGGCGCGCGCAGGGCAAGTCGTGAAGGCAGCCTGATTGCGCGGCGCTGGAGCAGTAACTTCTCTGATCATGGCATCACCACCATCAGTGGCATGGCTTATGGCATCGATGCTGCAGTGCATGGCGGCAGCCTTGATGGGCTCTCTCCTACGATTGCCGTACTGGGTTGCGGACTCTCCGCCGTGAATGAGACGCAGCAGGCTCAGGTGGAGGCGATCTGTAGAGAGGGCTGTGTCATCTCTGAATATCTGCCGGATCAGTCGGCAAGACCGGAACAGTTTCCGCGCCGCAATCGTATTATCGCCGCGCTTGCGCAGGCTACGCTGGTGATCGAGGCGGATCTGCGTTCGGGTTCGCTGATCACAGCCAGGTGCGCAGCCAACTATGGGCGTGAGGTATTGGCGGTGCCGGGGTCGGTGTTATCAAGCAGTCATGCAGGCTGCCATCAACTGATACAGGATGGGGCAGGGCTGGCCCATGATCCGCTATCGGTGATGCAGCAGCTGGGCTGGCAGGGTGGCCGATCCAAGGCGAACTCGAAGCTAAAACAGTTTCAGCCGGGCAGTGAAAATGAGGCGAAAATAGTGGAAATATTAAGGCGTGAAAGCCTGCATCTGGATGAACTCACAGAAACTTGCGGGTTGACCCTGCCCGAGCTTTCCCCCATCTTGCTCGGCCTTGAGCTGCAGGGCGTCATTGAACGCCTGCCTGGCAGCCGTTATCAGTTAAGCGCGGAGTAACAATAAACATGAGTGCAGTTGTCGTGGTGGAGTCTCCCGCCAAAGCGAAAACGATCGAAAAATATCTCGGTAAGGGATATAAAGTTCTGGCCTCCTATGGTCATGTTCGTGCGTTTCCGAAGAAAGATGGTTCTGTTGATCCCGATAACGATTTCGCTATCACGTATCAGATTATTGATGATAAAAAGAAGCGTTTGGATGATATTGGCAAAGCTCTGAAGAGAGCCGACACACTTATTCTCGCAAGCGATTTGGATAGAGAGGGTGAGGCTATTGCATGGCATGTGGCCGAGGTGATGCGTGATCGTGGCCTGCTCAAGGATAAAACCGTTCAACGGATTACCTTTAACGAGATTACCAAGAAAGCCATTACTGAAGCCGTCGAAAATCCGTCTGAAGTGGACATGAAAATGGTGGATGCGCAGCAGGCGCGTAGTGCACTGGATTATCTGGTGGGTTTCACCCTCTCCCCTTTACTGTGGCGCAAAATTCGCAGTGGGCTCTCGGCAGGACGCGTGCAGTCTGTAGCGCTGCGACTGATCTGTGAACGCGAACAGCTGATCAGAGATTTCAAACCCAAAGAGTTCTGGACGATTGATAATGAGTGCAGCATTGGCAACGATCCATTTCAGGCGCAACTGCATGCGGTCGATGGCAAGACGCTGAGTAAATTCGCCATTACCGATGGAGTTAACGCCAAAGTCATGGCACGGCGTGTGGCGAAAGCTTCATTTAAGGTCAGCGATGTACAGAAGAAACAGGCCAGACAACAGCCGTCGCCTCCATTTATTACAACCACGTTGCAGATGGATGCCTCTCGCAAGCTGGGATTTACAGCCAGAAAGACCATGCAGGTAGCCCAGAAGCTGTATGAAGGTATTGAAGTTGATGGTGAACCGGTCGGTCTGATCACCTATATGCGTACCGATTCGGTAACACTCTCTGAAGATGCCATTGCCGAAATGCGTTCCCATATCAGTAGCGATTACGGTTCCGAATATCTGCCTGAAAAAGCGCGCCGTTTTAAAACCAAGAGCAAAAATGCACAGGAAGCGCATGAGGCGATTCGTCCCTCTTCAATTTTACGAACGCCTGCAGCAATGAAAACAGTGCTTGATGCTGATGCACTGAAATTATACAGCCTGATCTGGAAACGTGCTCTGGCCTCCCAGATGGCTCCTGCCCTGCTGGATCAGGTGCGCGCTGATATTGATTCAGGGGATCTGTTGCTCAGAGCTACCGGTTCTACTCTGGCTTTCCCGGGTTTCCGTAAACTCTATATTGAAGGTACTGATGAGCCGGGCAAGGATGATAATGATCGTTTGCTGCCAGTGTTAGCAGTGGGCGATGCCATTGCCATCAAAGATGCCAATGCCAAGCAGCACTTCACCGAGCCTAAACCTCGTTTTTCCGAAGCGACACTGGTCAAAGAGCTGGAAGCCAACGGTATTGGTCGCCCCTCTACCTATGCCTCTATTTTGAATGTGCTGCGTGCACGAGAATACGTGGATATGGAGAAAAAGCGGTTTGTGCCAACCGATACCGGCGACTGGGTTAATAAATTCCTCGTCGCTTCATTTGGTGCAATTGTTGATCCGAAATTTACAGCTTCAGTTGAAGATAAGCTTGATGCTGTAGCGCGTGGTGAGACAGGCTGGAAGCCTGTATTGCGTGAGTTCTGGGGGCCGTTCAAGGAGGCTGTCGATCTGGCGGCTACTGCTGAGCGCCCATCAGAAGAGTCCGATGAAGTGTGCCCTGAATGCGGCAAGCCGATGGCCATTAAATTGGGTAAATATGGTAAATTCCTGGCCTGCACCGGTTATCCGGAGTGCAAAGTGGCCAAGCCGCTGAATGGTACAGCAGAACAGGCCGAACCTGAACTGTCCGACCAGAAATGTGACAAGTGCGGTGAGTTGATGGCGATCAAGGCAGGCCGCTACGGGAAATTCCTCGGCTGTTCAGCTTATCCTGCCTGTAAAAACATTCAGCCATTGGAGAAACCTGTTGATACGGGTATCCCATGCCCGACTTGTGGCAAGGGTACTTTCCTGGAAAAGAAATCCAGGCGCGGGAAAATATTCTACTCCTGCTCGTGCTACCCGAAATGTACAAATGCGTTGTGGAACGAGCCGATTGATAAGCCTTGCCCGCAATGCAATGCGCCCTATGTGACGGTAAAGAAAACCAAACGTCGCGGCACCGAACATGTCTGTGTGAGTGAAGGTTGTGGCTGGAAAGAGCAGGTGGATCTGCCTGAAGCTGCCTGATCGATTCTCGATTCGTAGCGGCGGCATGGAAGATCTTGCTGCCGTCTACAATCTTAACCGGCAGGCTTTTGACTCCTGCTGGTCGCTGCAATCGCTCTACTCAGCCCTTGAATCGGGTTATGAGCTGATCATCTGCGAAGCTGATGGTGAGCTGGCCGGTTATCTGCTGAGTATGACTATCCTCGATGAGACACAGATCATGCAGATTGCCGTAGCCAAATCGTTTCTTCGTCAGGGAGTGGCTGAAGCGATCTCCCGATTCCTCATCGACTCCAGTTCAGGCGTTGCTGTTGTCCTGCTGGAGGTGCGGCGCTCCAACCTCGCGGCGATAGCCCTCTATGCCAAGCTGGGCTTTCAAGAGCGTGGTTGCAGAAAAAATTATTATGCGGCTGATGCCAGCGGTTTCTCAGAGGATGCGCTGCTGATGGATCTGAAACTTCATTAGTTTTGTTCAATGCTGTGACTTCAGCCCTGTTGTTCTAAAAGCCTCCAATTCCCCTGTTTTTAACAAGGTTTATCCATTGTGATTCCTTGACCCTCAGGCAAGGCAGGTGCAGTTTTCCGGTTTCTATTTTTTCCTACTAAGAGCGGTGAAATAACCATGAAACTGAGCGGTGCTGAAATCTTTGTTGAATGCCTCAAACGTGAGGGTGTGGATACCATCTTTGGCTATCCCGGCGGTTCGGTGCTGCAGATTTATGATGCGATCTTCCAGCAGAGCCATTTCAAACACTATCTTGTGCGTCATGAGCAGGGTGCCCTGCATGCGGCCAACGGTTATGCGCGCGTATCGGGCAAATGTGGTGTGGCACTGGTGACCAGTGGCCCGGGCGCAACCAACGCGGTTACCGGCCTTGCTGACTCCCTTGCCGATTCCATTCCAACTGTCTGCTTCTCAGGACAGGTGCCCTCCGCACTGATCGGTAATGATGCCTTTCAGGAGGCCGATGTTGTCGGTATTACCCGCTCGGCCACCAAACATAATTTCCTGGTTAAACGTGTTGAGGATCTGGCGCTGATTATTCGTCAGGCTTTCCACATTGCCACAACCGGTCGTCCCGGCCCTGTACTGGTCGATATTCCTAAGGATATCAGTATTGATGTTTGCGAATTCGTATGGCCTGAAGAGGTCAATATGCGCTCCTACCAGCCGGTCACCACCGGCCATCCGGGTCAGATCAAAAAAGCGGTCAGATCGATGCTGACTGCCAAACGTCCTGTACTCTATAGCGGTGGCGGCATTATGAATTCGATCGGTAGCGCATCACTGCTGCGTGAACTTTCGCACGCTTTGAATGCACCGGTTACCAATACCCTGATGGGTTTGGGTGGCGTTCCGCACGATGACAAACATTTTGTCGGCATGCTGGGCATGCACGGTACCTATGAAGCGAACATGGCGGTTTCACATTGTGACCTGCTGGTTGCCATTGGCGCCCGCTTTGATGATCGCGTAACCGGACGTCTGGATGCCTTTGCACCGGATGCCAAGGTGATTCATATTGATGTCGACCCATCCTCAATCTCGAAGAATATTCATGCTCACCTGCCGATTGTGGGTGACGTGGGCGTAGTTCTTAAGCAGCTGCTGGAAGAGATCGCCCGCAAAGATGGCAAGCCTGACAGTGAAGCGCTGGATCTCTGGTGGCAGCAGATTGATGAGTGGCGGGCTAAGGATTCACTCGGTTTTGATCAGCCTGACGAGGGCGCGATCAAACCACAGACCGTGATTCGCCGGGTACATGAGAAGACTGATGGCAGTGCTATCGTAGCAACGGATGTGGGACAGCATCAGATGTGGGCTGCCCAGCACTACGGCTTTAATCGTCCGCACCGCTGGCTCACCTCCGGTGGTCTGGGCACGATGGGATATGGACTGCCCGCGGCCATTGGTGCGCAGGTCGCCATGCCGGATGAGAAGGTGGTGCTCTTTACCGGCGACTCATCGATTCAGATGTGTAGTCAGGAGTTCTCCATGGCTTTCCAGTACAACCTGCCGGTTGTCGTGATTATTCTCAATAACGGCTATATGGGCATGGTGCGTCAGTGGCAGGAGATGTTCTACGAGTCCCGCTACTCACAATCCTACTTCGATTCGCTGCCCAACTTTGTCAAACTGGCAGAGGCTTATGGCGGTACGGGTATTCGCGTCGACAGGATCGAAGAGCTTGATGCGGCACTGGACAGAGCATTGGCTGAGAATGATCAATTTGTCATTGTCGATGTTGCGGTATCCAAAGAGGAGAATGTATTCCCGATGGTTCCGGCCGGAGCAGCCTTGAACGAGATGGTGCTATCATGAGACATACAATTACGGTTCTGGTTGAAAACGAATTTGGTGTTCTGACCCGTGTGGCAGGGCTATTCTCGGCGCGCGGTTACAATATCGAGACGCTGAATGTGGCGCCGTTGAAAGATAGAACGGTCAGCCGCATGACACTGGTAACCATTGGTGATGAGCGTGTTATTGAACAGATTAAGAAACAGCTGAACAAGCTGGTTCCTGTAATCAAGGTTGAAGATATCTCACACGCGGTGCATCTGGAGCGTGGTATGCTGATGGTGAAGGTGAAGGTCGGGCCGGACACTTGCGATGCCGTACTGGAATTTGCTGAGAAATATGATGCCAAGGTGGTCGATGATCACATTGACAGTCATATGATTCTTGAGTTCACCAATACAGTTGATCTGCTGGACAAAATTCTCATGGAGTTGGAGCTCTTCGGTATTATTGAAACGACCCGTACCGGCCCATTGGGTATGCGCCGTGGCTCAAAAGGCTTTACTGTCGATTAAATTTTCCGAACTCAGGCGGGCTTGAAGGTTGCCACCAGTTCGATGATGCGTTCGGGATTGAACGGCTTCTGCATGAAATGAAGGCCACCGATCTCGCTGTCGATCGGACGTCCTGAAATCACAATCGTATGAACATCTGGTGCATGCGCAATGGTCAGCTGGTGCAGCTCATAACCGTTCATGCCGGGCATATTATAATCAGTAATCAGTATATGCGGTTTGAGCTCTTGCTCTCGCATATGTGAGAGAGCGTGTTCGGGGTGTTCGAAGGCGTGTACCTGATAGCCGATATCAGTGAGCAGAAAAGCGAGCAGTTCGTTGATGTGTGGGTTGTCATCCACGATGAATATATTCATGCCACCTCTCCCCAGCCGAGTATAATATCAGAAGCGGAGCCTTTGTAATAGATGAGAGGTAAGCAGGCCTCAATGCAGCAGGTTTTAGCCTCGGTGCAGATTGCGAAGAATCTCGGCAACGGTAATGAATGAGCCTAGCACCAGAAAGGTTCCCTGTGGATGGAGAGCCAGCTGCTCCTGCAGGGCCGATGTGGCATCTACGCGTTCTGATCGACTTACCACGGTGCTGGCAAAGGGAGCCAATAGCGGCAGGCAATCATCGAGTGAACGATCCTCGCGGGTGAAAACGAGAATGGCATCCAGAGGATCGGCAAGCTGTGGCAGTGATGGCAGGAGCGCTTCAATGGCATGGCGGTTGTGTGCCGCATCGAGCCAGATGCTGGCGCTGCCAATCTTCACCTTCTGCAATCTTCCCGGAATCAGACAGCGGTTGATCGCCTCTCTGGCAGCTGTCAGGTCACACGTTATCCGTTTCTCTTTAGTCAGTGTTGTGATGGCGTTGTAGGCCAGCGATGCATTGATTCTTTGATGCGCTCCCGGCGCAGCAAGCTGTGGCCAGTCGCAGGGCTCAATAAACTTAAGCACAGGGTTAAATGCTGTGAGCCCGCTTCTCACCTCGGCCAGTTGCGGTGCGGAGAGCGAGAAGTCGCAGCCAAGCATGGCATAGGCCTTCTCGCCGCTGATCTGTGGCAGCGTATCACCTAACCAGTTCTGATGATCCAGTCCGATCGGGGTGATCAGTGCCATATCAGCAGGCACGGCTGTCGTGGCATCCAGCCGTGCTCCAACACCGGCCTCAAGGATTTCAACATCGACAGCCGCCTGGGAGAAGAGATCGAGCGCCACAGCTGTAGCCGTTTCAAAGTAGGAGGTGCCGATGCTAAGCGCATGTGGCATCAGGTGGTTCAGGCTCTTCTCAATGAGGCTGTTGGCGACAGGCTTGCCGTTGATGCGGATGCGCTCGTTGAATTCAAGAATATGTGGCGAGCTGTAGAGACCAACCTTCAGCCCACACGTTTGCAGAGCTGCGGCCAGCATGCATGAGGTGGAGCCTTTACCGTTGGTGCCGGCAACGCGAATACGCAGCTTCGGACGATGCAGTTGCAGCTGTGAGAGCAGAGAGAGTAGTCGTTCATGGCCCGGTTTGTAGTCGCGATCCGCAGAGGGAGCGCCCAACTCCGCCAGCCACTGCTCAATGCTCTGTGGCTTAACGCTCACGCAAATAGATCAGGCGCTTTGGCGGAAGGAGCGGTCGGTCAAATGGTTGAAGGCAGTGCTCAGGTAGTCGCGCAGATCAGCTCTGTCGACAACCGCATCGATCAGGCCGTGCTCAAGCAGGAACTCTGAACGCTGGAACCCTTCAGGCAGCTTCTGACCTACAGTCTCCTGAATCACGCGTGGACCGGCAAAACCGATCAGTGCACCCGGTTCAGCAATAATGATATCACCCAGCCAGGCGTGGGATGCTGATACACCACCCATGGTCGGATCGGTGAGCAGGCAGACAAATGGCAGTTTGGCTTCGTTCAGTCGATTAACGGTGGATGAGGTTTTGGCCATCTGCATGAGTGAGAGCACCCCCTCCTGCATACGTGCGCCACCGGATGCGGCGATCAGAATATAGGGGCAGCCACGCTCCAGCGCATGTTCCATGCCGCGCACAATCTTCTCACCGGCCACCGAGCCCATGCTGCCGCCCATATAGGAGAATTCGAAAATGGAGGCGGAAACAGTACGTCCCTGAATATCACCGATATAGTTGCGAATCGCATCTTCCGGGCCAGCCTTTTTGTTGGCATCGCGGGTGCGGTCTTTGTACTTCTTTTTATCCTTGAAGTTGAGCGGATCCTCAGAGCGCAGCTCGGTGTCCAACTGCTCAACGGTATCGGCATCAAAGAGAAGATCAGCGCGCTGCTGGGCAGACATGCGCAGATGATGGTTGCATTTGGAGCAGACCATGCCGTTGCGCGCCAGCTCTTTATTATAGATCGCCTCAGAACAGCTCGGGCATTTTACCCACAGCCCTTCGGGCGAACCCGCGTCACTGGCGCTCGACTTGAGAATGTTTTTTGGTGTTTCAATCAGGCGTGTAAACCAACTCATAGTGGTGACCTCAACCTTCCTTAGAAGAGAAATTCATCAACTTGCGTCAACATGCGCAGATGGGGGATGTTTAACTCCTCCACCTCTGCAGCGATCACATTCAGCGTTTCCGGCTTCATATGATACAGATAGATCGGAACCCTACCAACTGCATCGAACTTTTGCAGTTCAAGTTTAATGCCCTGGGGTGTCTGGTGACCACTGATATCTGCAAGTTTCTGGTAAGCATTGGGAAATGAACAGTCCAAAATCACAGCTTTGAGGTTTGGCTGGGCATTAGCAATCTCCCAGATGCGGTCAGTGCTACCGGTGTCGGCACTATAGATCAGCTGTTTTCCCTCAAAATCGATCAGAAAGCCGGTGCAGGGTACAGGATGATTCACTGCGATGGGGGTGATACGAACACCATCAATTTCAAAGGGGACTTCAGGCTCGATGTTGTGGAGTTTGATGATTGCATCCTCTCTGGATGGAATCGCGGTGAAATCGGGCCAGATATGATCGTTTAAAAAATCAGAGCATAGCGTTTCGTGATTCGGGGCAAGACTGTGCACATTGATCGTGCGGTTTGCCTTATTGCCACCAAGGCGCTTGAGCGAACGGTTGTCGGCGAGAAAGGCGATATCCTTGATATGATCAAGATGCGTATGAGAGAGGCAGATATGGCGAATACCATGCTGCTCTTCCAGCGACAGTGTTTCGGTTGGCGAGCCTGCATCCAGCAGAATCGAATCGTTTACCAGAAACGATGTCAGACGGAAGCCAACCAGCTGGCCACCGTAACAGCCAAGAATCTTAATTCTCAATATGTCACCTTATCCTTTACAAATAGCCTTTTGCATGGCCAAAGCGGACTTGTCCAGCGCATTAACGATAGCGTCGGGATTAGAATGGGATGTGATTTGGGATACGAAATGGCTGCCAACCACCACGCCATCGGCAAATGCGCCAACCTGCGCCACCTGCTCAGGCGTTTTAACACCGAAACCTACGCATACCGGTTTATCGGTCATCGATTGAATATGCCGGGTCTTTTCACGGATACCATCCATCGCACCCATCTCTGCACCTGTAATACCAGTCAGTGAAACGTAATAGATAAAACCTCTGCCTTTGTCGTTGGCAAGCCGGATGCGTTCATCGGTTGAGGTGGGTGAGAGTAGCAGTATGCGATCCAGCCCGTGGCTGGCGAAGATCGTATCGCAGATCTCCCCCTCTTCAGGTGGAATGTCGACAAGCAGGACACCGTCGGCACCCGCATTTTTTGCTCGCTCGGCAAATATTTCAAAACCCATGGCGTAGGCGATATTGGCATAACCCATCAGCACAATACCCAGCTCGGGGTTGGCACGGCGCAACTCAGCCGTGATGGCGAAAACATCGGCAATTTTTGTGCCGGACTCCAGGGCGCGCTCACTGGCCGCCTGAATCACCGGTCCGTCGGCCATCGGGTCGGAGAAGGGCATACCGACCTCAATAATGTCAACGTGGCTGGCCAGTGTGGCTAAAAGTTTGTGGCTGGTTTCCACATCCGGGTCACCGGCGGTCAGATAGCCGATAAGGGCAGCGCGGCCCTCAGTTTTGCAGCGCTTGAAAACCTCGCTTAGTCGGGAGCCGCTCATTTCCATCCCCCTTCAATCTCATCACCAAGCAGCTCAAAGACGGTGCCCATATCCTTATCGCCGCGACCGGAGAGGTTGATCAATACAGTCTGATCAGGATTCATCTCAGCTGCAATACGCATGCCCGATGCCAGCGCATGGCTGGACTCCAGGGCAGGGATAATGCCTTCGCAGCGGGTCAGCAATTTGAAGGCATCCAGTGCCTGTGTGTCGGTAGCTGTATCAAGATCGAGACGACCCGCCTCCAGCATGTTGGCAAGTTCAGGGCCAACACCGGGATAATCAAGCCCTGCAGAGATGCTGTGGGTGCCTTTGACCTGTCCCTCCTCATCTTCAAGCAGATAACTGAGGCTGCCGTGGATAATGCCCGGTTTGCCTGCAGCCAGTGAGGCCGCATGCTCATCACCATCCAGACCGTGGCCACCTGCTTCAACAGCAACCAGCTTTACATCTGCATCATCGTAAAAGGGGTGCAGGAGACCAATAGCATTGGAGCCGCCGCCAACACAGGCCACGGCAACATCGGGCAGACGTCCGGTCTGATCGATGCACTGGGCACGCGCCTCCTGACCAATCACAACATGGAACTGGCGCACCATCAGCGGGAAGGGGTGCGGGCCAGCGGCTGTGCCGAAGATGTAATAGGTATCTTCACAGCTGGCGACCCATACGCGTAGCGCCTCATTCACAGCATCTTTGAGTGTGGCTGTACCGGAATCAACCGGCACCACATTGGCACCGAGCAGCTTCATGCGGAATACGTTGGGGGCCTGACGACGGATATCTTCACGGCCCATGTAGATGTGGCACTCCATATTGAACATCGCCGCTACTGTGGCGGTTGCCACACCGTGCTGACCGGCACCTGTTTCAGCAATCACCTTCTTTTTGCCCATGCGGCGAGCCAGTAGTGCCTGTCCGATGGTGTTGTTCACTTTATGAGCACCGGTGTGGTTGAGATCTTCACGTTTAAGGTAGATCTGGGCGCCGCCGACCTCTTTGGAGAGGTGTTTGGCGTGATACAGCGGTGTGCTGCGACCCACATAGTTTTTCAGCAGATCAAGGCGCTCTTCATGAAAAGCGGGATCGGCCCACGCCTCAAAAAAGGCATCTTCAATCTCCTGCAGCGGCTGCATCAGGGTTTCAGCGGCAAAACGACCACCAAAACGGCCAAAGTGGCCGCCGGCATCGGGTGCATGTTTGATTTCCAGATTATAGATCGAGGTTAGATCCGGTTTCTGATCTGACAGGCTCACAGGCTCTCCTTGGCTTAGTGGTTGTTAATGGCTGCGACGAAGGCGCGCATTTTTTCGGCATCTTTCATGCCGGGCGAGATCTCGACGCCGGAGGATACATCCAGTGCAAACCATTGGCGAACAGCAAGTGCATCAGCGACATTGTCCACATTCAGGCCGCCGGCAAGGGTTAACGGGAACGGGTGCTCAAAACCATCCAGCAGTGACCAGTCAAACGATTGGCCGGTACCGCCGTAGACACCGGCAGGGGCTTTGGCATCAAGCAGCAGCGGGCAGTTGTAAGCCGCCGCACGTTTCAGATCCTCAGGGCAGGAGACAGGGAGTGCTTTGAGAACCCTTCTCCGCTGGGCCTGGCAGAACTCTGGCGTCTCATCACCGTGTAGCTGAATCACACCAAGTGGCACACTCTGCAGCACCTCGGCAATGAACTCCTGCGTCGGATTGACGAACAGGCCAACAGCAGAAACAAAAGGCGGCAGCTGGCGGATAATGGCGGCGGCTTTGGCCGGTTCAATATAACGGGGTGATTTCTGATAAAAGACAAACCCGATCGCATCAACGCCGAGGGCTGATGCAGCCAGTGCATCCTCAAGGCGGGTGATGCCGCATACTTTGATACGGGTGCGAGGTGATGGGTTGCTGCTGTTCATGGCGCCATCCTAACCGGAAAGCAGGTTGATTCCATCATTGCCGTGTGGAAGGACTTGAAGAAAAAGCCTGAAAGAGCCGTTGTTATGTGCTTTTTTGACAGAAAAAGATGCGAATAGAGTGCTTCTGCCCTAAACTGCTGCCCATGAATGCACTGATGAACACCTATGCCCGTTTTCCACTGACTCTGGTTCGTGGCCAGGGCTCACGCGTCTGGGACGATGCTGACAACTGTTATCTCGATTTTATCTCCGGTATTGCTGTGGATACGCTGGGCCATGCCCATCCGAAAATGACGCAGGCGCTGAGCACGCAGGCAGCAACGCTGCTGCACTGCTCCAATCTGTTTAACATTCCCAAACAGCAGCAGTTGGCAGAAAAGTTGTGCGCTGATTCAGGATTGGATGCAGCCTTTTTCTGTAACTCCGGTGCTGAGGCGAATGAGGCGGCGATCAAGCTGGCCCGTAAATATTTCTATGATCAGGGTTCTGCCCGGCGCACGGTGATTACTGCAACCCAATCATTTCACGGGCGGCTGCTCTCCACCCTGACGGCAACGGGTCAGGATAAGGTGAAGGTCGGATTTGATCCGCTGCCACCGGGTTTTATTCATGTGCCGTTGAATGACCTGGATGCACTCAAAGCCGTGATCAGTCGGCAGAGTGCGGCGATTCTGCTCGAACCGCTGCAGGGCGAGGGTGGTGTGAACATTGCCAACGCCGCTTATCTGCAGGGTGTACGTAAACTGTGTGATGAGCACGGTATGCTGCTGATGCTCGATGAGGTGCAGACCGGTATTGGTCGTTGCGGCACGATGTTCGCTTTTGAACAGGCTGGCGTTAAACCCGATATTCTTACCCTGGCCAAAGGGCTTGGCGGCGGTGTTCCGATTGGTGCCATGCTGGCGACTGATGCGGTGGCTGCTTCATTTGGGCCGGGCACCCACGGCTCTACCTTTGGTGGTAACCCGCTCTCCTGCACGGCAGCACTGACGGTTCTGGAGGTGATCGAAAATGAATCGCTGCTGGAGAATGTAAAAGCGCGTGGTGCGCAGCTGATGCAGGGATTAAAAGCCATGCAGGCCCGTTTCCCTGTGATCAAAGAGGTGCGGGGACAGGGGTTGTTGATCGGTGCGGAGCTGAGTATTGAGGCCGGGCCATTGATTGCAGAAGCACGGGAGTCCGGGCTGCTGGTTCTCTCTGCAGGCCCCAACGTGTTACGGTTGCTGCCACCGCTGAATGTGAGTGAAGCGGAAGTGGATGAGGCTCTGGTTACGCTGGCCTCCGTTATGGAGAGGACGCAATGAGACATTTTCTGACACTGCTGGACGTTTCATCTGAAGAGGCCCGTTATATTCTCAAGCGAGCGGCCAAGATCAAGCGCAAACTCAAAGAGGGCAAAGCAACCCGCTCTCTGGAGGGCAAAACACTGGGCATGATTTTCGATAAGGCGAGTACCCGCACACGGGTCTCCTTTGAGACCGGCATGTTCCAGCTGGGTGGTCATGCGCTGTTCCTGCACTCCGGCACCACGCAGTTAGGTCGTGGCGAACCCATTGAAGATTCTGCACGTGTGCTCTCCAGCATGGTGGATTGCGTCATGATTCGTACCTTTGGCCATGATATTGTGCAGAACTTTTCCGAATACTCCGCAGTGCCGGTGATCAATGGCCTGACTGATCTCACCCATCCATGCCAGATTCTTGCCGATGTTTTCACCTATGAGGAGCATCGTGGTTCGATCGAGGGCAAAACGGTGACCTGGGTTGGCGATGGCAACAATATGGCCCACTCATGGATCAATGGTGCGGTCTCTTTCGGTTACAGCTTGAGAATTGCCAGCCCTGAGGGTTATCGGCCCGATGCCAAGCTGCTTGCTGCAGCCTGCGCACTCGGTGCAGATGTATCTCTGATCGATGATCCGGTTGCGGCAGTCGATGGTGCTGATCTGGTGACTACCGATGTCTGGGCATCAATGGGGCAGGAGCAGGAGCAGGCTGAGCGTGAAGTGGATTTTGCCGGTTATCAGGTCAATGATCGCGTTATGGCGCATGCCAATCCTGATGCACTGTTTATGCACTGTCTGCCGGCTCATCGTGGCGAAGAGGTGACAGCTTCGGTGATTGATGGACCACAGTCGGTGGTTTGGGCTGAAGCTGAGAATCGCCTGCATGCGCAGAAGGGGCTGCTCGATTTTCTACTACGAGGTCAGCAGTGATTTCACGCACCTGATGGCGTGTTACTGGCGGCGCGTGTAGTCTGCGCAGCCGCATTAAAGAAAGAAATTTATTCCAACTATGTTGAGGGCTCAATCATGGCGCATTCCGATGTAAAGAAGGCTGTACTTGCCTACTCTGGAGGTCTGGATACCTCTATTATCCTGAAATGGCTGGAGGACACCTACGACTGTGAGGTGGTCACCTTTACGGCCGATCTCGGTCAGGGTGATGAGGTTGAAGACGCACGCGCCAAGGCTGTTGCCGGTGGTGTGAAATCGATCTATATCGAGGACATGCGTGAAGAGTTTGTGCGCGATTTTGTCTATCCGATGTTTCGTGCCAATGCCATCTATGAGGGTGAGTATCTACTCGGAACCTCCATTGCACGTCCGCTGATCTCCAAGCGTATGATTGAGATTGCCAATGCTGAAGGTGCTGATGCGGTATCGCATGGCGCAACAGGTAAAGGTAACGATCAGGTGCGTTTCGAGTTCGGCTTTTATGCTCTGAAACCCGATGTGAAGGTGATTGCACCGTGGCGTGAATGGGATCTGGTATCCCGCGAAGATATGCTCAACTATGCCGAGAAACACGGTATTCCGGTTGAGCGCAAGCGTGAAGGTTCCAAGTCGCCATACTCCATGGATGCCAACCTGCTGCACATCTCCTATGAGGGTTATGATCTTGAAGATCCATGGGCTGAGCCATCAGAAGAGATGTGGCGCTGGAGTGTCTCTCCCGAGGCGGCACCGGATGTTCCTGAATATATTGAGCTGAAATATCAGAGTGGCGATATCGTGGCGATCAATGGTGTGGCCATGACCCCTGCACAGGTATTGACCGAGCTTAACCGCCTGGGTGGCAAACACGGTATTGGCCGTATTGATATTGTTGAAAATCGTTACGTTGGCATGAAATCACGTGGCTGCTACGAGACACCGGGTGGCACCATTATGCTCAAGGCGCATCGTGCTATTGAGTCGCTGACCCTGGATCGTGAAGCGGCACATCTGAAAGATGAGCTGATGCCGCGTTATGCCAAGATGGTTTATAATGGCTACTGGTTCGCAGCTGAACGTGAGATGCTGCAGCAGGCGATCGATTATACGCAGATCTATGTCAACGGTGATGTGCAGCTGAAACTCTACAAGGGTAATGTCATTGTTGTCGGCCGTCGTTCCGAGCAGTCGATGTTTGATGAGCGCCTCTGCACCTTTGAAGATGATCAGGGCGCTTATGATCAGAAAGATGCGGGCGGCTTTATCAAACTCAATGCGCTGCGTCTGCGCATGAGCGCACTGGTAGGCAAATAGAGCAGACCCAAGCATCGGAAACCGGCTGGCAAAGCCGGTTTTTCCCTGCTAGTTTGAGTCCATTGTTGGCTTGTTCTACTTCTACAGGCTGCCGATCTACAGGGGAGAGAAGATGATCACGCATAACAAGATTCTGGTTCCATTCGATTTTTCAGAACAGGCCACTGAGTCAATCAGGCGTGCCGGCGTGATGGCCAAGAAATTTGATGCCGAGGTTCACCTGTTGCATGTGCTGGAGTCCTCCCTCTTCTTTGAGACAGATATGGTCTCTGTGCCGCCTGTTCATAAGGTGGATGATGCCGCGCATGAGGGGGCTGAACATCGTCTGAATGAGGTGATGAAGCAGTTTGATTTTGATGTGATAACGCATATCAAAGAGGCGGGTGGAGACCCCTCCCGATATATCTGCAGCTTCGCCAAAGCACTGCCTGCTGATCTGATTGTTATCGGTCGCCACCATGAAAAAGGGTTGATCGAACATATGATCAAGGGCTCCACCTCAGAACGGGTTGTGGCGCATGCTCCCTGTTCAGTACTGGTCGTTGTTGCGCATGATCTGCTTGAAGATAGCCAAAGCTAACCCTCTATTATCATTAACATATCAATGCTGGCGCTCTGAATGTTGAATCTGGCCGAGATCTTTAAAGCACTGGGTGAACCTGTTCGCTTGCGTCTGTTTGCGTTGCTTTCGGCTTCCGGAGAGCAGTGTGTTTGCCATCTTACCGATGCACTTGATCTGCCTCAGAGTACGATATCCCGTCATCTGGGCGTCTTGCGTCATGCCGGGCTGGTGAGCAGACGTCGAGATGGTAAGTGGATGTATTACCAGCTTGCAGAACAGACACCTGTTGAACTCACAGCTCTGCTGCAGCATCTTGAGCAGACGGATGTACAACAGGATGTGCAGCGACTGCAGCGATCCAGAGGCTGTTGAGTGTTAAGGATAATCTGAATACCGCCTCCTTTTACTCCTCTCTGTTTTACATATCCGCATAAGCGGATATAATGCTCCTGTTCAGGAGTGATGATGTCTGATTCAAAACCGATAGGTCTGTTTGCGCGTTATCTAACGCTCTGGGTATTTCTCGCTATTGTTGCCGGAGTTGTTCTGGGAGCCTTTTTCCCGGGTGCCTTCCAGGCGCTGGGTGGTTTGGAAATTGCCCATATCAATCTGCCGGTAGCGATTCTGATCTGGGCGATGATCCTGCCGATGTTGCTCAAGATCGATTACGCATCCCTGCATGAGGTTTGGCATCACCGGCGCGGTATTGCTGTCACCCTTGGTGTTAACTGGTTGTTCAAACCGTTTTTCATGGCCCTGCTGGGTTATATCACGATTTATCACCTGTTTGTCTCTTTTCTTGATGCAGAGATGTTGGACGGTTACTTCGCGGGGTTAGTGATTTTAGCCGCAGCGCCATGCACGGCGATGGTCTTTGTCTGGTCAAAACTGACCCATGGCGATGCCCAGTTCACACTTTCGCAAGTGGCACTTAATGATCTGGTGATGGTCTTTGCCTTTGCCCCCATTGTTGCCCTGCTGCTTGGTTTTGCCTCTGTAACCGTTCCCTGGGACACCCTGCTGCTCTCGGTTTTTCTCTACATTGTCGTGCCGGTGACGGTGGCATATTTTTGGAGAGAGCAGCTGCTAAAGCGGGATGCGTTGGATGTTGTGTTGCAGCGCCTGGACCCACTCTCTATGGCCGCGCTGCTGCTTACCGTGGTCCTGCTCTTCGCGTTTCAGGGCGAAGAGATTTTAAAACAACCGCTGGTGATCGCCATTCTGGCAGTGCCGATTGTGATACAAGTCTATGCAACGTTTAGTTTTGCCTACCTGTTAAACCGCAAACTCGGTGTGCAGCACAGTGTCGCCGCACCATCTGCCTTGATTGGTGCGTCAAACTTTTTCGAACTGGCGGTGGCAACGGCTATTGCACTGTTTGGCTTTGAGTCGGGAGCGGCACTGGCGACAGTGGTCGGGGTGCTGGTGGAGGTGCCGGTGATGTTAACACTGGTATCTATCGTGAACCGTAGTAAGGGCTGGTATGAACAGCCGCAGCATTAGTGTTCATTCGCGGTTCGATTTTGTCTGTTTTTGCACAACTGCTGAATAGTTGCGTATGTTTTATAACGAGAAAGGGGAGATAAGATGGTCGTAAAGGTTGGTATTAACGGATTTGGACGCATGGGGCGCCTGGGCCTGAGAGCCGGTTGGGATATGGACGGCTTTCAAATCGTGCAGGTGAATGAAATCGCCTGTGGGGCTGAGTGTTCTGCGCATCTGCTAAAATTTGATTCGGTGCACGGTACCTGGCCCTTTGATTGTGATGCAGATGGCGAGATCATGCTGGTTGACGGGCAGAGGATTTCTCACACCCGTAACCGGGCTATTGGTGAAACCGACTGGTCAGGCTGTGATATTGTGATTGAAGCAACGGGCGAGTTCCGTAAACCAGAGCAGCTGCAGGCCTATTTCGATCAGGGTGTGAAGAAGGTGATTGTGGCTGCACCGGTGGATGGCGCACTGAATATCGTCTACGGCATTAACGACCATCTCTATGATCCTGCGCAGCATGATCTGCTCACTGCCGCATCCTGCACCACCAACTGTCTGGCGCCGGTGATCAAGGTGCTGCATGAGAAGGTCGGCATCAAACATGGCTGTATGACCACCATTCATGATATCACCAATACCCAGACCATTGTTGACAGAGGTCATAAAGATCTGCGTCGGGCCCGCTCCTGTGGTCAGTCATTGATTCCGACCAGTACCGGTTCTGCCAAAGCGATCACCAAAATTTTCCCTGAACTGGAAGGCAAACTCAATGGCATGGCTGTGCGTGTACCGCTGCTCAATGCATCACTGACCGATCTGGTGATTGAAACAGAGCGGCAAGTGACTGCTGAAGAGGTCAACGCGCTGTTTCGTGAGGCATCGGAAAATGAGCTGAAAGGTATTCTCGGTTATGAGGAGCGGCCGCTGGTCTCTGTCGATTATACCAATGATGCCCGCTCATCGATCATTGATGCACCGAGCACCATGGTAATCGATGGCACGCAGCTGAAGCTCTATGTCTGGTATGATAATGAGTGGGGTTATGTGAATCGCATGATGGAACTGGCACAAAAGGTTTCGCTAGCGCTCTGATGGATCAGGGGTTTAAACACTATCTGACCGTCACCGGCGGTTACTGGGCTTTCACGATTACCGATGGTGCCATCCGCATGTTGGTGGTGCTCTACTTTCATGGCCTCGGTTATTCGCCACTTGAGATTGCCATGCTGTTTCTCTTCTATGAGTTCTTCGGCATTGTCACCAATCTCGTTGGCGGTTGGCTGGGTGCACGCGTTGGCCTGAATCGCTGCATGAATATCGGCATGATAATGCAGATCGGAGCACTGTTGATGTTAACCGTGCCCGATGCATGGTTGTCGGTGGCCTATGTGATGGTGGCACAGGCGATCTCCGGCATCGCCAAAGATCTGAATAAGATGAGTGCCAAGGCGGGTGTGAAGCTGTTTCTGCCTGATAAATCGGAGAAGAAACTGTTCCGCTGGGTGGCGATTCTGACGGGATCTAAGAATGCACTGAAAGGTGCAGGGTTCTTTATTGGTGCGCTGCTGCTGGCATGGCTGGAGTTTCGTGGTGCGCTCATTGCCCTCTCCGCGCTGCTGCTTGTAGCACTGATCATCACCTGGACCCTACTGCCGGGTGGCCTGGGAAAGAGCGCCTCCAAACCAAAATTCTCGCAGATCTTCTCCAAGTCACCGCAGGTGAACAGACTCTCTGCCGCCCGCTTCTTCCTGTTCGGGGCACGGGATATCTGGTTTGTGGTGGGGCTGCCTGTTTTTCTCTATGCAGAGTTGGGCTGGAGCTTTACCGAGGTGGGCGCCTTCTTTGCGCTATGGGTGATCGGGTACGGTTTTGTGCAGGGATCTGCGCCGGCAATGTTACGCAGTTTTAGCCGTAGAGATCCCGATGGATCTATGGTGGCCGGTGCAGCCTTTGCTCTGCTTGCGGTTCCAGTCGCCATTGCCCTGGCAATGAGTCAGGGGTGGGATCTGCAGCTTGTTATTATTGCAGGCTTATCCCTGTTCGGCATCGCTTTTGCCATCAACTCGGCTGTGCACTCCTACCTGATTGTCTCATGGTCGGAGCGTGAACATGTTTCGATGAATGTCGGTTTCTACTACATGGCCAATGCCGGTGGCCGACTGGCCGGCACACTGCTCTCCGGCTGGGTCTATCAAAGTCACGGTTTAACCGGTTGCCTCTGGTGGTCAGCCGGATTTGTGCTGGCCGCAGCACTGATTTCACTACTGTTACCGAAGCAGGCTGCGCCTATCGCTCCCGGATAACTGCTTAATAAGATTGCTCACCTGAACAGGATAACAGCCTCACCCTCACTGTTTTGCACAGGCGTAGTGGTTGCAGTCTAATGGTTGTTTGCTTTATCATCAGTAGCAGGCAATGTATGCAGCACTATTTTCGCTGGTATGCGGACGGTGGAGGAAGAGATGATCGCTTCGAATGTTATGACAACCGATCTCATTACGCTTGGTGAAGATGCGAGGGTAAAGGATGCAATCGTACTGTTTCAGGAGTCGGCTCTGCACGATTTTCCTGTCATTGATGGTAGTGGCAGACCTCTCGGCATTGTGACTGCCCGCGCTGTACTTCACCACGCTGTACCTGAATATGCGACCGATGATCTGCTGGCTGTGATGCGCGGCGGCCCTGATATCGGTTCGGTGTATGAAATGCTGGCGGCTTCTTCTCAGCATCGGGTAATTGATGTGATAGATCGCCAGTTTCCTGTGGTCAGGCAGAGCATGCCAACCAGTGCGGTGGCGGCGATGCTGATTAATCTCAAGGGTGACAGTCACAATGTGCTGGTGGTGGATGATGATGGCAAACTGGTCGGTATTATCTCAGCTCGCGATATCATCTGCCGACTGCCGGAATAGGCCGTTTTAAGATTGAGCAAACCTTGATAAGGGTTGCACCAGCCATGATAGTGAGCGCCTCTTTTCTCAAATCGATCGATGATTGTTTTGATTACCTGCTCGAGACCGAGGTTTTTAACATCTAAATGTTCAGCTTTTATCGCCACTTCCTTGATGGCAAACCCACCTATCTGGTGCGCTACTACTGGTGGGCCTATCTCTGGCCGAAGTCGGTCTGGTTCTTTGATCACCAGCCGATCATCAATGCGATCCTCTTTGGTCAGTACAAAAAACTGATGAACGCCACCCTTCATCGGCTGAAACAGGCACCGCTTGATCGGGTGTTGCAGCTCACCTGTGTCTACGGCTCTCTTACCCCTCACCTGATCCGGCAGGTGCATCCGCAACCACTGCATATCACCGATGTCGCAGAGGTGCAGCTTGAGTTGGCAGCAAGCAAGGTGGAGGCGGGGCAAGAGCTTTGTGCCACACGCATGAATGCCGAATCTCTCGGCTATAAAAGCAACAGCTTCTCCACCGTGGTGCTCTTCTTCCTGCTGCATGAGATGCCGGCTGAGGCCAGGCGTAATACGCTGGCAGAGTGCATGCGTGTGATCCGTGATGGCGGGGTTTTGCTGGTAACTGAATATGGCACACTTCCCAAACATCACTGGCTCTATCGCTTTGTGCCGATGCGCTGGATTACCACAAAGCTGGAGCCGTTTCTGGAGAGTTTCTGGCATGAGGATGTTGAGGCGCTGCTCAATGAGATGGGGGCAGCCTATGAAAAAGAGGTGAGCATCACATCACACAAGGATATCTTCTCGGCATTCTACCGCGTGACTGAATTCACGATCTCTAAAAAGGAACATTAGGACACGAGACTCATGGAAGCTTTGATAGCACAGATCAGCGATTTTTTTGATGCCTGGGGTTGGTGGGTCGCGGTCGGTTCCGTATTGATGTTTGTCATCAGTCTGGCTGCGATGCCCTATATCGTTGCCCGCATTCCGGTGGACTACTTCACCCATGATGGCCGTCACCGCATGAGCCAGAGCTCACGTCATCCGATCATTGAGCTGGTGCTGGTGATCCTGAAAAACCTGCTCGGTGCCGTACTACTGATTGCCGGAGTGATTATGCTCTTCACTCCGGGACAGGGGCTGTTAAGCATTCTCTTCGGTCTGATGATTATGAACTATCCCGGCAAATACAGGTTGGAGTGCTGGATCATCCGCAAACCGCTGATATTTGGCGCAGTCAATGCCATGCGTGAAAAGCAGGGTGAACCGCCACTTCTCTCTCCAGAACCGGAGTAACGCCTGCCTACGCCTTGCTCCAGGCATCAAACTGTTCAAGTTCACTTGTAATGAAAACAGCAGAGGGAGCCTCTAAACAGATAACATTATCAAGCAGCGTGATGTATACTGTTGCCGCCAAAAAACTTGGCTAGGGAGAGAAAACAATGAAGATTCTACTGAATCATCGACTAACTATAATTGCCGGTTTTGCGTTGGCAGCCATACTTGTCGTGCTTTGCCCGACAGGCGGTGCCAAATTTGCTGAGCACTGGTATGCTGCCACCACACGCTGGGGCCATTTCCTGGCAGGCATCACCTGGATCGGTATTCTTTACTACTTCAACTTTATTCAGGCGCCATTTCTGAAAAATGCCTCGGCAGAGACCAAGGCGGAGATGTTCAGTGAAGGTGGCCTGGTGCGTAATGCACTGTGGTGGTTCCGCTGGAGCGCACTGGTGACGCTGATTCTCGGTCTCAGTCTGTATGGTCAGATCGGTGGCGCGGCTGCCGGATGGGATCTTCGACTTGGTGCAGGTCTGGGCATTGTAATGTGCTTCAACGTCTGGTTTATCATCTGGCCAGCACAGAAGAAGGTTGTCGGTATTATACAAGCAAGTGCTGAAGAGAAGCTTGCTGCGGCCAAGAATGCGATGATTGCTTCGCGTATCAATACGCTGTTATCGATTCCGATGCTTTTCTTTATGGCATCTTCTGCCCACTTCCCAATTTTTTAAGCGGCGACAGGCAGTTATCTTATGGGGCGCTTCGGCGCCCCATTCTTTTTTAGACACAATCAACGCTGAACTTCAGTGCAGTAAACACCATGCGAGAAAAGCAGGGTGAATGTGCTATATAGATAGATGCTCTGAGAGAAAATCGATCAAAACTTTTACTTTACGGGAGAGATTCCTGTTCGAAGGAAAAAGGGCAGAGATTGAAACTGGTGGCAGGCTATATTCAGAAAGTAGCAAACACAGCTTGTCTTCATCAATATAATGCTGGAACAGAATGCTCGGAGCAAAAGCAATTCCAATCCCATCCAGTGCCGCTTTAAGAATCAGGTGCCCATCATTGCAGGCCAGGTTGCCTCGAGTGTTTACCGTGATCGCTTTTCCATTAGGAAGCCTGAAAGGCCAATGCTGGCTTAGTTTTGAGCTGGCATAAATCAAACAGTTGTGTTGCGTAAGTTCAGCGGGGCTCTCTGGCTCTCCATGCTGAGCGATATATTGTGGAGAAGCGACCACCTGAAATACGCATTCAGACAGCTTTCTACAGACCAGGGATGAATCCTCCAGCTGGCCAATTCGCAGTGCCAGATCGAGACCCTCGTCGATCATGTCTGCTGCTGCCCCGCTAGCCATCACCTCAAGTTGAATATCCGGGAATTGCTTTTGAAATTGCAGAAGAACATCACCAGCACGGGATATAATCAGACTCTGAGGCACGGCGATGCGTATGCGTCCGCGAGGGTTCTGCTGGCTCTCCAGAAGTTCAGCCTTGGCTTTTTCGGCTTCACTAACGATGAGACGACAGTGTTTGTAAAAGCTGGAGCCTTCATCAGTCAGGCTAAGTTTGCGGGTCGAACGGTGTAGCAAACGCACACCCAAACTCTGTTCCAATTGAGATACCTGCTTACTAACAAATGATTTGGATATGCCCAAGTGTTCAGAAGCCTGGGTAAAGCTTTCAGCCTCAACTACCGCAGCAAAGGTCTCCATCCAGGTCAAGATTGCCATATTAGCCCCTCACAGGAAACAGTGATTCCACCATTAGGTGGTTTATCCATCTTATTGTCAACAATAGAGTTGCCCCTATACGAAACAGATACCGGAGAAGTTGCCATGGAAACATTCACATTATACCACCATCCCTTATCAGTCTGCTCAATGAAGGTTCGCCTGGCCCTGGAAGAGAAGGGTCTGACATGGAGTGATCATCAGATAGACATTGTTGAAGCTCAGGAACAGCTGGAGCCATGGTACATCAAGCTCAACCCGAAAGGCGTTGTACCGACCCTTTCGCATCATGACGGGGATACGAAAGTCATTACCAATTCGGCTGATATTATCCGTCATATCGCATCTCTGGATGAAGGAAGCTCGCTACTACCGCCAACAGATGAAAAAAGAGCTCTCATGGAAAAGCTTATCTCTTTAGCAGATAACATTGATCTGCAGATCCTGAGTTATGCACGTCACCCATCGATGGAGAAATCTGAAAAGGTTCTTAATGCGCGAATCGAAAAATCACTGGAACTGGCAAAGCAGCATCCTGATCTTGAAGCGTCATACAAGATTTCTGCACAACGCTCACAGAAGAACAAAACTTTCCGAGTTGACCCAGAACATGTTGGTGACATTGAGAAGGGAGCTCGTGAGTCCCTTTCGTTTGCTGAACAGCAGCTTGCTCAAAGCAGCTTTCTGGCAGGTGAGCAATATACGCTGGCTGATGTGATCTGGACGGTCATTTTGGCAAGGCTGGAACTACTTGGCTATGGGGCGTGGATTTCGGAGGAGACGAGCCCTCTCCTCTCAAGTTATTACCAGAAGATGCAGTCACGAAAAAGTTTCACCACTGCACAAATTCAGAATCAGTGGTGGAAGAAATAAGTCAAAAGCTATTGCAGACAAAGAAAATCCAGGATTCGAACGGGGATCCAGTAGAGAGGGTATTATGATAAGAAATTCAGAATCACAATATGGTATTATTGCCAAAGGGTTTCACTGGCTACTGTTTTTGATGCTCACCTTTTCAGTCATTGCAGGTAATTTTCTTGCCTCAATGCCAAAAGGCGTGGAGAAATTACAAGCCGCAGGGATGCACAAATCATTCGGTTTAATCATTCTTTCCCTGATATTAATGCGTTTAGCTTGGCGCTTAATCAATACAACACCAAAGCATCCAGATGGCACAACCCCAGCCAAAGCAGCTTTAGCCAACGCGATGCATTGGGGTCTTTATGCCTTGATGCTTGCGCAACCTATAGCGGGCATATTGATGTCACAGGCATTTGGCTATCCGGCCAGCCTGTTTGGCATCGTTGATTTTCCTACGCTGATTGAAAAAAACATCGAACTTGCAAAGCTCTTTAAAGCGGCTCACGGCTATATATGGATTGTCTTGGTTATTGCAGTGGCTGGGCATGTTGGGGCTGCGTTATATCATCATTTTATCGAAAAAAATGATGTTCTAAATCGTATGGGATTCAAAACAAAAGAGTAGTGAGAAAGGTCAGGTTGTGTCTTATTCCGGCACCACCTGACCTGCCACTAGCACGGGGAAGTATCAACATTACAAAGGAGATTAATCATGAAATTTAAAACATGTATATTGGGTCTGGCAGGCTTTTTCCTTAGCGCCTCATTGACGTTTGCTGCGGCACCTGTCCCTGAGGTTGCCAAGGGTGTGCCAATCGATCCAACAAAGGGTTATGTCGTTGAAGAAATAAAAGATGGCCTCTATTGGGTGACCGAAGGTGCTTATACTGCAATGTTTCTTACAACGGGTAAGGGCGTTATTGTCGTTGACGCTCCACCGTCATTTGGTGACAAGATGTTGAAAGCGATAGCTGAGGTGACCAAAGAGCCGATTACACATGTGATATACAGCCATGCACATGCCGACCATATCGGTGGTGCAGGCATGTATCCAAAAAATGCAAAATATATCGCCCATGTTGAAACCAAAGAACGATTGCAGCGGGCGAACGATTCTAAGAGCCCTTTCCCATATGGCATGTTTGTGGGCGGAAAACCTGTGCCACTACCGACCAATACGTTTAAAGAAAGTTATACGTTGAAGGTCGGTAACCAAGTGTTGCAACTTGACTACAAAGGTGATGACCATGAACCGGGAAATATCTATGTGTATGCACCAAAGCAAAAAGTATTAATGAAAATAGATATTGTGTTTCCAGGCTGGTCACCATTTAAAGGGCTTGCGGTAGCAGAAGATGTTGTTGGATACCTGGATGCTCACGATGTTATTTTATCGTATGACTTTGATAAATTGGTCTCTGGTCATTGGGGCCGCCTTGCCACTCGTAACGATGTAGAAGTACAAAAACAATACATGCAAGATATTCATGCCAATGCTGGTAAAGCATTACAAACGGTAGATTTTTATGCCATAGCCGGAAAAGTAGGTTATGCGAATACCAGTCTTTTGTTTGAAACTTATTTAGATGCAGTATCGCAAGAGTGTGCCAATCTCACTGAGCCAAAATGGATTGATAAACTTGGCGGCGTAGATGTCTGGACCAAAGATCACTGCTATAAAGTTATTATGGCTATTCGTATAGATTGAGGTTGATATGATGATGTATCGTATTGGAGCTGTTCTCTATTGTATTTGGGGAGTACTGCATGTTAACGCCGCGATTGCAACATACGAACTTGGAGCAACATTAGAACCCGGTCTTGTACAAGGCCGGGTTTACCAAGATGCTTGGAATCTACTTTTTGTTGCAATTTCTGTTTCGGTTATCGCAATTTTACTGAATTGGAAAAATAGTCGCCTCGGTTTCTGGCTTAATCTAGGCATTGCATCGGTTACGGATATGGGTTTCATTATCCATGTATTAGTTCCCGAATATGTTCCCTTAATACCAGCAGGTGCGGGTCCTGTTTTATGGGTGTTTGCTGTCATATTTACCGCGATAGCTGTTGGGAAACCAAACAAGGAATTGAGCGTATGAAGGAAAGGGAGAAGATAAATGAGTGATAAAATGACTTATGACGGCAAGGATATTTCAATTTCTTTTGATGGTAGCAAGTGTATTCATTCGCGAAATTGTGTGCTGGGTCTACCCAATGTGTTTCAAGCTAATGTTGAGGGCCCATGGATCAATCCAGATAACGCAACCTCAGAAGAGATTTTCGCGATTGCTCACGCCTGCCCATCTGGAGCTATTACGTTTGAGCGACATAATGGAGGGAGAGAGGAAACAGTACCTTTGGTCAACACACTGCATGTTCGCGAGAATGGCGCGTTGGCCATCCATGCTGACCTGACCATTGATGGAAAGAAGGATGGCTTTAGAGCCACGCTCTGTCGCTGCGGTGCATCAAAAAACAAACCTTATTGTGATGGTTCTCATCATGAGGTGCAATTCACTGCCTCAGGTGAAATGCCTGTTAAAGAATCCGAACCGCTTAAAGATCGGGATGGCGAGGTTGGTGTAACATCTCTCCCGGATGGGCCATTACAGGTAGAAGGCAATCTTGAGGTTTGTTGTGGTACTGGCCGCACGATTGAACGAACGCAAAAGGCTTTCTTCTGTCGTTGTGGAGCATCAGGGAACAAGCCGTATTGCGATGGTAGTCATGTGAAAATTGGCTTTAAGGGCTAGTGGTATCAAGTTGAGGTCTGAATGACCGTTTTGGCCGAAAGCAGAGAGGCTCAGGAATTAGGAAATTCTCTGAAGTGAGGCTATAATGATATACTTAATGCTCTGAGAGGAGACAGACTTATTAAGTGGAGGGGCAATATGTCAGTTGATATAGCATGGTTGGGAAATCAAATATTGGGCAGGAATTTAAATGAAAAGGAGAGCACTCTTCTTGCAACAATAATCAGTGAAAAAACCTACGCCTCCGGAGAGACAATTATCTCTACAGGTCAGGAGGGTGGCGTGCTTCACATGATGCGCTCAGGCAGTGCAAACATAGAAGTTCTCAAGGATGGCGAGAAACCACTTAAGGTGGCTGAGGTTGAGGCAGGGGAGCTGTTTGGGGAATTAACCTTTCTCAATAACAATCCAGCCACAGCTGATGTTGTAGCGACTCAGGATTGTGTGGTTTATAAGCTTCCCCGCGAACAGTTGGTCAGTGTAATCGATGAAGGGGAGGAGCAGCTTGCCTACCTGTTTTTCAGTTCCATTGTGGAGCGCCAAACTAGTGTCATTCATGAGCAGCGAGTCACTCTGGCTCCAGAATTACGCAAACTGAACAATAAGGCAGTGCCGACGTTTGCCAAAGTTGGGATCGTGGCGGCTCTTATCGTCATAGTTTTGATTATCGCTTCTTCCTAAGAATATGCGCCAAATTATCTCCATACATATAACACTCTGAAAGATAACGCTTGATGTTTAGAGCCGTGTTCGATTAATGTTCGAATATTATTCGTTTTTATGGTGAGGTGAATATGCAACGGCGAGAGAAGCGTGAACTGCGCGAAAAAGAGATTATTGAGAAAACGATCAGGCTGCTATCACAGCGTGGTTTTCTTGATCTGCGTATGGCCGATATTGCCAAAGAGACCAGTTATTCGATGGGTACGATCTACTCTCACTTTGAGAGTAAAGAGGATCTGCTGGTGGCCTGTGCCTATGCACTGATTGTCGAGCACAAGGTGCTGTTTAACGCCATCGGCAGTCAGCCGATCTCTGCCATTGAGAAGATTATCACCACCGCCCAGTGCAGCTGGCAGATCTCCATGCGCCACCCCGATCTTATCGAGATCGACAACCTCTCACTGATGCCTTCGGTCTGGCGCAGGGCGACAAAACAGCGGGCGAATGAGTTGAACCAGCTGCATGTCGAGCTGGCGCAGCTCTTTCTCGGTCTCGTGCTTGAGGCGATTGAGACGAGTCTGGATGGTTATGATCAGCTGGATAAAGAGCAGACCGAGCAGCTGGCCAATTACCTTACCCACGGCATGTGGGGCTTATGCGTGGGGCTCTCCAGTACCGCCCAATCCGGTTATGCCAGCACACTCTGCCCGGATAGCGGTGATGAGAGTGACAGATATTTCGCCACCAACTACAGCAATTTCCTTAAGGGTTATGGCTGGCAGGAGGAGAATCCGGAAGCGGTCTTTGCGCAGTGCAAGGGTATCGCACAGGCGTGCATGGATCAGACCACCTGGTTCTCAAGCAGCAGGGAGCAGTAGTCGTGAAAATAATGCCGAAAGCCATAACAGCAGCCGTTCTATCATTGTTCATCAGCGGTTGTGCGGTAGGGCCTGATTTTTCATCGCCTGCATCACCATCGGCGACTAAATATTCCAATGAGTATCCTGAAGAGAGATCCGATGGCGCATCATCTCAAACAAAGCTGAAAGAGGCTGCTTCAATTCCGGCACTCTGGTGGCAGCTGTTTGAATCAGAAGCGCTGGAGCAGCTGGTAGCGCTCGGTCTGCAGCAGAGCCCGACCCTTGCCGCAGCCAAAGCCAGACTGAAAGCAGCAGAGGAGACATTCAGTGCCGATCACTCCTCGATTCTGTTTCCGGCCGTAGATGCCAGCCTGAACAGCTCACGTCAGAAGATATCAGGTGCAGCTTTTGGCAATGCCGGCAACGGCAGCCTGTTTACGGTGCACAATGCATCGGTTAATCTCAGTTACAGTATCGACCTGTTTGGTGGCGGCCAACGCTATCTGGAGTATGGATTGGCGCAGGTGGAGTTCGAGTCTTTCCAGTTGCAGGCGGCACGCATCACACTGGCCTCCAATATTGTCACAACTGCAATCAGTGAGGCATCCCTACGTCAGCAGATAATAGCCCTGCAGGAGATTATCAACGCAGAGGCAGAGCAGCTGAAAGTAGCCGAACTGCAGTTTGAGATAGGGGTGATGGCCAAGGCAGATCTGTTAAGTCAGCGCACTGCTCTGGCTCAGACACGTACGCAACTACCTGCCCTGCAGAAGGCGCTGGCGCAGACCCGACATCAACTGGCAACACTGACCGGGCGACTACCCGGAGAGGCGACTCTTCCCCAATTCACGCTTGGCGCATTGACCATGCCAAAAGAGATTCCGCTGACACTGCCCTCCAAATTGACGCGTCAGCGTCCGGATGTGCGCGCTGCAGAGGCGGCACTGCATCAGGCCAGCGCACAGGTGGGTGTAGCTACGGCCAACCTCTATCCCAATATCGGCCTCTCAGGCAGTTATGGCACAGAAGCGGTGAAGTTTGGTGATCTGTTCAGTGCCGGCACCGCAATCTGGGGGTTGGGTGCGGGTGTTCTGCAGCCACTATTCAGAGGCGGAGAACTTCATGCCAGGAAACGGGCTGCAGTGGCAAAATATGAGCAGGCTGCAGCCGAATACCGCGCCAGTGTGCTCAGCGCATTTCAGGATGTGGCCGATGCGCTGTTGGCCCTTGAGATGGATGGCAGACAGCTGGAGCTGCAGAAGCAGTCGGAGCAGATGGCATCAGAGTCACTGGATCTGGTGACACTGCAACATAAACACGGGGCGGTAAGTTCGCTCACCCTGCTTAATGCTCAGCAGCAGTATCAACAGTCACGCATCAGCCTGATTCAGGCACGCGCAACCCTTTATGCCGACACTGCCGCGCTGATGTATGCACTCGGAGGTGGCTGGTGGGACCCGCAGGGTGATCAGCCCACCCAAACAGACAGGAACAATTCGGAGAAACAGTTATGAAAAAACGCATGATTTGGATGGTAGCTATCGTCGGTTTCGTATTTGCAGCGATTATCGGCTATCAGATGTTTGTGGCCAGTATGATGAAACAGTTTCTGGCCTCCAATGCCCAGCCACCAGCCACGGTGACCGCTACACAGGTGAAAGCTGAAGCGTGGCAGCCACAGTTGGCGTCGGTGGGAACACTGCGGGCTATTCAGGGGGTAGAGATCAGTGCCGAGATTGCTGGTCTGGTCAAAAAGGTGCATTTCAGATCGGGTGATGAGGTGAAAAAGGGTGATCTTCTGCTCGAGATGAACAGTGATGAAGAGGCTGCACAGCTGCTGGCGCTGAAGGCCAACCGCAAACTGGCTGAGATCAATCTCAAACGTGATGAGCAGCAGTTCAAGGTACATGCCATCAGCAATTCAAAACTGGATGCATCCAAAGCAGAGTTAAGTAGCAGGCGCGCAGCAGAGCAGCAGCAGCAGGCGATCATCGATAAAAAACGGATTCGTGCCCCCTTTGCCGGGCGACTCGGAATCACTCAGATCAATCCGGGCCAGTATCTGAACCCTGCAGAGCGCATTGTTACGTTGCAGAACGGGCGGGCACTGTATATCGATTTCAGTATGCCACAAAAATATGTAACGCAGTTGCAGAAGGGGCAGACCATAAGTGTTGATACAGGCAACGGTGCGCAGGCGATCAGCGGAACGATTAGCACCATCAACAGTGTTGTTGATAACAGTACGCGTAATGTGCAGGTCGAGGGGTTGATTGATAACAGTAGTGGCGCGCTGCTGCCCGGCATGTTTGTCAATGTGACTATTGATATCGGAGCACCGCAAAATCTGCTGACCCTGCCGCAGACCGCAATCAGCTTTAACGCCTACGGCTCCACCCTGTTTGTGGCCAGAGAGGAGCAGGGCGCTGAAGAGGGTGAAACGCAACTGGTGGCACAGCAGCTGTTTGTTAAAACCGGTGACAAACGTGGTGATCAGGTGGCCATTATTGAGGGGTTGAAGGAAGGTGAGACTGTTGTCACCTCCGGTCAGTTGAAGCTGAAGAACGGTACGCCGCTGATTATCAATAATGAGGTGCTGCCAGCCAATGAGTCGGCGCCAAAACCGCAGGAGAAGTAGGGTGCGCTACACCGATATCTTTATCCGCAAGCCTGTGCTGGCGACCACTATCAGTCTGCTGCTGCTGGTGCTGGGCATGCAGGCGATCATGAACATGTCGATCCGCCAGTATCCGGAGACGCAGAATGCTGTGGTGACCGTGAGTACGGTCTATTACGGTGCTGATGCAGAGACCATTTCAGGTTTTATTACCCAGCCGCTGGAGACCGCCATTGCCCAGGCTGAAGGGATCGATTATCTCTCATCAGTCAGTGTCAGTGGTGCCTCAACCATCAGTGCCACCCTGCGCCTGAACCATGACTCCAATCGGGCGCTGACTGATATCAATGCCAAGGTGAATGCGGTGCTTAATCAGCTGCCTGCTGAAGCGCAGCAGCCGGTACTCACCGTGCAGGTGGGTGAAACCATTGATTCGATGTACATGGGTTTCTTCAGTGATGTGTTGCCCAATAACAATGTCACCGACTATCTGTTGCGGGTGGTTAAACCACAGCTTGATGGTATTGAGGGTGTACAGCGTGCTGAGATTATCGGCGCACGCCAGTTTGCCCTGCGTGCATGGCTGGATCCGGCGCGTATGGCGGCCTACGGCATCTCAGCGACTGAGGTCTACGGGGCACTGGCAGCCAATAACTATCTGGCAGCCCTTGGCAGCAGTAAGGGGCAGATGGTCAGTGTCGATCTCAATGCTGCGACCAGCCTGCACTCGGTGGAGGAGTTCAAGCGACTGGCGATACGTGAGAAGGATGGTGCGATTGTACGGCTGGAGGATATCGCCAATGTCGTGCTGGGAGCCGAAGACTATAATCTGGCGACAGCCTTTGATGGCGACAAATCGGTATTTGTCGGTATCAAGGTGGCACCGGATGCCAATGTGCTGGAGGTGGTCCAGCGTGTACGTGATGCATTCCCGGCGATTCAGGGGCAGATGCCCAACGGCCTGAGCGGCAAGATTGTTTATGACGGCACCAAATTTATCCAAAGCTCGATTGATGAGGTGGTCAAAACCCTGTTTGAGGCACTGCTGATTGTGGCGCTGGTGGTGTTCATCTTTCTGGGCAACTGGCGGGCAGTGGTGGTGCCGCTGGTGGCCATTCCACTCTCTCTGATTGGTGCATTTTTCATGATGCAGATGCTGGGTTACACCATCAATCTGCTTACCCTGCTCTCACTGGTACTGGCTATCGGACTGGTGGTGGATGATGCCATTATTATTGTCGAGAACGTGGATCGACACATGCATGATGAGGGTAAAAGTCCGTTTGAAGCGGCGATTATGGCGGCGCGCGAGCTTGGTGGACCGATTATCGCCATGACGGTTGTTTTGATTGCAGCCTATGTGCCGATCGGTTTTCAGGGTGGTCTGACCGGCGCACTGTTTACCGAGTTCGCCTTCACCCTTGCCGGTGCTGTGACCATCTCCGGTATCGTGGCACTGACACTCTCGCCAATGATGACCTCCAAACTGTTCAAACCCAAACAGCAAGAGTCCGGACTGGTTGAGTTTATTAATCGTCAGTTCTCTCGCCTGCATGGCAGTTATCAGCGTCGCCTGACCGGCACACTGGAGACCTGGCCGGTGATGGTGGTGATGGGCGGGCTGCTGCTGGTCGGTGTCGTTTACCTCTTTGCCACCTCCAAGGCTGAATTGGCACCGGAAGAGGATCAGGGCATTGTCATGGCGCATCTGGTGGGTGCACCCAATGCCACCGCACAGCAGATGGCTGTTTATGCCGATCAGGCTTATAAACTGGCACGTGATCTGCCTGAATATGATCAGATGTTCCAGCTCACCGGCATTCCAACCACCAATCAGGGCATGGGCGGTGTACTGTTTAAACCGTGGGATGAGCGGAATCGTAGCGCAGCTGAACTACAGCAGGTTCTGGAGCACGATTGCCGGTGCGCGAGTGGCCGCCTTCCAGTTTCCCGCACTACCCGGTTCAGGTGGCCTGCCACTGCAGTTTGTGATCAAAACGACCGAATCCTTTGAGAACCTCAATGAGATTGTCGGTAAGGTGCTGGCCAAGGCGCAGGCCAGTGGCATGTTCTTCTTTATCGATTCCGATCTGAAGATCGATAAACCACAGAGCACGCTGGTGGTGGATCGTGATATGGCCACCGATCTGGGGCTGACTCAGCAGGATATCGGTGCCGCACTCGGTGCTGCCCTTGGTGGTGGTTATGTGAACTACTTCGCCATCGGTGGCCGCTCATACCGGGTGATGCCGCAGGTGGCACAGGAGTTCAGGCTCAATCCCGAGCAGGTGCTCGATTATCAGATTCGCATTCCATCCGGTGAGATGATCGCTGCATCTACATTTGCCTCGATCACGCATGAGGTAGTGCCGGAGTCGATCAACCGTTTCCAGCAGCTCAATTCAGCCACCATCTCCGGTGTCTATGCGCCGGGTGTATCCCAGCAGCAGGTGCTCTCGTTTATGCAGCAGGCGCTTAATGAAGCTGCACCGGCCGGTTATAACCCCGATTATGCAGGCCCATCGCGCCAGTATATGCAGGAGTCCGGCGGTTTTGTCTTTACCATGCTGTTTGCCATCGTGATTGTCTTTCTGGCACTGGCGATCCAGTTCAACAGTTTCCGTGATCCGCTGGTGATTCTGGTCTCTGTGCCGCTGGCACTGCTCGGCGCACTGCTGTTTATCAATGTCGGCCTTGCTTCAATCAATATCTATACGCAGGTGGGGCTGGTGACGTTGATGGGTTTGATCAGTAAACACGGCATTCTGATGGTGCAGTTTGCCAATGAGCTGCAGCTGCAGGGTCGATCAAAACTTGATGCGATTATTGAGGCTTCATCTGTACGTCTGCGTCCGATCCTGATGACCACTGCTGCGATGGTGCTGGGTGTGTTGCCACTGGTGCTGGCCAGTGGTGCCGGTGCAGCGGGTCGCTACTCGATGGGACTGGTGATCTTTACCGGCCTCTCCATCGGCACGCTGTTTACCCTGTTTGTGGTGCCTGCTGTCTACGTGCTGCTGGCTAAAGACCGAACGGCTGAGGTGGTGAGCAGTGAAGAGGAGTTAAATCTTGCGGAGAAGCTGGCATGAGCCATATCTATTCGGAGAGTGATCAAAAGCGTATTGAGGTGGCAGATCGGGATACGATTTTAGCCTCATCGCTAAAGGCAGGCATCAACCATACTCACGCTTGCGGTGGCAATGCCCGCTGCTCCACCTGCCGGGTGCATGTGGTTGAAGGGCTACAGCATTGCCAGCCGAGAAATGGTGCGGAAGAGAAGATGAAGCAGTCGCTCAACTTTCCTGATGATATCCGTCTTGCCTGTCAGACCAGGATCACGGGTGATATCAAAATCCGTCGCTTGGTTGTCGATGATCTGGACAGACAGATCATCAGCGATCAATTGGCCAGCCATGATGAGAACTCACTGGGTCGGGAGAAGGATATTGCGGTGCTGTTTACCGATCTGGCCAACTACACCGCATTTGCCGAATCACTGCCTGCCTATGATGTGGTGCATGTGCTGAATCGTTATTACATGACGATGAATGACATCGTGACCAAATATGGTGGTGTGATCAGTGATGTGGCCGGCGATGGTATGTTGATCCTCTTTGGTGCCTGCAAGAAAGAGGATGGCTTGGTGCTTGATGCGATCCGCACGGTGCAGGCGATGCGCAAAGAGCTGAGCGTTTTTAACACCTATCTTGAGAGTATGTATGGCCGCTCATTCGGATTAAGGGCGGGCATCCACTATGGATCGGCCATTATCGGCCATTTCAGTACCGGCCCGATGAGTAAGGTGGCAGCCATTGGTGATACCGTGAATCTGGCGGCCCGGATTGAACAGGCGAACAAACAGTTCGGTTCCCAACTGCTGATCTCGGAAGCGGCCTACCAACAGGTGGCTGGTGAGATAGAGCAGATCGGCTGCCATGAGGCGCAGCTGAAAGGCAAAACCGGTAGCTACGCGCTCTATGAGATTGAGCTGATCTAGTTGATCTTTTAACTTTTGGTGTTGGCGGCTATCTCACGCGTAGCCTGCCAGCCCTGTTTAGCCTTCTCGCCACTCCACTGGGCAGCATCTTCAGCTGCTTCGCTGGTCACGTGCCAAGCTGAGCGCGATTTCTCTACAGTCCAGTCGACCACATCAGAGGCAAAGGATTTGGTGCTCTGCCATGCCGAGTCTGCGGTCACTTTCGTCTTCGCCCACATATCCTCTTCGGCAGCCGCGATCTGCGGTGCATTCATCAATCCAAAAATCATCAGGGAAACAATCACTAATTTTTTCATGCCTAGACCTCCAATCAATCGGTTCAACCCGATTGCTAAGGAGGAGTCTATTTCGTATCAGTGTTGGCGATCACATTGGTGATTCAGCCAGAGCCCAAGGAGATTGAGGGGGGGGGATGGCTGAAGTCGGCCAAAACGGACGTTCGAGGCTAATGCCCATAGGTATTTTAAACTCGAATGAGCTGCATTAATGGTTCAAATGCGTACAAAGCAGGGCGACGTCCTGATGCTTCTTCCACAGGCGTGATTAATCCATGCTCTAATAGAACTCTAGTAAATCTAGCGGCGGTTGGTGTTGGAATACCACTATTCTTCGTGAATTTATTGTTCCGGAAAAGTGGATTGGTGAAGATAAAGTCAAGTGCATTCATGCTATACTTAGAAGCAAGAGTATCTGAAAATACAGTTTTCATCTCTTCATATAGCCCTTTGATATTTTCTGCGACAACTAAATTTCTAATTGCTTGCTGTTCAGTAGCCTCTAGAAAGAAAGCACACCAAGATTCCCAATCATTATCCTCTGATACTTTTCTCATAGTATCTATATATGCATCTTTGTTATCTTCTAAATAGCTACTGATATAAAAATGAGGAGCAGAGAGTGTGCCCGATGACCATAACATAAGGGTGATCAACATACGGCCAATACGACCATTTCCATCTTTAAATGGATGCAATGCTTCAAACTCAATATGGGTCAATGCCGTTTTGATTAGTATTGGGTCTGGGCTCTCTTCTACATACCTAAAAAGGACGTCCAATCCTTCCTGGAGCCTTTCAGGGCTAATAGGTACGAACAAGACATTCTTCTTCGACTTATCAGCCAAATAGTTTTGCTCATCCTTAAATTTACCCGGAGATTTCATCGCGCCACGCCCAAATGAGAGAAGCTGTTGATGAATGGTTTTAATTAAGGACTGTGACAAGGGGTATCCCTCTTCCATTGCTTTCTGAGCATTCCGCAGGGCCCTTTGATATAAAATTGTTTCAATAACTTCAGACCTAACATTTGCAGTGCTCTCGCCCCCCTCTTCATGGTCTGCCTCATATTTAAGAATCTCATCCATGGTGCTAACCGTACCTTCCATTCTCGAAGAGATGACGGCTTCTTGATTGCGAAGAGGGGCCAGCAATATTTCACTATTATGCATGTTTTTCAGCATCTGATCGTATCGGGCAACTGCATCCGTCGCTTTTATTAATGGAGTTATAAAGTCTGTATATTCCAATTTTTTCGGAGGAAATTTGGTGTAGTGGTATTGAACAGCATTATCCAGATTAAAACTCATCAGGCAGCTCCTACATGGGTTGTGGCAAATGAAGTGAGCACATATTCACATCAAACCATGTAGAGGTCAATAAATATGCATATATGATACTCAAATCGAGTTGTTAGTAATCTGTGCACAACAAAAACTTTTGAATATCATTTTGGGGTAAACTTGATACTCAAACCAAGTTGTTAGTAATCTGTGCACAACAAAAACTTTTGAATATCATTTTGGGGTAAACTTGATACTTAATCTCTTCTAATCTTCTAGACACTATGAATGTCCAAAAGTGACTAGTTTCAGCCGCTGGATACTGGTTTAGAGTAGGAAATCGATGCTAGTGAGGAAGAGGCGAACAATAAGGGCGGCGCTTCAGTTTCTCTGAAACGCCACCCATGTTTTGCAGGCTCCTATTTGTCTGGATCAGGCGAGATCGAAGCGATCGAGATTCATCACCTTGTTCCAGGCTTTCACAAAGTCATGCACAAAGCGATCCTGCGCATCAGCTGCTGCGTAGACTTCCGCCAGAGCGCGCAACTCGGAGTTTGAGCCGAAGATCAGATCGACACGTGTTGCACTCCATCTCACTTCGCCGCTATCACGGTCGCTGCCTTCAAACAGGCTCTCATCAGCAGAGCTCGCTTTCCAGCTGGTTGCCATGTCGAGCAGATTGACGAAGAAGTCGTTGCTCAGCACCTCCGGCCGGTCGGTGAAGACACCGTGTTGCGTGCCAGCGAAGTTGCTGTTGAGTACGCGCATGCCACCAATCAGCACAGTCATCTCTACCGGGGTAAGGGTGAGTAGCTGTGCCTTGTCGACCAGCAGCTCTTCTGCAGAGAGGGAGTATCTGCCCTTCTCATAGTTGCGGAAGCCATCGGCGACCGGCTCCAGAACAGCGAATGATTCAACATCTGTCTGCTCTTGTGAGGCATCGGTGCGTCCCGGCGTGAACGGTACAGTGACAGGCTTACCGGCGCGTTTGGCGGCCTCTTCAACTGCTGCACATCCTGCCAGCACAATAAGATCAGCCATTGATAGTGGCTTGTTAAAATCACTGCGGATGCTCTCCAGACGCTCCAGCACTTTGGCAAGTTGCTCCGGCTGATTCACCGGCCAATCTTTCTGCGGTGCCAGGCGGATACGGGCGCCATTGGCGCCGCCGCGCATATCCGAACCACGGAAGGTGGAGGCCGATGCCCAGGCTGTTGCAACCAACTCACCAACCGAGAGGCCGGAATCAAGGATCATGCTCTTGAGTATGGTGATATCGTTATCATTGATCAGCTGATGATCCACGGCAGGTAGAGGATCCTGCCAGATCAAGACTTCGGCAGGCACTTCCGAACCCAGATAGCGGGAGCGTGGTCCCATATCGCGATGGGTCAGTTTGAACCATGCGCGGGCAAAGGCATCGGCAAATTGATCGGGCTGCTCATAAAAACGACGTGAGATTTTTTCATATGCCGGATCAAAGCGCAGAGCCAGATCAGTGGTGAGCATGGCGGGTGCATGCTGTTTGGATGCATCATGCGCATCGGGCACCAAACCTGCGCCGGCACCGCCTTTCGGGGTCCACTGATGTGCACCGGCCGGGCTCTTGGTCAGCTCCCACTCATAGTTGAACAGATTAAAGAAGAAGTTGTTGCTCCATTGGGTTGGTGTGGTGGTCCATGTTACCTCCAAACCACTGGAGATGGTGTCTGCCCCCATGCCTGAGCCATGACTGCTCTTCCAGCCAAAACCCTGCTCTTGAATCGTTGCAGCTTCAGGATCTGCGCCTACCGCTGCGGCATCAGCAGCACCGTGGGCTTTACCGAAGGTGTGACCGCCAGCAATCAGTGCCACGGTCTCTTCATCATCCATCGCCATGCGGGCAAAGGTGTCGCGAATATCTCTGGCAGCAGCCAGCGGGTCGGGATTGCCGCCCGGGCCTTCAGGATTGACATAGATCAGCCCCATCTGAACTGCGGCCAGTGGATTTTCCAGCTCTTCGTGTTCTCCGCTATGGCGCTGGTTGGCCAGCCACTCCTTCTCACTGCCCCAATAGACATCCTTTTCAGGCTGCCAGATATCTTCGCGGCCACCGGCAAAACCAAAGGTTTTAAAGCCCATCGACTCCAGTGCTACATTGCCGGCCAGGATCATCAGATCGGCCCATGATATGTTGCTGCCATACTTCTGTTTGATCGGCCAGATCAGTCGGCGCGCCTTATCGAGATTGACGTTGTCCGGCCAGCTATTGAGCGGTGCAAAGCGCTGGCTACCGGAGCCTGCACCGCCACGACCATCGGCAGTGCGGTAGGTGCCTGCACTGTGCCAGGCCATACGAACAAAGAGTGGACCGTAGTGGCCGAAATCGGCTGGCCACCAGCTTTTGGAGTCGGTCATCACGGCCTGCAGATCACGTTTTACCGCCTCAAGATCAAGACTGTTGAATGCATTGGCATAATTAAAGCCGTCACCCATCGGGTCTGATTTTGAGTCGTGCTGACGCAGCACATCGAGGTTGAGCTGGTTAGGCCACCAGTCGCTGTTGGATGTGGATTGTGCTGCGGTATGGTTGAACGGGCATTGGGTATCAGACATCAGTTTGTCTCCTTTCATACTTCTATCGGTGATCTCAATTTGTATATATCAATCTATTGTAGTCTAAATCGCTGTAACTTGTTTGGCGTTGCAGCGGACGCAAAAAAATCAAGCCGAAGGTTGCAACGTTGCGGCTGTTTCAGACGCATTTTTTGATTCCCAGAACTTCTCGTGAAAGAAGTAGGCGATGGTATTAATGGCCGGTTCCACCAGCGCAATGGCACCACCGACCAGCAGGCTTCCGGTCATCAGATAA
Organism: Mariprofundus sp. NF; assembly: GCF_013387455.1. Lineage (NCBI taxonomy): Bacteria > Pseudomonadati > Pseudomonadota > Candidatius Mariprofundia > Mariprofundales > Mariprofundaceae > Mariprofundus > Mariprofundus sp. NF. The sequence goes on from NZ_VWNC01000004.1 coordinate 174,702, forward strand.
GCCACAGTGAATGCGACGGCCATGTGGAGTACTCCAAATGAAAATGTCTTTTTCATGGCAACCTCCTGGTGCATGAACTACTTGTGTGAAGTATAGGCGCGATACAATTATTAATAAAATTGGATATATCTATTGTAACGATTTATTATTTAGATCGATGGTGGTTCAGGAGGTGCGCAGTGACCCCGACAATCAAACAGTTGAAGTATCTGATTGCACTGGATGAGCACCTGCATTTCGGCAAAGCATCCGCCGCCTGCTTTATCTCACAGTCAGCCTTCAGCATCGCCATCAAAGAGCTTGAAACAGCACTCAATGTGCAGTTGGTGGATCGTACCAATAAGAGTGTTGTGATCACTGAGGCGGGGCGAGCTGTTATTACACAGGCGCGCCACTGCATTCGTGATCTGGATCTGCTGGTGAGTATCGCATCCAGTGAGCAGGAGCCGTTAAGCGGGAAACTGACGCTTGGTGTTATCCCTACCATTGCCCCGTTTCTGCTGCCGCCATTGATTCCTGAAGTGGTGAGGCAATTTCCCAAACTACAGCTCTTTCTGCGTGAGGATAAAACAGCCGTGATTCACGAGCAGTTGCTGGATGGCAAGCTTGATCTGATTCTGGTTGCCCTGCCGTTTCAGATGCGCGGCGTAACGGTGATGCCGCTGTTTGAAGACCCGTTTCTTCTTGCCTGTAGTCGAAACAGCAGATGGATTGATGGTAAGTCTACTAGGCTGGAGCTTGCTGCACTGCCAGATGAGAGCGTCCTGCTTCTCGAAGATGGACACTGCCTGCGCGATCACGCATTGGCGGCGTGTCACCTGCGCAATGCCGATCAGATCAACCGCTTTGCTGCAACAAGCCTGCAGACACTGCTACAGATGGTTGTCGCTGATCTCGGCATTACATTCGTACCTGCGATGGCCAGAGATTCATTAACAGGTGGCAGCTCTGAACTGGAGTTGCATCCGTTGTCTGAACAGAACTGCCGTGAAATCGGCTTGGCGTGGCGAAAGGGGAGCAGTCGCGGCGATGAGTTCAGCAAAATAGGTGCGTTGATTCAGCAGCTGCATCAACAATAAATCGTTTGTACCTGAAACTTAGATAAGCGTTTCGATGCCGGTGAGGGAGAAGCGGACGATCAGAGCGGTGATCAGGGCGACGCCGATGGAGAGGGCGATGGAGAAGAATGCCTCTTTGCGGCCAATCACCTTCAGCATCACGGCAAAGGTGGAGATGCAGGGGATATAGAAGAGCAGGAAGACAAGGAAGGTGGTGATCTCAATCCAGTCCATCACCAGCCCCACTTCAAAGGTGCCGAGCGCCTGATAGATCATCACCAGCGATAGCTCTTTACGCAGCACACCAAACAGGATCGGTACACCGAGCGCCACAGGCAGTCCAAGCGCCCAGACGGTGATCGGGGCGAGAGCTGTATTGATGATCTGATCGGCACCATAGAACTGCAGCAGGGCAAGAATGACGCTGCCACCCACCAGTAGCGGGGTGACGATGGTGAGAATATCGCTGGTACGGTTCCAGGTGGAGTGCAGCAGCGGCTGCATCTTCGGCCAGCCGTAAGCGGGAATCTCCTGAATCAGGCCGGGGCTGATCTCCGGATATCGGTGTGATAGCAGGCGACCGAGAATGGCGATTACCAGCAGACTCAGGGCAAAGAGCAGGAAGACACCCAACACACCGAGATATTTGGCGCCGAGTGCCAGCACAATGGCTGAGCGGGCAGAGCAGGGGACAAAGGTGATCAGCAGTGATGAAACAACGCGGTCACGGCCACTGGACAGTCCCTTGGTGGCTGAAATGGCTGGAACATTGCAGCCCAGCCCCAGCAGGAACGGTACGGCTACTTTGCCGTGCAGGCCGATGGCGTGGAAAAAGCGGTCCACGACAAAAGCGATGCGATGCATGATGCCGCTCTCTTCCAGTGCTACCAGCATCAGTACCAGCGGTAGCATATAGGGAACGACAATGCCGACCAGACCGATCAGGCCATCCACCACGGCGCGGCCTACTACGCCGGAAACGTTATCCGGTTGCCAGCCCGAGACCATATCGGCGAGTCGGGCTGCCGTCATGGCATCGAGTGTGGTACTGACCTCAAAGACCATAAACAGCACAGCGGCAAAGACACCGAGTGAACCGACCAGTCCCCATTTCGGATGCAGGAAGAGCATATCCAGACGCTCCTCCCAACTGACTTTCGGTTTATGTACAAATTTGGCGACACTCTCAAACAGCCGGACTGCACGATGATGGCGGTCGGCCTCGACCTCTTCAGCCAGAGAGCGGGGCAGTGCCTGCTCAGCTTCGTGTTGAAGTGCTTCGACCTCCGTAAGTGCATCCGGGAAATGGCTTGCCAGCTCATGCATGAAATAACTGTCCGCCTCCAGCAGGTGCATGGTCAGCTGGTTTTTCGGCATGGCAAATGCAGTTTGTATTTCAGGAATGTCCAGCCGTTGCTGCATCTTTGCCGCCCACTCCATGATATGCGGATTGGGCGATTGCGGTAGCGGACAGCTGCGTTTGCGGGCACAGGCTAATACCGTGTTAAACAGTTCGGTCAGGCCGTGACCTTTAAGGGCAACGGTAGGGATGACAGGCACGCCGAGCTTCTCTGAGAGTGCCTCAACATCGATCTCGACACCTTTACGGTGCGCTTCATCCATCATATTCAGTGCTACGACAACCGGCAGACCCAGCTCAGGCAGTTCAAGAGCGAGCTCAAGGCTCTGCTGCAGGGCGCTGGCATCAATCACATAGACAAGCACATCAGGTCTGGAGAACGGGGCGGGTGGTTCGGAATTTTCATGGCGCGAAACCAGTGGCCGCGCATCACCCCAGAGCAGGTATTTCAGCGCCTCAAGATCATCACCGGCCAGATTGCGCAGGCAGTGAAGATCGGGCAGATCAACCAGGTGAACCTCATCCACACCGATCTGCACCGGACATTCGGCATAGGGTTTATGGGTGCCGGTCAGTTTGCCGGTCTGATAGCTGGTGCTGGCCACGGCATGGAAGATGGTGCTCTTGCCGCTGTTGTGCTGGCCGACCAGTGCAACGCGCAGCCGGTTGGCTCCACGGTATACATGGCTATGGAGCGTGATGGGCTGACTGTTATCGGAATCGTGATTATTCAAAACGGAATCACACTGGGAGTCGCAGGCTGCAAGTCAAGAATATCCTCTAAAATTTGCAGTTTAGCCGATTCTGCAATATGTTAGAGATGGGAGCGCAGTTTTCCGGATTGCGTATAACAAGGGGGACGAGAGAGCGACAGTACGATACCAGTGGAGGTGCGATGACCTATAGCTATCTCAATGAAGCGCTGATGATTCTGCTGGCTACGGTGACTGTGGTTGTTCTTTTTCTGCGTGTCGGATTGCCCCCTATTATCGGTTATCTGGTGGCAGGCCTTCTGGTTGGTCCCTACGGCTTCGCACTGATTCATGATATCGATCATATCAAAACCTTCGCCGAATTCGGTGTGGTGTTCCTGCTTTTTACCATTGGACTTGAATTTTCCATCTCACTGCTGATTCGCATGAAAGGATTGGTACTGGGATTGGGTGGAGCACAGGTGTTGGTCACCACGGCGGTGACAACGGCTATTGCCTATTATGCCGGACTGAGCTTTGAGAGTGCGCTGGTGCTCGGCGGTGTGGTGGCAATGTCCTCAACTGCACTGGTGACCAAGCAGCTGGTGGATCAGGTGGAGCTGCATACCCGCCACGGTCGTAACAGCCTCGGTATCCTGCTGTTTCAGGATATGATGGTGGTACCGTTCCTGATTCTGGTGGCCAATATGAGTGGCACGGCTATCGAGCTTACCCCTATTGCTGTGCTGATCATCTTTGCCCAGGGCGTGCTGGTGCTGGGCTCGATCTTTGTCATTGGCCGCTGGGTGCTGCGGCCGCTGTTTCATGAGGTGGCACGTTTCCACTCTGCTGAAGTATTTACCCTGACTGTGCTGCTGGTCGTGCTCTGCTCCTCATGGCTTACCCATTATATCGGTTTGACCTTTGCACTTGGTGCTTTTCTGGCGGGTGTGATGCTCAGTGAAACCGAATTCCGGCATCAGGTGGAGTCGGAGATAAGACCGTTCCGTGATGTGCTGTTGGGACTCTTCTTTATTACTGTCGGCATGATGCTGGATATCAGCATGCTTCCTGAGGTTTGGGATACGGTGCTTCTGCTGCTGGCCGGGTTGATGCTGTTCAAGCTGCTGCTGATTGCCGGGTTGTGCCGCATCTCCGGTTATAACGGCGCGGTTTCTATGCGAACGGGACTGATTCTGGCCCATGGCGGTGAATTTGGCTTTGCCATTCTGATTCTGGCGATGGATGGCGGCATCCTCAATACCCCCGAGGGGCAGATAGTGTTGGCGGTGATGCTCTTCAGCATGGCGCTCTCGCCACTGCTGATTCGCCACAACGGGCAGATGACAGCGCGCCTGTTGCCACAGCAGATGGCACGCAGTCGAGATGAGATCAAGAGTGAAATTCTCGATGCCACACGTGGGTTGGACCGGCATGTGATTGTCTGCGGCTGTGGCCGGGTCGGGCAACATACGGTGATGATGTTACGCGCAGAGAAGATCCCCTGCATGGCTATTGAGCTGGATCAGCAGTTGGTACGTGAGGGTAGAGCTGCCGGTCAGCCGGTATCCTATGGTGATGCGGGTAGCCTTGAGTTGTTACATGCCTGCGGTCTGGCAAGGGCATCGGCGCTGGTGGTCAGCACGATTGATCTGAATACAACGCTTAAGATTCTGGCGCGGGTGCGGCAGGGCTATCCGAATTTGCCGATTGTGGTGCGCACACGCAAAGAGATTGATCTCTATCAACTCTATCAGGCAGGGGCAACGGAGGTGGTGGCGGATACCTTTGGCAGTGATCAGATGTTTACGCAGGAGATGATCAGGCGATACAGGTTGAAATCTGAGAGTTAAGGCTCTGTAGTGTTATCTACCCCTAACGCCTTTCACCTCACTCCTTACCCCTCACGCCTCACAGAATTTACGCCTGCAGATAGAGCAGGTAGAGGTAGCCGACGAAACCGCTGAGTAGCAGGCCACCCTCAAAACGATTGATTTTGCCGCCAACCTTGAAGCCGAGTGAGACAACCAGCAGGGCAATGGTGAAACCGAGCATGATCGGGAAATCACGCATCAGCGCTTCCGGTGCAAATGCCCCTGGATGAATCAGCGCTGGCATGGCCAGTACGGCCAGCAGGTTGAACATGTTTGAGCCGATGACATTGCCGATCGCCAGATCAGCTTCACCTTTGAGAGCACCGGCAATGGAGGCGACCAGCTCAGGCAGACTGGTACCGATAGCGACAATAGTCAGCCCGATAATCAGATCGCTGACACCGAAGAAGTGGGCGATCTCCACTGCACCCCAGACCACCATGCGTGAACTGATGATCAGCACGACCAGACCGACAATAAACCAGAGGATAGAGCTCTTCATGCTCATCCCTTCCGGGATCGAATCGGTAAACTCCTCGATCATGGGATCATGGCGATCCTTCATGCCGATACGGGTAAGCCAGCCCATCATTAATACCAGCCCAATGATCAGGATGATGCCATCGATCTGACTCAGCACACCATCAGCAAGCAGGGCAAAGGCGAGGAAGGTGACCAGCATCAGTACCGGCATTTCACGGCGCAGGGTCATCGACTGTACTGCCAGTGGAATAATCAGTGCAGTGACACCAAGCACCAGAGCGATATTGGCGATATTGGAGCCCAGCACATTACCGATGCCCAAGTCGCGATTGCCATCAAGGGCGGCCATCGCTGCCACAATCATCTCCGGCAGACTGGTGCCGAGGCTGACAATGGTCAGTCCGATTATCATTGGCGGTACACGCAGGTTTTTTGCTACTGACGCGGCACCATCAACAAAACGATCTGCACCCCATACCAGTAGTGCGATGCCTGTGATTAAAGCTCCAATTGCCAGTAACATTAAACGCTCCCCTCTCTATATCTGTACTACCTATCGGTTCAACTGGTCAGCGTCTTTAATGCCTCAAGATATTTTTCAGACGTTTTCTCTTTAATTGTATCGGGAATCACCGGTCCCGGTGCCTTCTTGTCCCAATCCAGTGTCTCCAGCCAGTCGCGTACGATCTGTTTGTCGAAACTTGGAGGACTCACGCCCGGTTTGTATTCAGAGATTGGCCAGAAGCGTGAAGAGTCAGGGGTAAGCACCTCATCGATCAGTGCCAGCTTGCCATCGGCATCAAGGCCGAACTCAAACTTGGTGTCGGCAATGATAATACCCTTCTCCAGTGCAAAGGCCGCAGCCTCCTTGTAGAGCTGCAGGCTTACATCACGTACCTGAGTGGCTAGGTCTGTTCCGATAATTTCACACATACTTTCGAAATCGATGTTCTCATCGTGTTCACCAACCGCTGCTTTGGTGGATGGGGTGAAGATCGGTTCCGGCAGTTGGTCAGCCAGAATCAATCCTTCCGGCAGCTTGATGCCACAGACTGAGCCCTGCTTCTGATACTCTTTCCAGCCCGAACCGATCAGATAACCGCGCACAATCGCCTCAATCGGCAAGGGTTTCAGCCGTTTGACGATAATGGCATGACTGCGAACACGCTCGCGCTCTTCTGCATCAGGGATCGCCTCTTCAAGGTCCATCTCTGCAGAGTGGTTGGGCACAATGTGAGCGAGTTTTTTGAACCAGAAGTCGGATACAGCGTTAAGCACGGTGCCTTTGCCCGGAATCGGGGTGGGCATAATTACGTCGAAAGCGGAGAGGCGATCAGTCGTGACGATGAGCAGGTGATGCTCATCAATCTCATACATATCACGCACTTTACCGCTATGCAGCAGTTTCAGGCTTTTGATGTCGGCATGCATCATGGCATTCATGGCAGGTTCTCCCGAGGGTGTCTAATTTACGAAAGCGGCGAAAAATGCCCGAATGTTGCAAAACTGACAAGGTAAAGAGGGTCATAATATCACAGGCCATGTCGATATGGTATCTGTTTGCTGGTGCAATCGACTGCTTCTGACTGAGTTAGCATGAAACTTGCTTTCATGATGTAATATGTAAAACTGATGCTTTAGAAAGGATTTCTGAACAGATAAAGGATATTTATTATGCACCTTGATCCCATGATGATGAACATCACGATCGTGCTCCTGCTGGCGCTGGCGATTGGTTATCTCACTGTACGCATGGGCCTGCCGATTGTTGTGGCCTATATTCTGACGGGTGTTGCGCTCGGGCCATCCATGCTCGGAGTGATTGATGATCAGCATATGGTCACCCGGGTCGGAGAGATCGGTGTGGTGATGCTGCTCTTCTTTGTCGGTATGGAGGTCTCAATCCCCAAGCTGATGGAGCGCTGGAAAATAGCTGTCATCGGTACGGCGGTTCAGGTGCTGGTCAGTGTGACGGCGTGCGTGGCGCTGGTCTGGGCATTCTCGATGCCGGTCAGCCTCGGTATTCTCTTCGGTTTTGTGATTTCTCTCTCCAGTACTGCCGTGGTGTTGAAAGAGCTGCAGGATTCCGGAGAGATGGAGGAGCCCTTCGGGCAAAATGCCGTGGGCGTGCTGCTGGTGCAGGATCTAGCCATTGTGCCGATGATGATCGTGCTCTCTCTGATGGGGGATGCAGAACTGGAGATGGCAGCTCTGATCAAGCAGGTGGTTGGCGGTATTGCCGTACTGGCGCTGGTCATCTTCCTTATGCGAACGGGAAGATTTCATATTCCTGCATTTCTTAAGGGCAGTGTTGAAAAGCGTGTATTACTTGGCCTGCTTCTCTGTCTGGGGGCTGCGACGCTGACCTCATGGCTCGGCCTCTCGCCCGGTTTGGGGGCATTTCTGGCAGGCATGCTGCTGGCCTCCAGCGATCAGGCCGACTGGGTGCATGAACATCTGGAGTCGGTGTATATCATCTTCGTCATGATATTCTTCCTTTCGGTCGGCATGATGGTGAATGTCGATTATCTGCAGTCGCATCTGCTGCTGGTGTGCGGTGCTACAGCACTGGTGTTCCTGTTTAACTCCGGCGTGAATGTCTTTGTGATGCGTGCGCTTGGAGAGGATTGGGAGCACGCGCTGATCACCGGCGGACTGCTGAGCCAGATCGGAGAGTTCTCATTCCTGCTTGCCACTGTCGGTGTCTTTGCCGGTATCCTGTCGCCGGAATTGCAAGAGCTGACGGTGATTGTGATTGCCATGACGCTGCTATTCAGCCCCGGCTGGATGATGATGGTGAAACGGTTGGCACGTAGAGACGGTGTTCTGCCACGGTCTGAATAGAAGCCATCTTTAATTAATAGAAGGATTATACGGCCTGTGCAGGCGGTTTCCTGAGTTGTAATGGTTCAAATTGTGAGCGCTCTGGTTTAATATGCTGCGAAAGGAATAAATCATGACACGAATCTCATTATTAATATCAACGTTTGCGGCCCTGTTGCTGCCATCTCTAGCTTTTGCATCAGCTGATGCAGCCAGCCCGATTGATATGACCACCACCTGGTTTGGCATCTCTGCCCTGGTCATCTTTGTCTTTGCTTATGCGCTGGTCATTGGCGAAGAGATGCTGCATCTGCGCAAATCCAAGCCGGTGATGGTTGCTGCCGGTGTGATCTGGATTCTGGTTGCGCTGGCCTTTAATTCAGTCGGCGATACACACTCTGCGCATACTTTGGTACAGCACAACATCCTTGAGTATGCCGAGCTGCTGCTCTTCCTTCTTGCTGCCATGACCTATGTGAACACCATGGAAGAGCGGGATGTGTTTGCTGCACTCAGGGCTTTCCTGGTTTCAAAAGGATTGTCGCTGAAGAGCATCTTCTGGCTGACAGGCCTGCTGGCCTTCTTTATCTCTCCTATTGCGGATAATCTGACCACCGCACTGGTGATGGCTGCTGTGGTGATGGCTGTAGCCCGGGATAATGTAAAGTTTGTCTCCATTGGCTGTATCAATATTGTCGTGGCGGCCAATGCCGGCGGTGCATTCAGCCCTTTTGGTGATATCACAACGCTGATGGTGTGGCAGAGCGGACTGGTTCACTTTCAGGAGTTCTTTGCGCTGTTTTTCCCATCGCTGGTGAACTGGCTTGTGCCAGCGGCTATTATGGTGATGTTTATACCTAATGAAGTGCCCGAAGCTGTGACGGAGCAGGTTCAGGTCAAGCAGGGTGGTTTTGTCATTATCGCCATGTTCCTCTGCACGATTGCACTGGCCGTCTCTTTCCACAGCGTGCTTCACCTGCCATCGATGCTCGGCATGATGACAGGCTTGGGGTTGCTCAAGCTTTACGGTTACTGGCTGAAAAAATCTGAATTTAACTTTGAAGAGTCGTTCCAGGGTAATACTCAGCTTGATGGTTCTCCACAGGGAGCCCCATTCGATATCTTCCACCAACTGCAGCGTTCGGAGTGGGATACGCTGATGTTCTTCTATGGTGTCATTCTCTGTGTGGGTGGATTGGGGGCGCTGGGGTATCTGAATCTTACCTCTCATCTGATGTATGATCAGCTCGGCGCAAGCTGGGCGAATATTCTGGTCGGTTTCCTCTCCGCTATTGTTGATAATATTCCGGTGATGTTTGCCGTGTTGAGCATGATGCCGGAGATGAGTGTGAATCAGTGGCTGCTGGTGACGCTGACTGCGGGCGTGGGTGGTTCCCTGCTCTCTATCGGTTCTGCGGCAGGTGTTGCCCTGATGGGTCAGGCGCGAGGAGCTTACACCTTCTTTGGTCACCTGAAGTGGACATGGGCCATTTTCCTCGGTTATGCCGCATCCATCGCTGTCCACTACTGGATATCCGGGATGGCGTTTTAATCGTCTGAGATCGGCTTTATTCTATCTATATAATAGTACGATGATTCCGGCAGTGGCTTTGGTTATATCGCAATTGGTGTAGAGAATATCTATTTCATGTGTGATAGGGTGCGCCGCAATGGCGGTTTAGTCACCCGTCAGCCCGCCCCGATGAAGCATGGCACAACCACTGCAGCATTTGTAAAAGAGCCGGATGGTTATGTCATTGAACTGATTGAGAGGGGCCAATAGCACATTATATGCGTGCAAATTGATCAATCAGAGAAAAACCTCGTTTTAGTGCTTGATTAACCGGAGCAGGGACGCTAGAAATCGCGCCCCTTAAAAATTGACGGAGAAATGACGTGAAAGCAGACATTCATCCAGAATATCTCGCAGCCAAGGTAACTTGTTCTTGCGGAAACACATTTGAGACGCGCTCTACTAAAGGCGACATCCACGTGGAAGTTTGTTCTTCCTGCCACCCGTTCTATACAGGTAAGCAGAAGATCATGGACACGGAAGGTCGTGTTGAGCGCTTCTATAAGAAATACGGCAAGCCTGCGGCATCTGCGTAAGGTTCGGAGATTTATATGTACGCTGTAATCAAAACTGGTGGCAAACAGTACCGAGTTCAGGAAGGTGATGTCCTGCGCGTTGAGAAGCTGGATGTTGAGACCGGTAAAAAAGTAAAGTTTGATGACGTTCTGATGGTTGGCGAAGGCGATTCCATCAAAGCTGGCGAAGATGCTGCAAAAGCATCAGTCACCGGTGTTGTCACTGAAGCGGGCCGCGGGCAGAAGATTGTTGTCTTCAAGAAGCGTCGCCGTAAAAACTATCGTTTGACCCAGGGTCATCGCCAGAGCTTCACCTCTGTGCGTATCGAAAAGATCAAGGAGTAAACCATGGCACATAAGAAAGCAGGTGGTTCCAGTCGTAACGGACGCGATTCCAATTCCAAACGCCTCGGCGTCAAAAAGTATGGCGGCGAAGCTGTAATTGCCGGCAACATCCTTGTGCGTCAGCGCGGCACTAAAATCCGCCCGGGCGATAACGTAGGCTGTGGTCGCGACTACACCCTGTTCGCTCTGACCGACGGTAATGTTGAATACTACAAGAGCGCTGGTCGTACGACTGTACGTGTAACTGCCTGAGGGTAGTTAAGCTCAAAACTTTAAAAAGGGGTGCGCTTGTCGCACCCCTTTTTTGTTTGTGAAAAATTCACCACGATGCTGCAGATTGAATTTGCCTGGCGGCGAATTTATCTGCTTCCTTTGTGGTTCGACGTAAATATGGTGTAATAGAGCATGCGATTTATTGATGAAGTAAGGGTTGAAGTACGTGGTGGCAATGGCGGCAAAGGCTGCAGTTCATTCCGACGCGAAAAGTATATTCCCAGAGGTGGTCCCGATGGTGGTGATGGTGGTCGTGGTGGCCATGTCATCTTTGTCGCGGCAGCCAGAAAGAACACCCTGCAGGAGCTCTATCTTCGCAAACGGCTGATTGCCAGGAATGGCCAGTCAGGCATGGGTTCAGACTGCCATGGTAAATATGGCACGGATGTTGTCATTGAAGTGCCCATCGGCACGATTGTTAAGGATGAGGATGGTCATATCCTGGCTGATATGTCACACGATGGTGAGGAGTTTTTCGTCGCCCGTGGTGGCGCTGGCGGCATGGGTAATGCCCGCTTTGCAACCAGCACCAACCGTGCGCCGCGCTACTGCCAGCCCGGCATGGAGGGTGAACAGGGTATCCGTTATCTGGAGCTGAAGCTGATGGCTGATGTCGGTCTCGTTGGTCTGCCCAATGCAGGTAAATCCACACTGCTGGCTCGTATCTCCAATGCACGACCGAAGATTGCCGATTATCCGTTTACCACGATTAAACCGATGCTGGGGCAGGTATTTATGGATGATGGTGACGGTTTTGTCGTTGCTGATATTCCCGGCCTGATTGAAGGCGCCCATGAGGGCAAAGGTCTGGGGCATCGCTTCCTGCGCCATATTGAACGCACCGCAGTGCTTCTGCATATGGTGGATGCAGCGTGTGAGGATGGCAAGCCGGTTCGCGAACAGATTGAAGAGATCAATGGTGAGTTGGAAGGTTATGGTGACGCCCTGCTCAACAAGCCGAAGTTGTTGGTGTTTAATAAATGTGATGCGCTGCTAGATGAAGAGCGTGCAGCCATCGAAGAAGAGATTGCCACGATGGGCCTTGAGACCTATTTTATCTCGGCGGTAAGTGGCGAAGGGGTGCAGCTGCTTCTGCATCGTATTTATGAGCAGGTATTGAATCTGCGTGCCAGACTGGCCAAAGAGGCTGCTGACAAGGAAGCCGATAGAATAGAGGCGATTGAGGAGCTAAATGATTCGTTCGAGGAGTGATCTGGGCCTTGCCCGCCGCGTTGTCGTGAAAATCGGCAGTTCACTGCTGGCCGATGAAAAGCATGGCATTCGTCAGGATGTCATTGATCGGGTGGTGGATGAGCTGCAGAGCTGCATGGGCAGTGGTGTGGATGTGGTGATGGTGACGTCAGGATCAGTTGCACTGGGTCGCGTGCAGTTGGGATGGTTGAACCGCACCCTCTCGGTACATGAGAAGCAGGCTGCTGCTGCCATAGGCCAGCCTATGCTGATGAGCGCTTACGCCAAATCATTTGCCAGATACGGTAGAACTGTGGCGCAGATGTTACTGACCAAGGATGATCTCAGGCACCGTCGTCGTTATCTCAACACCACCAATACCAGTGAAACACTCTTTTCTGCCGGTGTAGTACCCATTGTGAATGAAAATGACACCGTGGTGGTGGCCGAGATCAAGTTTGGTGATAATGACTCACTCGGTGCACTGGTCAGTCTGGTGGTTGATGCCGATCTGCTGGTGATGCTGACCGATGTCGATGGCCTCTACGATAAAAACCCAACAAAACATGCCGATGCCAAACGTGTCGGTGTGATTGAACATCTCAACGAAGAGCATGTGGCGATGGCCGGTGATGCAGGCTCCGCATTTGGTACAGGTGGTATGGGCAGTAAAATTTCTGCAGCCCGTGTAGCTACCACAGGCGGTGTATCCGCAGCCATTATCAGTGGCAAAGAGTCTGGTAAATTAACGCGCCTGCTGGCTGGCGAGGATGAGGGTACGCTGTTTCTCTGCGGCGTGGACAGGTGGACGCGGCGCAAACACTGGATTCTGGAGGTGCTCTCACCCAAGGGCGAGATTCATGTTGATGCTGGAGCTGAGCAGGCCATTGTGGGCAAAGGCAGTAGCCTGTTGCCTGTTGGCGTGAAAGCAGTGAGTGGCCGCTTTGATAAGGGTGAGTGCGTAGAGATTGTCGGTGCTGAGGGTGTGATTGCGCGCGGGTTGTGTAACTATACCTCTGAAGAGTTGAAGCGGATTATGGGACATGCCAGTAGTGACATTGAATCCATTCTGGGTTACCGCGATTTCTCAGCGGTGATTCATCGTGACAATCTGGTGTTGTGCAGAGAGGAAGCTGATTGATCTGAACCGATATTGTTCAGAAAGATTCGGGAGTGAACGAGCATGGAAGTAGATGCGACAAATATGATCAATACGCTGGGCAAGCAGGCGCGGATTGCAGCCAAAGCGATGCGTATGGCCAATACCAGTGCCAAAAACAGAGCGCTGACACTGGCTGCAGCGGTGATGCGGCGTGAGATGAAAGAGATTATCGCAGCCAATGCGCTGGATATGAAGGCCGCTGATGAGAATGGCCTTGATGCAGCAATGAAAGATCGCCTGATGCTCAATGGCGATCGTGTTGAGGCGATGGCTGAAGGTCTTGAGCAGATTGCTGCCCTGCCTGATCCTGTTGGTGCAGTGGACAATTTAAACTATCGCCCGTCCGGCATTCAGATCGGTCATATGCGCGTGCCTCTGGGCGTGATTGGTATTATCTATGAGTCGCGCCCTAATGTGACCGCTGATGCGGCAGGGCTCTGCCTGAAGTCGGGTAATGCGGTGATTCTGCGTGGTGGTTCTGAAGCGATTCACTCCAATCGTGCCATAGCTGCATGTCTGCGTCGTGCCTTGGTGGATAGCGGCCTTTCACAGGATGCGATTCAGCTGATTGATTCAACCGATCGGGCTCTGGTTGGCGCCCTGCTGAAGAGCGAGAAGTATGTCGATGTGATTATTCCGCGTGGTGGTAAGTCACTGATTGAGCGCGTATCAGCCGAATCACGCGTACCGGTGATCAAACATCTCGATGGCATCTGCCATGTCTATGTGGACAGGGCAGCCAAAGCTGAGATGGCCGTGGAGATTGCCGTCAATGCCAAGACCCATCGCTATGGTGTCTGCAATGCGATGGAGACACTGCTGATTCACCGTGATGTGGCAGCCAATACTGTGCAGGCTCTGGTTCAGGCAATGCTTGATAAGGGTGTTGAGGTGCGCGGGTGTGCGCAGACGCGTGAGCTGTGTGCCGGCATGGATGTGAAGATCGCTACGGATGAGGATTGGGCGACTGAATACCTGGCACCGATTCTGTCGGTGCGCATGGTTGATTCACTCGATGCCGCAGTGGATCACATCGCCACCTACAGCTCGGATCACACCGAAACGATTGTCACCGAGGATTATGAGGCGGGCAGCCGCTTCCTGCGCGAGGTGGATTCATCTTCCGTGATGTGGAATGCCAGCACCCGTTTTGCCGATGGTTTTGAGTATGGTCTGGGTGCAGAGATCGGTATCTCTACTGATCGCCTGCATGTGCGCGGCCCTGTTGGGCTTGAGGGTTTGACGACGCAGAAGTGGATTGTTTACGGCCATGGCGAAGTCAGGAAGTAAGTCGAGGAAGTGCTATCAGCGTTGAAAACCGTTTTACCACGAAGATCACGAAGGGCACAGAGAGCAGCATGACAGCTCATCTTCGTGTACTTCGAGATCTTCGTGGTGCAAGGATGAAATGAGATGGAGTTGGATAGGCGACACATTGGCCTGTTCGGTGGCACATTTGATCCGCCGCACAATGGCCATGTGGCGCTGGTTGAGGCGGGATTGAAGGTGATGGGGCTGGATGAGATTCTGGTGATTCCGGCGGAGCCGGTGCATCGGTCGCTTTCCGGTCGCGCTGATGGTGTGAAGCGTTTAAGTTGGCTGCAGGCTGTTTTTGCCGCCAATGCGGCTGTTACCGTGGTTGATTGGGAAGTGGTGCGTGGCCGACCTGTTGCAGCGATTGAAACGTTGCGGGAGTTTCGCGATGCTAATCCGGAGACTGTGCCGTGGTTGATGCTAGGTGCTGATGCATGGGCAGGGTTGCAGAGTTGGCGTGAATATCCGGCTCATCTGCAGTTGTGCAATGTGGCTGTGTTTGCCCGTCAGGGCATGGATGCTGAGATGAGTGAGCATGAAGGCTGGCAGCAGGTGAATCTCTGCAGCTGGCGTGAGTGTGAGACTCCGGGCCACTGCTGTTATCTGCAGGTGGAGCTGCCTGATATCTCGGCTACAGCATTGCGCCGGGATGCAGAGATGGGACACTCACTTGCAGGGCGAGTGCCTGAACAGGTGATCAGCCGGATTGAGAAGAGTTATCAGATCGTGGATTGAGGAGCTCTGATTAAGTCAGAAGTTTCTATTTAAGGAGAAGTTGTGGTTGAAGTGGTAGCAAAAGATAACGAGAGATTTGAGAAGATGACTGCAGCGCTGGTAGCGGCGCTGGAGGATAAAAAAGCACAGGATGTTCTGGTGATTGATGTGCGCGGACGCTGTGATTTTGCTGATCGGTTTGTCGTCGCTAGTGGCCGTTCAGGTCGCCAGATTAAGGCGCTATCCCAGTCTGTATCAGAAGTGGCGCACGACTATGGGCTGCCAGCCAAGGTGGAAGGGCTGGAGGCGATGGAGTGGCTGCTGGTTGATATGGGGGACATTGTTGTACACCTCTTTCTGCCTGAAGTACGTGAGAGCTTTCAGCTTGAGCGGTTGTGGCGTGTTCCTCACAAGGATACTGACGCAGCATCGTGAAGTTACGCCTGCTGGTAGTCGGACGCGGTTCTCGCGAACTCTCCGATTTCGAGGACCGTTTTCTCGAACGGTTGAAACCCTTTGCGCCCTGTCAGGTTGTCGAACTACCGGAGGGGCGTGGTAAGCAGGTCTCCCAGCGTAAGCAGGAGGAGGCGAAGCAGATTCTGAAACAGGTTAAGCCGGGTTTTGTACTCTTTGATGAGCACGGCTCGTTGCATGGTAGTAAACAGTGGGCCTCTTATATGGCGAGGCTACCCGGTGATGCGCAGCAGGATTTTGTCATTGGTGGTGCTGATGGTGTTTCCGATGAGGTGCGCAGAGCCGCCGGAGCCTGTTGGAGCCTTTCCAAACTGACACTGCCGCACCAGCTGGTTCGGGCCATGGTGCTTGAGCAGCTATACCGGGCATTTACCATTATTCAGGGCCATCCTTACCACCGCGTATGAGATATCGCTGGCGTTTTTCCCCTCTTATTCTGTTGGTGCTGTTGCTATCGTGCTCTGCAACGGATGAGGCTGTTGCAGCAGATGCAGTGGCCCAGTCAAAAATCGAGAAAATTAAAACTGAACGGCAGCGTTTGAACCGGGTACGTAGCCAGCTTGAGGGGCAGATGGGTAGCATCGGTCGTGAGCTGCGTAAGCTGGACTCAGCCCTGATTGAGGCGCGCAAGGCCAGTCGTAGTGTGCAGACGCAGGTGCGAACTTCAGACAAGCGACTTGCTGAATTGAAAAGGCAGCGCAGCCAGTTGCAGGCAAGCATTAAAGCGCTGAAAAAGCTGATGCTGGATGAGACCGTGGCTGCCTGGCAGCGCAGCAGTCGTTCATCGGAGTGGATGGGCATTTTTACCGGTGTGCCGGTCAGTGATATTCCACATCGTCGTTATCTGCTGAATGTGGTGATGCACTCGCAAGAACAGGATCGCCACACCTATATCAAATCGGTAAAAGAGCTGGCACAGGTTGAGATCGACCTTCAACAGCAGCGCGATCAGCTTGAGGTATTGCAGCAGCAGCGGCTACAGGTTGAACAGGAGCTGGCTGCCCGTGTGAGTGATAAACGCGGCATGCTCAATCGGGTACGCCAGGAGGTTGCCTCGAAAAAGAGCCGCGACCTGCAGCTGGCGCGTGAAGAGAAGGCGCTGCTGCGGCTGCTTGATGATATGAGTGAAGGGCTGCTGGCGATTGAGAAGTCATCAACCTCAGATCAGCAGATTCGTAAACGCAAAGGTCGTCTGAAGTGGCCACTACCGGGCAAGATCGTTGCAAGTTTTGGCTCTCGTCCTTCACCCTCGATGCCGACCCTGCAGGGGGTACAGCTCAAGCCGAAATCGAATTTTCGTGAAGTGCGAGCCATGGCAGCAGGGCAGGTGCGTTATGCCGACTGGTTCGGCGGTTTCGGGCTGATGACCATTGTTGATTATGGCGATGGCCTGCTCGGTGTTTATGCCCATAATGATGTGCTCTACAAGCAGCTGGGTGACTGGGTGGAGGAGAATGAGACGATTGCTGATGCAGGCAGCACTGGCTGGATCAACAACGTAGCCGTCTATTTCGAAATCAGGGATCGCGGCAAAGCCGTAGATCCGAAACGCTGGTGTCGGCGCTGATCGACTGGCATGCTGCTGGCTGATACAGGGATGGAGTCAGGAGCCAGCTGTGATATTTACTCAGTCTGAGCTGTAGTACGGTGAAAAGAGAAACGATAATCCACCCTGTGCAGGGTTTATGGAGAAAGGTATGTCTTTGAAGTTTCGTCGAATAATTTTGGGCGTAGGCGCTATAGCTCTACTGAGCGTGGGCGTGATGGCCTGGCAGCCGGGTAGCGATGGCTACCGTCAGGCCAATGCCGCCACCGATTATCAACAGCTGCAGAAGTTTTCGCAGGTGATGGAGATGGTGCGTCAGGCCTATGTCGAAGAGGTTAGTGATGAGAAGCTGATCGAGGGGGCGCTCTCGGGTATGCTCTTAAGTCTTGATCCCCACTCCACCTACCTTGATAAAGAGATGTACAAGCAGATGAATGTCGATACCAAGGGCGAGTTCGGAGGTCTGGGTATTGAGATTCAGTCGGCTGAAGGTGGTATTCGCATTGTCTCTCCGATTGAGGACACACCTGCTGATCGGGCCGGAGTTAAAGCCGGTGATCTGATCATCAAGATTGATGAGGATCTGGCGCGTGATATGTCGCTGATGGAAGCGGTGAAGAAGATGCGCGGTAAACCGGGCACCAGTATTATGCTGACGATATTCCGTGAAGGTGAGAATGCGCCGCTTGAGGTGAAGATCACCCGCGCTGTTATCAAGGTGAACTCGGTGAAGAGCGATATGCTGGCTCCCGGTTATGCCTATCTGCGTATTACCCAGTTTCAGCAACCCACTGTACAGCTGCTATCCAAACAGATTCGAGAGCTAAAGAAACGTGCCGGTGGCACACTCTCCGGTGCAGTGCTTGATCTGCGCAACAATCCCGGTGGCCTGCTCAATCAGGCGGTAGCTGTATCCGACCTCTTCCTTGAGAAAGGCAATATTGTCAGTACCAAATCACGGGCTGGTAAGAGCCTCTCCTTTGATGCCGAGCCGGGTGACATTCTTCAAGGGCTGCCGATGGTGGTGCTGATGAATAACGGTTCAGCCTCAGCTTCCGAAATTGTTGGTGGTGCACTGCAGGATCATCATCGTGCCATCGTGATGGGCACCAAATCTTTTGGTAAAGGCTCTGTACAGTCGGTTGTGCCATTGAACGACGGTACCGCCATCAAGGTGACCACTGCGCTCTACTACACACCGAGCGGGCGCTCTATTCAGGCTACGGGCATTGATCCGGATATTCTGGTCGAGCAGGTCGTATTGAAAAGGGATGAAGAGGCCAATAAGCGTGCCTCCAATTCGGTTTCAGAGGCCAATCTGAAAGGCCATCTCGCCAACGGCAACGGTAAAAAGAAGAAGGTGAAAGAGGAGATGGGTGAAGGGCCGAGTGAAGTGATGCAGGAACGACTGAAGCTTGATACCCAGTTGCAGCGCGCACTGGATCTGCTCAGAGGATTGCATGTACTTCGCGGTTAACGCGTTGTTAACCAAGGCTGCCAGATCCACGAACCTGATCACATTATGAGTCGTAAAAAACAACTGCCCAAGTGGTTGGCGCTGCTTCTGGTTTTGCTGCTGGGGCTACTTCTGATCATCACGATCCTGAAACCTTCAGATCAAAACAGTAGATCCGGAGTTAAGCTTAATAGCTATGTTGAGAAACCGGTTTTGCCGATCTCACCTCTGCCTGAAGTGGTGCCTGAGGTCGTGGTTGAACCGCTGGAACTGCCTCTGCTGCAGCGCGTGGAATCAGGCCTTGCTCTTGTGATTGATGATGTCGGCTATGATATGCCTGCACTGCGGCGTATTCTCAATCTCTCCATACCTGTAGCGATTGCTGTGATCCCTGATGCACCCTATGCAGAAGCTTCGGCAACGCTGGCCCATGAGCATGGTCAGATGGTGATGCTGCATCTTCCGATGGAGCCCTCATCGGAGAAGTACCGCAAAAAAATGACCCCCTATTTCCTGCATGAAAAAATGGACAGACAACTGCTGCGTGAGACCTTTCTTAAAGGGCTTGCACAGGTGCCCTATGTTGAAGGGGTCAACAACCATATGGGTTCATATCTGACCGAAAAGTCAGAATCGATGCGCTGGGTGATGCAGCTCTGCCGTGAGAAAGAGCTCTTTTTTATCGACTCCAAAACCAGCCCTAAAAGTGTCGCTGCCGATATGGCACAAGCGCTGGATGTGTCGTGGGCATCCAGACAGATCTTTCTCGATCACGATCTGGCACCCGAAGCGATGCAGGCAGCCTGGCAGAAGGCAGAAGCCTGCCTGGCCAAGGGCTATCGCTGTGTGGTGATTGGTCATCCGCATAAAGAGACGGTGGCATTTCTTGAGGCGCAGTTCAGTTCTACAGGTCTGGATTCACTGATTCCTGTTGCGCAACTGTTGCGTGGTGGCGACGCTGCGGTGCAGGCACAATTAACAGCTGAGGAGCGCTTGTAATGGCTGCGCTGCGCAGATATCTGCTGGCAGGCATTGTTGCACTTGCTCCCATTCTGGTTACCGTTGCACTGATCAACTGGTTGATCGAACTCTCTGATTCGGCGGTTGCCATGCTGCCGCCTGAATATCGCCCTGAGACTCTGTTTGGCGTTGATATCCCGGGGCTTGGCATCCTGCTGGCCGTTCTGTTTATTATTATTATCGGCATGGTCACAACCCATTTTGTCGGCAATCAGCTGATGCGCCTGTTCAATCGAATCATGGAGCGCATTCCGCTGGTACGAACGATTTATAAGGCGACCCGTCAGCTCTTTGAGGCCACGCTAAGTGATAGTTCCAAAGCTTTTGAGCGGGTGGTCATGGTTCCATTTCCCGACAGATCAACCATGGTGATCGGTTTTGTCACCGGTGAGATGGAAGTTGCGATGCATGGTGCCCGGCAGCAGCGCATCTCGGTCTTTGTTCCTTCGACACCTGTGCCAACTACGGGCTGGTTACTCTTTGTCGAGTTGTCTGAAGTTGTTGCCCTTGATATGAGTGTGGAGGAGGGCATGAAACTGGTGCTTTCCGGCGGTACTCTGCCAGCTGTAAACAGTGAAAAAACGTGAGTTAACAACGCAGATAGAACTTGTTCCTTTTTTGAATGCCGTTACGATGTTCGCATGCTACTGAAACCTCTGATATTTGCGCTGCTGCTTGTTGTTGCACCAGCGATTTCCACGGCTGATGCGTCGAGCCTTGCCAAGGCTGAAGCGCTCATTGCTCAGGGCAAAGATCTTGCCGCAATCAGTATGCTCAAACGCGCAGTCGAAGAGTCCCCCGATGAGTATCAGGCCTGGTTTCTGCTGGGCGTGACACAGGCACGAAAGCGTCATTTCGATGATGCCATTGCCGCCTTTGGTAAAGTTGCTCAACTGCAGCCTGAACTTGCTGAACCGCATAATAATCTGGCTGTGATCTATAATGAGATGGGCAACCTGACTGCGGCGGTCAGGGAGCTGGAGGCATCGCTCAAACTTAATCCTGATTATGTCACCGCCCATGAGAATATCGGTGACCTGTATGTCAAACTTGCGGCGCGGGCGTATAAAGATGCACTCTCCAAGCAAGAGAATGCTCAGCTCAGGAACCGTTATGAGAACCTGCTGCGTATTCGCAAGCCTGCGACAGTGAAACAGACCACGACGGAAAGATTGGTTGTGGATAAAAAAGCTGAGAAGGTTGAAAGCCCGGCTGTTGTATCCTCCCCCTCTGAGCAGGCACTGGATGCCATCGAGGTCTGGCGTAGTGCCTGGAGTAGTCGCAATCTTGATGCCTATTTCGCCTCCTACGCCGCCGATTTTGATCCCGGAACTAACTTCGATTCACTTGAAGAGTGGAAAGTCTATAAGCGAGCGGTGATCAGCAAGCGCAGCTTTATTAATGTCAGCATCAACAACATCGTGGTAAGTGAAATTGCGCCCGGAGAGATCAAGGCCGTATTTTTGCAGAATTTTGTCGCTGACTCGTTCCAGAGCAGTAACCGGAAAGAGCTGCTGCTGAAGAAGGTCGGAGAGAGCTGGAAAATTGCGCATGAAATCTCAAATTAATCTTTTTTGTATGCTTCTGCTCGCTAGCCTGTTGGCCATGCCGATGGCAGCTCAGACTGAACCCGATCAACTGGCTTATGCCTCGAAAATTCTCAAAGAGGGCAGCCACTCGGCGGTTCAGAACCTCTCCCATCAGGAGCGTACCATTCTGCAGGCAACTGCAGCCCTGAAAGGCGATCACCCCAGTGAAGCGCTTGTGCTGCTGGATTCAGCAAAAAGCAGGGACCCGCTGGTTGCGCTGCTTGAAGCCGAAGCGCATCGGCAGCAGGCGATCCATGCCATGCGTGAGGCAGGCAGTTTTGCTGACAATATAGGTCAGGGAGAGATGCTGGCCTCAGCGGATCTCAATCGTGGCCTTGGTGAGGCCGATGCCCGGCTGAACTCCTTTATTGATAAGGTTAATGAGGTTTCAGGCAGTCCCCTCGATATTTTGCTGACCGGACCGGATGTGGAAAATGTTTTCATGTTCGATAAGGCACGTAACCGTCTCTATATCTATCAGCCGGATGCAGATGGGCAGTTAAAGAAAGTCGCCGATGAGTATGTGGTTACAGGTTCTGTGGCGGGGGATAAGCAGCGTCAGGGTGATGGTAAAACACCCAATGGTATCTACCGCTTCATTAAAAAACTGCAGGGCAAAGAGCTGGAGTCCCGCTATGGGCCGGTCGCTTTCCCGATTGATTACCCCAACGAACTGGACAAGCTGCACAACAAAGATGGTTACGGCATCTGGCTGCATGGTTACCCGATGGATGTGAGTCGTCGCCCGCCCCAGGATACACGCGGCTGTTTTTCGCTCTCTAACACCAGCCTGACAAAGATTGCCAGGCTGGTGAAGCTGAAGCGAAGTTGGGTGATTGCCGGAGAGAATTTCGAATTTGACCGTGATCTGGATAAACAGACGCTGCTGAATTCTGTGCAACGGGATATCAAAGCCTGGCAACAGGATTGGGCATCACTCGATAGTGAGGCCTATCTCTCGCACTATCATCAGGATTTCCGTTCCGGAAAACGTGATCTCAAAGCCTGGAAATCATACAAGCGACGGGTCAATGCCAATAAAGCATTTGTAGAGGTGAAATTCACCAATTTCACACTGATGCGTGACCCTACACGCTGGCCTGAGGGTGAGGTGGTGCTGGCTGAGTTTGATCAGTCGTATCGCTCCAGTAATTATGCAGACCAGGGCCGAAAACGCCTCTATCTGGCGCGTGACTCCAAAACCAGCCCATGGAAAATTTTGCTGGAGGAGAGCCTGAAGCGATGAGAGGGAAGCGATGAGTGAGAAGCCTGTGTCCAAAGTGGAGGATCTCTCTACGCGGCGCTTTCAGCAGTTGGCCGATGAGAATCGGGAGCTCAAAGGTTATGTTGCGGATGTAATGCAGCGCCTGCGCCAGAATGAGCGACTCTTCTCGCGCATGTTTGAGCTGGAATCGCAGGTACTCAAATCCACCGATCCCGAAGATCTCTGTTTTACTCTCTTACGTGGCCTGCGTTCGGGTTTTGAACTCGATTTTGTCCGCTTCTGGCTTGATCGCTCCAGCTTTATCGGTGGTCATAAGCTCGATTCTCTCTCTGAGCGTGATCTGGTCTGGGTGGAGAAGGATGAGATCAGGCAGATGGGCATTGGTCGTAAACCGGCCTGGTTGATTCAACTCTCTGCCGATAACGCTTTTGATTGGCTCGATTCGCAGGATCAGCATCTCGGTTCGATTGCACTGTTGCCGTTGGGTGATCCGGAGAAACCGTTTGGTGTGCTGGGTGTCGGTTCCATTGATCGCGATCGCTTTGCCCCCGATCAGAGCAGTGATTTTCTGCAGCATCTGGCTCAGGTGGTGGGGTTAACACTGGAGCATGCCGTAGCACGTGAACATCTGGCCCGCCTCTCGGTCACTGATACGTTGACCGGCAGCCATAATCGCCGTTTTCTGCAGCCCCACAGCCACCAGCCCCTTTCACAATGGTTCGGTCAGACCAAAGTCGCCTGCCTCTATGCGGATGTTGATCACTTTAAAGGTTTGAATGATCGACTGGGTCATGAGTCCGGGGATGCGGTGCTGAGCATGGTTAGTCAGGCGCTGCGCCAGCATGTGCGATCCAATGATCCACTGATTCGTATGGGTGGTGATGAGTTTGTTCTGCTGCTGCCCGGTTGCTCAGAAGCCAAGGCACGTGAAATTGCTGAAAAGGCCGTTGCTGAGGTTGCTGCCAGCACACTACTGGAGGGTGAAGCGATCAGCATCAGTATCGGTGTTGCTTTCTCAGCTGCCGATCAGGATATGGCAGTCAAACAGCTGATCGCACTGGCTGATCAGGCGATGTATGTCGCCAAGGCACTGGGCGGCAACCGCTTTGAAGTCGCCGACTCCGATTCAGCTGCAAACTAATCCGGCTCTGCAAGAGGCGGTCGAACGATTTCTGCATGAGATGGCCGATGTTCGACTGGCATCTGAACATACCATCGCCGCCTACCGGCGCGATCTCTCCCGCTTTATAGATTTCTCTGGTGATCTGCCACTAAACCAGATCACTCGCATGCAGGTACAGGACTGGTTGGTCAGTGGCCACGCTGCAGGCCTTGCCGCTTCGACACTTGCCAGACGCCTCTCTGCCCTCTCCAGCTTCTTTGATGCAGCGGTGCAGGCCCACTGGTGCAAAACCAATGTTGCAGCAGGAGTGCGCCCGCCCAAGCAGCCGAAACGACTTCCCCGTACACTGCCTCCGGAGCAGACAGCCGCTCTGATGCAGAGCAGTGACCGCAGCAGCGAACTGCGTGATCTGGCACTGCTGGCTGTGATGTACGGCTGTGGCCTGCGTGTCTCTGAAGTGGTGGGTCTGAATCTGCACGATGTTGATCTGCTTCAATTTGAACTGCGTGTGTTCGGTAAGGGTCGCAAGGAGCGCATTGTTCCGCTTCCGGAGGGGGCGGTTGACTATGTGCAGGCCTACCTTGCAGAGCGCAGCGCTGCAGCAGAAGAGCCCGCGGTATTTCTCAATCGTTTTGGCAAGCGCCTCTCTGTGCGCAGCGTACAGCGCATGCTTAAAGACCGGGCTCTGGAGAATGGGGCAGATATCTCAGTGACACCGCATCGATTGCGCCACTCCTTTGCTACCCATCTACTGGCAGGTGGTGTCGACCTGCGCGCCATTCAGGAGCTGTTAGGCCACGCCTCCCTTGCTACCACCGAGCGCTATACCCATCTCGATATTGCCAAACTCACCGAGGTTTATGATCAGACCCATCCCCGAGCCAGAAAAAAGCCGCAGTAAGCGGGTTCAGATGTTCAGGCATTCAGATAGTGATTGTATTAGACAGGTTTTATCAAATTATGACGTATCGCCAGCCGGGTAAGCTGACCCAGATCATGCACAGCCATTTTTTTATTTATCTGGGTGCGGTGGTTGGCAACTGTTTTTTTGCTGATATGAAGTCGGGTCGCGCACTCTTCGGTATTGTTACCTTTCAGGATTAACTGCAGAACCGTTTTCTCTCTTTCTGAAAGAATATCAAATGGATTGATCATCTGCTGATAAGGCACCTCAGCCAGCGCCTGCTGCAGGGATGGATCGATGAACTGTTGGCCCGCAGCAACTTCTCGTATGGCCTGAGTCAGCAGAGCCTGATTCGCCTCCATTGATAGTACCCCTTTAGCACCATTGTGAAGTGCCTCATTAACCAGCGTGAACTGCTCTCGCCAGATAATCACCAGGATTTTAACATCGGGATGGCGTCTGGTGACTTGACGGATACAATCAATGCAGCTGTATTTTCCGGAGGTGGTATCGATGACAATCAGATCGGTCTCATCTGAGTGGCAGCTCTGATAACAGCTTGGCGGAGAGCATTTTACTTGTGGTGTTATGACACTTAGATCCTCTTCACTATCCAGCAGACAGAGCAAACCATCGTGAATCAAGGTTGTCTCGCTGATCAGCTGAATCTTCATAAGCCTTAAACTCCTGCTGCTTCTATTATAGCAGCGTTGCCCTGAAATGGATGAGTATGTTTCGCAGCAGTATGCGTGCCAATCCCCACAATAAGAAGCAGGCCTGATGAATTCGGGAATTACTCCTATTCACTTAATGTAGTCAGTGGTCTTAAATAAGATAATATCTTATACGAGAGGTGGTGATGAACATCTTGATTTTGAATCAAGTGAAGTTTGTTGAGATGGCAAGATGAGTGTGACAGCTATGGTCAACAACAGGCCTGTTGTAGCTTTGGCGGGGTTGCTGATTGCGACCCTGCTGATGCTGGCCTGGACCCATCAGTCGGGGCAGCAGCTATTAAAAAATAGTACGCTGCTGGTTGATAAGGTGATGCAGTTCAGGGTGGAGTTATCTCAGGCTCACTATCTGATACATGAAGAGACAGAGGTGGATCCGTTATCTCTTGATGTGTCCTTTGTTGTCGCATTGCTGGAAAGAATCAATAAGAGCGCCACCTTTTTGCAGGGAGAGCAGGCTAAGATGGGGCGCATCTCTGGCAATATCTCTGTTGAACACCTCTCATATGAATCGATAATGAATCTGAAATGGCACGTTGATTTTTTATCCAGCTATCTTGAAACGAACGCTGAAATTCTGAATCGGGATGCCGATGAGGATTTCGTGCATGATCACCTCTTCGCATCAACAGAAACAGTTGCCAGTCAGTTAGATGAACAGGTGCATGAAGGTGTTGCCGTCAGTATGGAGAAGCAACGCAATATATTCATGGTGTTATTTGGTCTGACTCTGTTGCTGTTTACGCTGCTGCTGTTGATGCTTAACCGTAGCCAGAAGGGTCAGATCTTGGCGCTGCAACAGTCGACCAGGCTTTCGCAGGCACTGGAACACTCTGGCGAGGCGGCAATCATTGCCAGTAGAGATGGGGTCATTGAGTTTGTAAATGATGCCTTTTGCCGCATGACCGGTTATTCAGCGGAAGAGACGCTTGGTAATAATCCCAATATGTTAAGCAGTGGTAAGCAGGAGCGTTCATTTTATGAATCTTTGTGGTCTACGATCACCAGCGGCATGGTCTGGCAGGGAGAACTGATCAACCGCAGAAAAGATGGCACGTTATATCCGGCTCTGATGACCATTGCCCCCATTGTTGATGCTGCCGGAGAGACTACCCACTATGTGGCCAATCAGTCTGATGTGAGTGAGTACAAGCGACTGGAAGAGAGTTTTTATAAAGCTCAGAAACTGGAAGCGCTTGGCACGCTTGCCGGTGGTATAGCCCATGATTTTAATAATGCTCTGGCAGGCATTACCGGTAATATATATCTGTTAGACAAAGGCGAGCCCAATCTGGGCAAGGATTCGCGCAGAAACATTACAGCCATTGAGGAGATCTGTGACAGTGCTGCGACACACATTCGGCAGATCCTGAGTTACGCGCGTCAGGATACAGTGTTGATGGATTCCATTGAGTTGAATCAATGCCTTCAAAAGAGCTGTTTGATGGCAGGCTCAATGATCCCTGCCTCAATTCAATTGGAATTTATTCCCAGTGAGAATGATCTCTATGTCTATTGGAATGAGTCACAGGTGCAACAGATTCTGATCAATCTGATCAATAATGCTCAATATGCCCTGAAGGGCGTGAAGAACCCGCAGATTACGTTAAAAGTACAAATATTTAACAGTAAAGATTCTCTGCTGCGTTTGAAGCCTGAGATAGAGGAGGAGAGGCATATCTGCCTCTCAGTAAGGGATAATGGTTGCGGTATGCCAAAAGAGATCGCTGATAAGATATTTGACCCCTTCTTTACCACCAAGCCGGTTGATGAGGGAACCGGACTCGGGCTATCCATGGCTTATGGTGCTATCAAGCAGGCTGGAGGTAGTCTGATTGTTGATAGTGAGGTTGGCAGGGGAACAGAGTTCCGTATCTATCTCCCTCTCGAGTTTGAAAGGCAGGAAGAGATCAAAGCAGTAGATGACGAGGTGATACAAGGGCATGGCGAGTTGATATTAATTGCTGATGACGATTCGACACTTCTGGCGACGCAGGGAAGGGTTGTAGAGTCATTTGGTTATAGAAGTATCATCGCCAACGATGGTCTTGAGGCAGTGCATCTATTCGAAAAACATGTCGATGAGGTAGATGTCGTCATTTTGGATTTAGTGATGCCGGGTCTGACAGGTGTGGATACTGCAAAACAGATACTGTCTCTGAAGCCTGAAACCAGGATCATTTTTGCTACGGGTTACGATAAACATGATACGCTTGAGAGTAATGTCGGCTCTATAGATGCACCCGTGATTTACAAACCATGCAAATCTTCTGTCCTGAGTCAGGTGATTCATGACCGGCTCAATAAGTTAGCCCTTTAGCGTTGTCTGGATCATTTGTAGCAGTGCTCTGTTGGCTTCCGGCATCGGGTAATCGACCAGCTTGCCGACCTTTACCCAGGTATAGCTGGATTCACAGGACAGGGATTCCAGGTCATCACATTGGCAGCTGAAGAGGAAAAAATGGAGCAGGCGGTCAGGGTATTCAAAGGTGGAATCACCAAGGAACTTCCAGTCATCTCCTTCCAGCCCTGTCTCCTCAAGAAGCTCACGTTTGGCAGATATTTTGGGCGATTCACCCGTCTCAATCTTACCGCCGGGGAATGACCACAGGTCACCGCAGTGTGTATCTCTGTTTCGCTTCAGTAGTAGAAGATTGCCGTCAGCATCGAATGAGACAACAAGAGCAATGGCTTGAGACTTCATCAATCTATCCCGTTATGGATGGCATGAAGCAATGGCTTTTGCGGATCGAACAAATCAGGTGCGATACTCGGCATTGATGACGATATATTCATGGGTTAGGTCACCCGTCCAGACTGTGGCGGATGCGTCGCCCATGCCGAGATCAAGTGAGATGGTGAACTCATCATTGCTAAAGATCGCCATGCCCTCTTCGTCCTTGTAATCCGGATGCAGGTTACCCTTTTCAAACATCAGCAGATCATCGGCTGATAGGGTGATGGCGTTGGTGTCGATCGCTACACCGGAGTTACCCACGGCAGAGAGGATACGTCCCCAGTTGGCATCAGATCCGGCAAAGGCTGTTTTCACCAGTGGCGAGACAGCAACAGCACGGCCAACAGTGCGGGCATCCTCTTCCGTAGCAGCACCGCTAACCTCGATAGTGACAAATTTAGATACGCCTTCGCCATCACGCACAATCTGTTGAGCCAGCTCAATGCATAGCTCAGTCAGCGCCTGTTCAAACAGGGCTGAATCAGAGAGAGGGGCATGGCCAAGACCGATACCGGATGAGAGAACATAGAGGGTGTCGTTGGTTGAGGTGTCACCATCAACACTGATGCAGTTGAACGAGCGGTTGGCGACGCGTTTGAGCATCGGCTGCAACGCCGCTGCGGAGATAGGGGCATCGGTAGCAACAAAACCGAGCATGGTGGCCATGTTCGGATGAATCATGCCGCTGCCTTTAGCGATACCGGTCAGTGTATAGCTGTTGCCATCGATCTCAATCTGCGCAGATGACCATTTGGCAAAGGTGTCGGTAGTGCGGATGGCATTGGCCGCAGCCTGCCAGTTGTCGGCTGTAAGGGAGTCGGCAGCTTCAAACATATTGGCCTGTATGCGATCGATAGGGAACGGTGTGCCGATCACGCCGGTTGAGGCGGAGAGTACGCACGCTGCATCCACACCTGCAGCGGCTGCGCCGGACTCAATAAGCTGTTTGCCCCAGATGGTCTCCATCTCGCCAAGTCCTGCATTGGCGTTACCGGCATTGGCAACAATAGCACGCACTTTCTCGGCATGGCTTGCCAGCGTCTGCTCGCCCTGGCGTACACAGGCGGCACGAAAGCGGTTCCGGGTAAATACGCCGGCAGCATGACAATCGACATCGGAGACGATCAGCGTCAGATCCTGACGTTTACCTTTGAGTTCTGCTGATTTGACGCCGCAGGAGGCAGTGCCGACTCTGAAGCCGGGCACTGGCAGGGGTGGTGATAGCTCAGGCTGATTAACTGGCATAAGCGCTGTTCCTCGTCCAAACATGGACTCTATTATTAAGCCGGACGGTTGAATGCATCGTCTGACTTCACTTCAAGATGTCAGATAAAAATACCGGACACCAATTCAAATCAGGCGTGTTTGCCGTGGCACTGCTTGTATTTCTTGCCTGAACCACATGGACACGGATCGTTACGGCCAACCTTAGGGTGGTCGCGTTTGTAGGTGTGTGAGACCTCTTCGGCTTCCTGAGCTTCGCCGTGGTTGTAACTCACCGGTGTCGCTTCACGTTGCGGCTCGATCAGGGGTGCAGCAGTCTCTTCCTGTTCAACGACAGGGGTCGGCTTCTCCACCTCAACACTGTGCAGAGCGATCATGGTCTGCTCGCGCACCTTATCCAGCATTGTTTCAAAGAGCTCAAACGATTCGCGTTTGTACTCCTGAATCGGCTGTTTCTGGGCGTAACCACGCAGGCCGACACTCTGGCGCAGGTGATCCATCGCCAGCAGATGCTCTTTCCAGTGATGGTCGAGGATCTGTAGTACCAGATACTTCTCAAAGCCGCGCATCTGCTCGGCTCCGGTGGTCTCCTCTTTGGCGGCCATATGCTCTTTCAGTGCATTTTTAATCTTGCCATCCATATCTTCAGATGTTTCAACATCGTCGTGTGAGAGCCACTCTTTCGGATCGCCATCTACAGTCAGGCGCTCCATCAACGCTTCTTGCAGCTCATCCATGTGCCACTCTTCCGGATGCCCCTGCAAAAATTCGGCGACAAGGCGTCTTGCAATATCGGCCTGCATATCATCAATCACATCATGCACATCATCAGCACTGAGTAGTTCGCGGCGCTGGGAGTAGACCACATCACGCTGCTGATTCATCACATCATCATATTCGAGCAGCTGCTTACGAATATCGAAGTTGCGACCTTCCACCTTCTTCTGTGAGTTCTCAATGGCTTTGGTTACCCATGGGTGCTCAATCGCTTCGCCCTTCTCAAAGCCCATCTTGGTCAGCATCGCCTGCATCTTCTCACCGCCGAAGATACGCATCAGATCATCTTCAAGGGAGAGGTAGAAGCGGGTTGTGCCCGGGTCACCCTGACGACCGGAACGGCCACGCAGCTGGTTATCGATACGGCGTGATTCATGGCGTTCGGTACCGAGAATATGCAGGCCACCAAGTGCTACAACCTCGATATGCTCTGCCAGGCAGGTCGCTTTGATCTCCTCGGCTTTGGCCGCGCGCTCTTCATCGCTGAGTTTGTCAGGCAACTGGGCAATCAGCATATCCGGATTACCACCGAGCATGATATCGGTACCACGGCCTGCCATGTTGGTGGCGATGGTTACCGCGCCTTTACGTCCGGCCTGAGATACGATCTCCGCCTCACGTTCGTGATGTTTGGCGTTGAGCACCTCATGTTTGATGCCCTTTTTCTTCAGCTCTTCGGAGAGATACTCTGATTTTTCAATCGAAATGGTACCCACCAGCAGCGGTACACCCTCTTTATGCACAACCTCGATATCGCTGACGATGGCTTCGAATTTGTCCTCTTCATCACGATAGATCACATCGGCAACATCGTTACGGATCATATCTTTATTGGTCGGAACAATGACCACTTCCAACTTGTAGATCTTCTCGAACTCTTCAGCTTCAGTATCGGCGGTACCGGTCATGCCGGCCAGCTTGCCATACATACGGAAGTAGTTCTGGAAGGTGATTGAGGCAAGCGTCTGGTTCTCAGGCTGAACAGTGACCCCCTCTTTGGCTTCCAGTGCCTGATGCAGGCCATCGGAGTAGCGGCGGCCTGGCATCATACGACCGGTGAACTCATCAATGATGATCACCTCATCGTTGCGCACGATGTAGTCGGATTCACGGGTGAACAGGGTGTTGGCCCGCAGTGCCTGTGTGGCGGCATGCATCAGATTTACATTTTCAGGATCGTAGAGACTGCCGTTGGTCAGCAGGCCATCATCACGGAATAGCTGCTCAACATGATCGTTACCGATCTCGGTGTAGGAGACGGCTTTATCTTTTTCATCTTTCTCATAATCTTCTTCATTGAGCTGTTTGATCAGGGCATCAGCCTGATTATAGAGCTCGGTGGCCTGCTCGGCCGGGCCGGAGATGATCAGAGGCGTACGCGCCTCATCGATCAGGATGGAATCGACCTCATCGACAATAGCGTAGTGGTGACCGCGCTGAACCAGCTCTTCAGAGGCAAAAGCCATGTTGTCACGCAGGTAGTCAAATCCGAATTCATTGTTGGTGCCGTAGGTGATATCACAGCCATAAGCGGCCTGACGCTCCTCATTGCTGATGCCATGCACGATGACACCGGTAGTCAGACCAAGGAAACCATAGAGCTTGCCCATCATCTCAGCATCACGACTGGCCAGATAGTCATTCACAGTGATCACATGCGCACCTTTACCCGGCAGGGCGTTGAGGTAGATGGCGAGTGTTGCGGTCAGGGTTTTACCCTCACCGGTCTTCATCTCGGCAATCTTACCCTGATGCAGGATAATACCGCCGATCAGCTGGGCGTCGAAATGACGCAGCCCGAGTGTGCGCACTGAGGCTTCACGAACCACGGCAAAGGCTTCAAAAAGCAGGTCATCAACCGTGGCGCCATCTGCGAGACGCTGGCGAAATTCAACGGTTTTGGCGGCCAGCTCTTCATCAGAGAGAGCCTGCATATCAGCTTCCAGCGCGTTGATCTGCACGGACATAGGCCACAGTTCTTTTAATAAACGGTCATTGCGGCTACCGAACAGCTTGGTCAGGACTTTAAACATGATGATGTGTACTCCGATTGAATCTCGATGCAGTGCCGTTTCCGGCAGGCATCAGGGATGCGCAGCATAACACTGACTATGGCAAAGTCTAAGCGAATAGGGGAATAAAAGCGTCAGATAGCGCTTGAATTGTGGCTCAGAGGCCGGAGATATACTCCGCAACGGCTTTCATATCATCTTCACTCAGCTCAGCTGCAACATCCGGCATGGTATCATTTTTGCGTGCACCACTCTTAAAGGCTTGCAGCTGTTTGACGATATAGAGGGATTTCTGGCTGGCCAGCCGGGCAATATTCTCATCACCCGTGCCTGTTGCACCATGGCAGGCAATACAGACCTCATCGTAAATCAGCTTACCTTTGGCAGCCAGCTTGGCATCGGTCCTGTTCTTTTTTGGGGTGATCTTGGCATACTCAGCGGAGATGATTTTAATGTCGTCATCGCTGACCGCTTCAACCATCATGGTCATGGTGAAATCATCGCGTGTGCCGTTTTTAAAGTTCTGCACCTGATTGAAGATGTATTTGGCATTCTGTCCGGCGAGGTTGGGATATTCAGGAGATGAGCTGGTATCAGTGCCATGGCAACCGAGGCAGACCTGCATCTTCTTGCTCGCATCGGCACAAGCAAGCTGTGCAGGCAGCAGAGCCAGTAGCGTGATAAGAAGTCGAACGGATGTTTTAAGCATGATCACCTCCCCAGATAATCCGTGACCACACTAACGTTGAAAATGGAGAAGATACAAGTGTTAATCGCTATATTCTCTCTAAAATGGTGACATTTCGTGGAAAAATTAGCTTAAAGCGATAAAAACTGACGAATTCTTGCAATGCCTTCGCGAATGTCATCCATGCTTGTGGCGTAGGAGAAGCGCAGATGTTGCGTGGATTTGTAGCTGCCAAAATCCTCCCCCGGTGTGATCGCTACCCCTGCCTCCTCAAGCATCTGCCAGCAGAATGCGCGCGAATCATCGGTGATGCTGCTGACATCGGCATAGATATAAAATGCCCCCTGCGGTTCAATAACAATATTGAAACCGAGTTTGGGTAGCTCCTGCAGCAGGTAACTTCGACGCTTACCATAAGCCAGTCGCATGGCCTCAATATCATCGCTGTTTTGCAGTGCGGCCGTAGCTGCATACTGGGAGAGGGTGGGGGCAGCGATAAAGATATTCTGCATCACCCGGCGGCAGCCGTCGATCAGCTCATCCGGCACAATCACCCAGCCGATACGCCAGCCGGTCATCGCCCAGCGTTTGGAGAAGCCGTTAACGATGATGGTGTTTTCATCGAACTCCAGCGCACAGCGCGCTTTGGCTCCATAGGTCAGCCCGTGGTAAATCTCATCGGAGATCAGGTAGCCACCGAGCCTGCGGCAGCTCTCTGCAACCGCTTTCAGTTCACCATCTTCAATCAATGTGCCGGTCGGATTAGAGGGGTTAATCACCACGGCAGCACGTGTGCCCTCTTGCCAGTGCTTCTCAATCAGTTCGGCAGAGAGGTGGTAGCGTGTTTCAGGCCCGACCGGGATATTGAGTGGTTCCGCACCGGTAAGCCGGATAAAATTACGCTGGCATGGGTAACCGGGATCAGAGAGCAGTACCGATTCCCCCGCCTCTAGCAGGGCCGCATAGATCAGGCTGAAAGCACCGGACGTGCCGGGGGTAATCAGGATACGCTCAGGCGCAACGGAGAGTCCGTACTCCTCCTGATACCACTCACTCAGTGCTTTTTGCAGAACAGGACTTCCGGTAGACGGAGTATAGAAGTTGTCACCGCTATCCAGTGCAACCTTCGCCGCTTCGATCACCGAAGCAGGGGTTGGAAAGTCAGGCTCGCCGATCTCCATATGGATGATCTTCTTCCCTTCTGCTTCAAGCTCCTTGGCACGCTCTAAGAGCTGCATCACCCGAAACGGTTCAATCTGATCAATGCGTCGCATGCCAGCAGCTTAACTTGCCCGATTCATCAGCGCTATGGGGTTGCTTATTCAGCCTTCGAATAAGAATCACTAATTATTACTTTTAAATTGAAGTAGACCACATTGTAAGAAAAATATTTGAAGCTGGTGATTAAAACCAAGAAAGGTTTCTGAGACATGCCTGCTATAAAAAAATAGCCCCGTTAGGAACGGGGCTATTGCTCTTTGTTTATGCCATGCATTAAAGGACGACCATGGCATAAAGGGCTGCAGCTGTTGCGCTACTACCCAATACAACTGTTTTAATATCGGAAATCCATGATGATGAGTTTTTCATTTTGTACCTCCTTAGGTAATGATCTAATTGCTTCTGTGGTTCGCTTTATAGACAAAACATTCTTTGTTTATGCATGCATTAAAGGACGACCATGGCATAAAGGGCTGCTGCTGTTGCGGTACTACCCAATACAACCGTTTTAATATCGGAAATCCATGATGATGAGTTTTTCATTTTGTACCTCCTTAACCAATGATCTCACTTCTTCTGTGGCTCACTTTACAGAAATATAATCATAAATAGAAATAGATGTTTTTTATATGCACCATAGATGAAGATCTATTTCTAATGTGATGAGTTAAATTATATATTATACAAATATCAGCAGAAATAGAGTGGGTGTTCTCTCAGGCTGACAACAATAACTTCATGTGCGGTTGGAAGAGTTGCCAGATTTTAAAATTTGCTATGCAATAGAAAGTTCAAAAAGGTGCGCGTAAGAAGTGAAAGCTTCTTTTCTTTCGAGTGAACGGCGTACCATTTACGATTCAGAGGGAAGCCTTCCACATCGAGTATAGCGAGATGATTTCCAGCCAATTCCAGTCGTAAGTTAAAGTTCGATAAAACTGATATCCCTAGCTTTGCCATTACGGCCTGCTTAATGGCTTCACTACTATCCAATTCCATGTGTTGATTAACTATTAGATCATGTTCTGCAAACAGCTTCTCTACAGCCTGTCGAGTTCCGGATCCTCGTTCGCGCATGAGAAAGCGTTCCTGACTCAACTCCTTGAGAGAGATCTTCTTTTTTTTGCATAACGGATGATCTGGCGATGCAACGGCAACCAATTCGTGATCCAGCATGGGGTAAGCTTTAACGATAAGGTTGTTGGGCATCTGTCCGACAATCATTAAATCATCTTCGTTAGCTTTGAAGCGTTTTAATACTGTCTCTCGATTGGTTACCGTCAGTTGTGGTTTAACGTCAGGATGCTGCCCAATGAAGGCAGCCAGAAGATGCGGAATAAAGTATTTTGCTGAGGTGATACATGCGATGCGCAATTCACCTTTGATCAACCCATTTTGCTCAGATATTGAATCACCCAACTCCACCATTTTTTCGAGAATGACTTGAGTGGTGGCATAAACTTCTTTACCTGCGAAGGTAGGCTGAACATGCCGTCCAACTTGCTCTATCAGAGGGGTTCCAAGTGATTCACTCAGTTTTTTGATTTGCATGGAGACTGTGGGTTGCGTTAAATGCAATGCTTCAGCTGCGCGGGTGTATCCGCCTAAACGAATCACGGCCTCAAAAATTTGTAATTGTCGCAACGTGACATGTCGGATGAGGTTCTCAGCTCTAGAGTATGGCATTGCTAATATACTATGTGGAATATGGATGCCATCAATAATTAATTATATGTTCCTAATGCTTAAACTCTCTCTTCAGGAGGAAGATGTGGATCAGAAGTGTGGGGAGACTGGGAGACTGAGTGGAGACTGAGGGTCAGTTCTTTACTTTGTAGTTTCCAAAAGGGGCTGGTACAAACTAAAGAACTGACCCCGAGACTCTTAAAATCCTCATTCCTTTTCCTATTTAATACTTTTGTGTTCTTTTCAGGAAGAGGATATGCAGCATCAGCGCGAGGGCGAAGGAGAGCAGGGTGCCTAGAAACAGGTCATCCACACTGAATCCGAGAAAGTGTAGAGCTACCCCTGTTGTGATTGCCAATACCCATGCGCTTAACATACCCACCCCTTGCGCAAGCCCCTGCCGGAACCGGCGCTCTTCATTTGTTGTTACTGTTATAGACCATATTTGAGATAAATCAAATTGGAATGGTGTGATGCTTGGCGTTGGCCTGTCTGCGCAATTGACTTAGGGTCACGGCATGAGTGATAGATATGATCTGATTGTGATTGGCGCCGGGATTTCCGGGCTGGCGATGGCCTTTGAAGCCAAACAGGCTGGTATGAATGTGCTGGTGCTGGAGAAGGAGGAGCGAGCCGGTGGCTGCTTTGAGTCCGCCATTGTTGATGGCGATAATCCTTTCTGGCTGGAGATGGGTACACACACCTGTTTCAACTCCTATGGCCGCCTGCTGAAAATTCTTGAGCAGCTTGGCCTTATGGATCAACTCACTGCACGTGAGAAGCTGCGCTACAAGATGCTTGCTGAGGATCAACTCTGCTCAATCCCTTCACGACTCAGCTTCTTTGAA
The DNA here is from genome assembly GCF_013387455.1 of Mariprofundus sp. NF. Classification (NCBI taxonomy): domain Bacteria; kingdom Pseudomonadati; phylum Pseudomonadota; class Candidatius Mariprofundia; order Mariprofundales; family Mariprofundaceae; genus Mariprofundus; species Mariprofundus sp. NF. Next base: position 211,340 of record NZ_VWNC01000004.1, read on the forward strand.
CTCTTTGCCAATGGTTGGCGTATCTTCTCCATGAAGAAAGAGGGGAAATCGATTTCAGATTATTACAGCGCTATTGTCGGCAAGAAGAACTACCAGAATGTATTCCGCCACGCCTTTAATGCGGTGCTCTGCCAGCAGGCGGATGATGTGCCATCGGAGATGCTGTTTCGTAAACGGCCACGCGATAAAGAGGTGATGCGCAGCTACACCTTCCCGGAAGGGTTGGGGCGTATTATTTCCGAGCTGGAGAAGCAGGTAGGCTGTCGGAAAGGGGTAGCTGTAAAAGCGATCTCTTTCGATGCAACAGAGGGCTTCTCCCTAGAGATCGACGATGAAACGCTCACTGCCGACAAACTGGTTTGCGCAACGCCTGTACTTGCGTCTTCCCGGCTTCTGCATGAGAGCTTCAGCGAGATTGCTGAGCAGCTGGCCTGGGTGGCTGAGGTTGAGATTGAGTCGGTTGGCATCGTGGTCAACAAGGCTGATCTGCCAATTGAGCCGGTAGCAGGCATTATCGCTGCTGACGGTGATTTCTACTCATCGGTATCGCGCGACATTGTTGGTCATCCGCAATATCGCGGCATGGCATTCCACTTTAAACCCGGGCTGCTTGATCAGGGTGAGAAGGTAGAGCGTATCTGCTCTCTTCTGGAGATTGATGCATCGAAACTGCATCGGGTGTTTTACAAAACCAATCGCCTGCCAAGTCCGGATATGGGCCATGGCGCAGTGATCGCCAGGGTGGATGAGCTGCTCGCTGGCAAGCCGCTGGCGCTGGTGGGCAACTATTTTGAAGGTGTGGCAGTCGAGGATTGTCTGGCTCGTGTGGAGAGTGAGTTTAAGCGGCTTACGCAATGATGATCAGAACAGTGTTAACAGCAGCTCTGATGCTTCTGTTGAGCGGTTGCGGTGCGGGTGAAAAAGCTGATGTGCTGTATGAGTGCCCATCACCCGACGGCAGTTTGATTGCCACCTTATACAGGGTCTCTGATGGTGCGCGGGAGATCGATCGCGAGACCCGCCTGAATGTGCGTCCGGCCACTACAGCCTTTAATGATTCGATGTTCAGCTTCGCCATGCGCCATGGTTATGATGCGATTGTGCGCTGGTCGTCAGAACAACAGCTAGAGTTTGTCTACCCGCTGGACTCTGAGCTGATACATGTGGAGAACGTCATCTTTGGCAGTAGCCAGACCTTCAATTCAACTCAGCAAATCGTTGTGACCTATCGCGAAGAGCCCTCGACACATGGTTACTTTATGGTTGAAAAGCGCTGTTTATCTGGAGTCGAAGCGATCAGATAGTTTCCAGGCTCGGCTTTTCATAAGCAGTAATCCTTTTCAGGATCGTATCTGTGATCTCGCTGGTACCCAGCCACTGGATGGCTGAATCAAGCTCGTGACCGTGAAATACCCTGATCTCATCCAGCCCTTCTACTTCGCTGGCCAGTTGATACATCTTGGCCATGCCGAAGCCAACGGTGTTTTTTGCGACAATAGCGAGCCTGCCATCGGGGCGGAAGCGGGCCTGCTGCAGCTGCTTGCCAGCTGCATAGACGGCGTGGTGATCAAGGCGGTGGGCAGATGCGTTTTCACAGAGAATGGTAAGTCGTTTTTTTCCCGGATCGCTGTAGCGATCACCAAGGATTTCGGCTGTGTAATTTCTCAGATCACTCGCTTTCACCGGGCCATGGAAGATGGTCAGTAGAAAATTCTTGTCTGGATCATGATGGATGAAAAAGCCCATGTGCCACCCTGTTCATAAGAGTCCTGCAGCGTGCTGCAATACTCTTATTAATAGCAGAGATTTATGCTTTTGCCAGAAGGAAATTTCCCGGTGACGATTGCTACTCTTGCCAGGTAAGCACCGGCTTACGGGCAGCCTGAGTCTCATCAAGCCTGCGGCGGAACGGTTTGACCGGCGCTTCGTGCAGCATGTCGGTATCACCGGCCTCGCATGCATCGGCAATTTCGAGCATCGCATCACAGAAGGCATCCAGTGTTTCGCGTGACTCTGTTTCTGTCGGTTCGATCAGCATCGCACCATGCACAATCAGCGGGAAGTAGACGGTCATAGGATGGAAACCGAGATCAATCAGCCGCTTGGCGATATCGAGTGTTTTAACACCGTGCGAGTTTTGAAGTTCATCGGTGAGCAGACACTCATGTTTGCACAGTCCTTCAAATGGTACGTGGTAACGATCTTTCAGACGATGCAGTACATAGTTGGCATTAAGTACCGCATCCTCGGCAATCTGGTGCAGATGCTGGCGACCGAAGGCGGAGATATAGGCGTTGGCACGCAGCAGTACGCCAATCTGACCTGCAGAACCGAGCACAGGGCCGATAGAGTTTTCATCACTGTGAACCAGAGCGTAACTATCGCCAGATTTCACAATGCGTGGCACCGGCAGGTAAGGGGCCAGTGTTTCATTCACAGCAACAGGGCCACCACCGGGGCCGCCACCACCATGCGGGGTGGAGAAGGTTTTATGCACATTGATGTGCAGGCAGTCGATGCCCATATCACCGGGGCGCGCCACGCCGACCAGTGCATTAAGGTTGGCACCATCGCCATAGACCATGCCACCGGCATCGTGCACCAACTGGCAGATCTCTTTGATATCAGACTCAAAGGCACCGGCAGTGTTCGGGTTGGTCATCATCAGGGCGGCGGTGTCGCCATCCAGATGTGCTTTCAGCTCATTCAGATCGATGCGGCCATCAGCACCGGACTTCAGTTCAACACAGTGCATGCCGCACAGTGCCGCCGAGGCCGGATTGGTGCCGTGAGCGGAATCGGGAACCAGTACCTTAATGCGGTTGCTTTCGCCGCGTGCATCCAGGCAGGCGCGGATCATCATCAATCCGACCAATTCACCGTGGGCGCCGGCTGCAGGCTGCAGCGTGACATAGGGCAGACCGGAAATATCACCCAGCCACTGTTGTGTCTCATAAAGCAGTTCAAGCACACCCTGGGCTGTATCTTCAGGCTGATCCGGGTGGATATGGGCCAGCCCCGGCAGGCGAACCACCTGCTCGTTAACGCGCGGATTATATTTCATGGTGCAGGAACCCAGCGGATAGAAGCCGGTCTCAATGCCGTGATTCCACTGCGACATGCGCACGAAATGGCGTACCGTTTCAGGCTCGGAAAGACCGGGGATATTGGCGGGGGTTTTACGTGCAAAGGCATGCAGTGCATCAGAAATTGGGCCTTCCACACCCGGCAGGCTGATCGATTCAGGTGCCTCATGAGCATGTTCGAAGAGCAGGGGCTCTTCATGCTGGATGCCGTTGGTGCCTGAGTATTTGTAGTCAGGATTACTCATTTGGCCACCTCCAGTGCTGCCAGGAAGCCCGTGATATCGGTCTCTTCAACCATCTCGGTGGTGGCGACCAGCAGGTGATTGCTCTTGGCCGTCGGATCAATCAGTTCAAGGGGGATGCCGGCAAAGATATCCTTGTCACGGGCCGCCGCCAGGAAGCGGTCACGTGCCGGGTTATCGGTAAAGCTTAGTACGGTTTCGTTGTAATGTGCGCCTTGGGCTGCGCTGACATGATCAGGTAGTTGCGAGAGCAGTGATTGCAGTGCGGCTGCAGAGTTCATGGCTACCTTTTCAAGGCCGGCATCACCCATCAGCGCCATATAGGTGGCTGCTGCGGTGCACATCAGACCCTGATTGGAACAGATGTTGGAGGTCGCTTTCTCACGACGGATATGCTGCTCACGGGTGGAGAGGGTAAGTACAAAACCGCGCTTGCCATTCACATCCGAGGTCATGCCACAGACACGTCCTGGCATCTGTCGCAGATATTTCTGCTTGCATGTGAATAGCCCCAGATGCGGACCGCCAAAGCCCATTGGAATGCCAAGCGACTGCCCTGAACCGACGGCAATATCAGCACCCATGGCGCCAGGTGATTCGATCAGTGCAAAGGCTGAGATATCGGAGAAGGCAACCACCATCAAACATTTGGCGGCATCACAGGCCGCACGCAGCGGTGCCAGATCATATACGGAGCCGTAGAAGTCCGGATACTGCACGATCACACAGGCAGTGGTTGCATCGATAGCGGCGATCACCTTGTCCAGATCGGTACCAAAATCGCCCATATCGACTTCGCTGTATTCGCCATCCAGACGAGAGAGATAGTTGGCCGTGACACTGCGGTAACGCGGGTTCACTGATCCGGCCATCACCACTCGGGTTTTACGGGTCACACGCCGCGCCATCAGAGCCGCTTCGGCTGTGGCTGTTGCTGCCTCATACATCGAGGCGTTGGAGACATCCATGCCGGTCAGCCGGGCAATCATGGTCTGGAACTCAAACAGAGCTTGCAGCGTGCCCTGTGAAATTTCCGGTTGGTAGGGGGTGTAGGCAGTAAGAAATTCACCGCGTGAGATCACATAATCAACAACGGCAGGTACAAAGTGATGGTAGGTGCCGCCACCGAGAAAATAGGCGCTGTTGCTGGCGTTACGGTTCTTCTCCGATGCCTTGGTGAACTTGCGCACGATACCTGCTTCGGAGAGTCCATTAGCCAGATTAAGGCTGCCCTTATCAATCAGGAACTCTTCTGGAATATCGGCAAAAAGATCGCGGAGTGTCGAAACATCCATCGTCTCCAGCATTGCTGATCTGTCTGTATCGGTATGAGGAAGAAACCGCATAATTAATGTCCTTCTTTTTTACCGCAAAGGACGCAAGGCTACGCAAAGGCATTCAATGGTCAGTTTTGGCCCCTGCTTGTTGAGATGCGGGAAGGTCGCATCGCCGATTTGGCGAAATTCGACAGCCTGTAGTAAACCGATTTTTGATCTTTCTGTGCGTACCTTTGCGTCCTTTGCAGCGAACGTATTTTTACTCTTCGAGGAAGGTGTTGTACTCGTCGTCACTCATCAGTTCAATGGTCTCGCCACTCATCTTCACTTTGGCGATCCAGCCTGCACCGTAGGCGTCGGTGTTTACCTTTTCCGGTTCACCTTCAAGCTCTTCATTCACCTCGATCACTTCACCGGCAACCGGTGCATAGACATCAGAAACGGCCTTGACCGACTCAACTACAGCGTAGGCTTCACCGGCATCAATGGTGCGGCCAATCTCAGGTAGCTCTACAAAAACGATATCACCAAGTGCTTCCTGCGCATGGTCACTAATGCCAAAGGTGGCAACATCGCCTTCAATGCGCACCCACTCATGGTCTTTGGTATATTTCAAATCAGCAGGAATAGTCATGGCCGCTCCTTAATAAATACAAAAATATGGTGCTACGTTAGCGCCGGACGTTACTGCGCACAAACGGTAAAGTTGTACGCTCAGCAGGGACTGCTTTGCCGCGAATCTCTACAGTTAACGCACCAGACACAGCATGTTCCGGTTTTACATAAGCCAGCGCTACACCGCCGGCCATGGGACTGAACATGCCAGAGGTGATTTCGCCAGTTTCCGCGCCATCGGCATACACTTTGTAGTGCTCGCGAGGAATGCCGCGCTCAGTCAGTTTGATGGCGATCAGACGAAGCTGCGGACCTTCAGACCTACGCGTTTCAACAGCGGTTTTGCCAATAAAATCACCCTTATCAAGCTTGGTGATCCACATCAGTTTGGCCTCAACCGGTGTAACACTATCTGAGATCTCATGGCCGTAGAGCGCGTAACCCATCTCAGTGCGCAGCATGTCGCGGGCGGCAAGGCCGATTGGCTCTGCACCATTAGCCAGCAGCTGTTTCCAGATATCTACTGCAATGGCGTTGGGAATGTAAATCTCAAAGCCATCTTCGCCGGTGTAACCGGTACGTGAAATGATGCCTTTACGACCAGCAACGGTTACCTGTGCAAACCTGTAGTAACCGATGCTCTCCAGATCGGCATCAAGCAGAGGTTGAAGCGCGGTCTGGGCAGCAGCACCCTGCAGTGCCAGTAGTGTGGTATCGTCTGACTCATCATTCACTTGAACATCAAAAGCCGCTGCCTGCTGCTGAAGATGTGCCACATCCTTATGGCGATTGGCGGCATTGATACAGAGGTAGTATTCGCTCTCTGAAATCTTGTAGGTGGTGATGTCATCAATGAAGGTGCCTGAGTCATTCAAGAGTGCGGAGTAGTGCACCTGTCCTTCTACCAGTTTTGAGACATCGTTGGTGGTGACATACTGCAGGAAGGCCAGGCTATCTGCGCCACTAACGCGCACCTGCCCCATATGGGTGATGTCAAAGATGCCTGCACCGCCTTCGCGAACGAAGGTGTACTCTTTCAGAGCACCATTTTTGTACTGCACCGGCATCTCAAAACCGGCAAACGGCACCATCTTGCCGCCAAGCTTTACGTGCTCGTCAAACATCGGTGTTTTAGACAGATCGCTCATTCGTCATCCCCGACATGGGCTTTGAATGCCTGTACGGTATTGGCCAGCAGCATGGTGATGGTCATCGGTCCGACACCACCCGGTACAGGGGTGATCCAGCCAGCGCGCTTGCTTGCTGCTTCAAACTCAACATCGCCGGTAAGGGAACCATTTTCAAGACGGTGAATGCCCACATCAATGACGATAGCGCCCTCTCTGATCCATTCGCCCTTGATCAGGCCACGTTTGCCTGCCGCGGCAACGACAATCTCGGCACGTTCAATATGCTGCTGAAGGTTTCTGGTAAAACGATGACAGACGGTAACTGTGGCTCCGGCCAAGAGTAGCTCCAGCGCCATCGGGCGACCAACAATGTTCGATGCGCCGACAATCACGCACTCCATGCCGTGCAGATCAAGGCCGGTTTCAGCCAGCAGTTTCATGCAGCCGTATGGTGTGCAGGAGCGCAGGGCCGGTTTGCGGGCGGTAAGGCGTCCGACGTTATAGGGGTGAAAACCATCGACATCTTTGCCCGGATCAATCGCTTCGAGAATCGTTTCTGAATTGATGTGATCGGGAACCGGAAGCTGAACCAGAATGCCATCCACCTTCGGATCACTGTTCAGCTCGGCGATCAGGCCAAGCAGATGCAGCTGGCTGGTATCGGCTGGCAGTTCGTGTGAGAAGGAGCGGATGCCCGCTTTTTCGCAGCCCAGTTTCTTGTTTTTGACATAGACATGCGAGGCGGGGTCATTGCCGACAATAATCACGGCAAGGCCGGGTGCACGACCATGTTTCTGTTTGAGTGAGGCAGCTTCCACGCCGATTTCACCGCGCATGCGGTCGGAGAGGGCTTTGCCGTTAAGTATCTTTGCAGTTGAATCGTTCATATGGCTGCGCATTGTTGCAGTAAGGCTCAGTTCAGACAATGATAAGCTGCATGAACAGGCTTTCTGAATCAGATCTGCGCATCGGCATCGATCTTGGCGGTAGTAAAATTGAACTGATAGCTCTGGATGCTACGGGCATTGAGCTACTGCGTTTTCGCCGTGCCACACCGGCAGGCGATTATAAGCAGACGGTAAATATGATCGCTGGCATGGTTGCAGAGGCTGAAGCCGATCTGGGTGCGCAGGCAACGATGGGCATCGGAACGCCGGGTGCGATCTCACTGAAAAGCGGGCTGATGAAGAACTGCAACTCGACCTGTCTGAACGGCATGCCACTTCAGCAGGACCTGCAGCAGCTGCTTGGTCGCGATGTGCGTATAAGTAACGACGCCAACTGTTTTGCACTCTCCGAGGCCGTTGATGGTGCTGCGGCAGGGGAAAATGTTGTGTTCGGCGTGATTCTCGGCACCGGGGTTGGTGGTGGTGTCGTGGTCAACGGACAGGTGTTGAATGGCGTTAACGCCATTGCCGGGGAGTGGGGACATAATCCGCTGCCCTATCCGCAATCGGATGAACTGCCGGGGCCAGCCTGTTATTGTGGTCGTCATGGCTGCATCGAAACATGGCTCTCCGGTCCCGCTATGAGTGCTGACCACCATCGGCAGGAACAGGTCAATTTATCAGCTGAACAGATTGTAGGTCTTGCGGCTCAAGGCGATCAGAAATGCCAGCAGAGTATCGACCGTTATTGTGATCGTTTAGCCAGAGCAGTGGCGGGTGTGATAAACATCATCGATCCGGACGTGATTGTGCTGGGCGGCGGCATGTCGAATATCAAACAGGTTTATGATGAGGTTCCATGCCTGTGGGGGCGCTATGTCTTTTCCGATGAGGTGCGCACACGCCTTGTCGCTCCGAAGTTCGGTGACTCATCGGGTGTGCGGGGCGCAGCTTGGTTATGGAGCTAGGAGAGTGATATGAAGTTTATGCATATGGCACTGATAGTGTCTGACCTGAAACGGGCCGAAGATTTTTATGAATCTATTCTTGGATTGACGAAGATTGCGCGCCCTGATCTCGGCTTTGATGGCCTCTGGTACGGACTGGATGGCGGCAGTGAACTGCATCTGATGCTGCTTGATAATCCCTATGCGGGTTGTGATAAACCGGAACATGGCGGTCGTGATAATCATATTGCCCTGCAAAGTAAGGAGTTCGACAAGATTTGCCAGCGACTTGATAGTGTGGTTATCCCATACACGCTGAGCAGGTCAGGTCGCAAGGCACTCTTCTTCCGCGATCCGGATGGCAATACGATTGAACTGATGGCCTGATTATCGGAGGGCAGGCTTCAAGTCCGCAGCCGTATCAATCAAACATGCATGGCCTCAAAGAAGACACGGTCGATATTTTTATTCCAGACACCGTGATACATCTCAAGCCAGAACTCAGCCTGTGTTTGACCCGATGCGACAGTCCTTTCCAGCGGCTTGAGAAAGATGGTCTCATTTTGCCCGCTGCTGTTGCGGGCATCAATGCGTTCAAGGCCAGCCCGGCTGATCTGAACCATCTGTTCACAGAGCTGTAGCACGGTTGTATCTCTGAACGGTGTGCCCAGCGCTGTTTTCGGAGCCTCTGCTCGGAGTTCAACGACTTCGGCATGGCTCCAGTCGGCGATCATCTGCCAGGCCTGCTGCTGCGCCTCTCTATCATATAACAGCCCTTTCCAGAGAGCGGGCAGCGAGCAGATCCACGGCCATGGTCCGGCATCTGCACCACGCATCTCCATATACTGTTTCAGTCGCACATCCGGGAAGAGGGTGGAGATATGCAGCTCCCAATCCTCAATGGTCGGAAATTGGCCGGGTAGCTTATCAAGTTTTCCACCCATAAAGTCGCGGAAACTGGCTCCGGCACAATCTATATATATATCGTCGCGAATCACGCAGTACATCGGTGCATCCAGAGCCCACTCGGTATATGAGGCGAATCCGAAATCCTCTTCAAAGGCACAGGCCGGGATGCCGGTGCGATTGGAATCGGTATCAAGCCAGCAGGCGCCGCGTCGGGAGAGGTAGTCGGATGGCTTGCCATTTTCAAACGGACTGGCTGCGTAGAGGGCGGTAACCAGCGGCTGCAAGCAGAGCGAGATGCGCATCTTCTGTGCCATGTCAGCCTCGGATTCGAAATCGATGTTGGCCTGCACGGTTGCGGTGCGCAGCATCATATCCAGTCCGCCACTGCCAACCTGCGGCATATAGTTGCGCATAATTCTGTAGCGATCTTTCGGCATCCACGGAATATCATCACGTTGCCACTTGGGCTGAAAACCCATGGCGAGAAAGCCGATGCGCAGCTCATCGGTCACACTCTTGAGGATTTTGTGGTAAGCGGTGGTCTCTTCGCATGTCTGGTGAATCGTGGCGTGCGGAGCGCCGGAGAGTTCAAGCTGACCACCAGGTTCAAGGGTGATCGAAGCCATGCCGTTTTTCAGTGCAATGATATTTTCATGCTCTCTGACCGGCTGCCAGTTCTGATCGGCGAGCAGCGTTAACAGGTTGCGGATGCTGCGCTCGCCCTCATAAGGGATCGGTTTGAGCGTATCCATGCAGAAACCGACTTTTTCATGTTCGGTGCCGATGCGCCAGGCATCGCGAGGTTTGCAACCCTGTTTGAACCAGTTGCTTAGATCAGATGTGGAGAGGTGCGAAGACATGGCGGGAGATTACCCTATTCTATATATAGATAGTAGATGGTTGCTGTGTGGATAATTACACCGTCGTTGCTAGAGAGCATCCCCAAGCGCATCAATCAGCGGCTGCAGATGTTTCTCATAGCGTTTCCAGCGTTCAATGGAGTTCTTATAAATCGGCTGACGAACCTGGGCCAGACTTGATGTCTGAACAGTCTGTTTGGATTCGTAGAATTTCAGGCACGCATCATTCCACTCTAGGTTACAGAATTCGAGCATACGGCGGCTCTGCTGCTCCTGTTCTGCAACGAGCGACTCATAACTGACCTCATGGTAAATCTCTGCAGGCAGAACCTTGCGCCAGTGCTCGGCCATATCGAGATAGATGCGGTAGTATTCACCGATCTCCTGCAGGTCATAGGCGTAATTGAACGCAGCGCCCTGGAAAAGATTGGAGAAAATAGAGAAGCATGTATCCAGTGGATCACGCATGCAGTGGATGATTTTTGCCTTGGGAAACAGCATGCGAATGACTCCGATGAGCCAGATGTTGGGCAGTGCCTTATCAACATAGCGTTCAGACTCTCCGAACAGCCGGTTCATCGCATTCCGGTATTGGTTGGCAGCTTCTATGATTCGGTCATCTGAGGTGTTGGTCAGTATCTGCAGGTCAAGCTGATGTATATCACCGCTTGTAAGTCGACCTGTAGTCTCTCTCAGTAGATCTGTTTCACCGCTATCAACGACATTTGGCAGGCTTGCCAGAATTTGCGCCAGCAGTGTTGAACCGCAGCGAGGCATGCCAACAATAAATATAAACTCTTCACCATTGGCTTCATTGTCTGGCTGCTTTGTAAAAGAGGTTTCGTTGAACATCTCTTTGACCTCTTTGGCAAATTCGTGTTCATGGGCTATGTCGAATTGTCCGTAATCCTGGCGGATACGGTTTGCCTCAGCGTAATAGGTAAAGGATCTGTCATAATCATGTAAATCCTCCCTCCCACGCTTTGCCGAGTCCGAAGCCAATGGTGATTCGGTCTTCAGGCGGTGTGAATGCAGCGTTAAATGCATTTTCCGCACGCTTTACAATATCATTATAGCTATCGATTTTTTTGAATCGAAGAAGTCGGGAGAGTGAATCAGCATGGTATGGATTGAGTTCGAGTGCTTTGTTCAGAGTTTTAAATGCCTCATCCATATCGCCTTTTTGCAATATGAGGACTGCAAGATTGTACCATGCATCGGCATTGTCCGGATCGATTTCAATGGAAGTTTCGAAGCAGACTATAGCTTCATCGTAGCGTTGCTGCTGAAGCAGAGATTGTCCCAGGTTTGTATGGCCCATGGCTCGCTTTGGCGAGTGTTTAAGACATTGCCTTGCAGCAGTCTCTGCTTTTCCCCACTGACGAAGTGAATACCATTCACAAGAGAGTGCCTGCCATACATCACCGCTGTATGGCTTTAGCTTGAGATAGAGCTGCCAATAATGGATCGCAGACTCATAGTCTCTGGTTTTATTGTTTAGTTGAGCGAGGCTAATCAAGAGGTTGAGATGTTTTGGATTGTTCTCATGGCCACGCAGATAAAGTACCTTGGCCTCATCCAGGTCGCCACTATGTTCGGCAATTTTTCCCAGCAGGTTGTTGGCATCAGGGTCAACAGGGGGGATTTTCAGAATAGTCATGCAATGTTTTTTTGTTTGAATGAATTGCTCGCTGAGAAAGGCTCGTGTGGCAACATTCACCAGCAGTTTAATCTGGCGTTTCTTGTTGTTCGAGAGTTTAACGTTGATTTTCACACTGCTTCTGGTGATTGATTTCGCGGATTTCAAGAATATCTAGATAGATTTATGATTCGTATGGCTGGCTACTTAACAGCATCGCCCAGCGCATCAATCAGGGGTTGCAGATGCTTTTCAAAAGGTTTCCAGCGACCTTGCGATCTATTATTAATGGGTTCACGAACCTGAGTGAGGCTCATCGTTTTCACTATACTTTTTTTCTTGTGGAAGTTCATGCAATCCTCACTCCATTCAAGGTCGCAGAATTCCACTAGGCTTTTAGCCTCTTTCTCCGGCTCTGCGATTAACGATTCATTGCTGATTTCATAAAAATTTTTATCAGGCAGAACTGATCGCCAGTGTTTCATCAGATCAAGATAGATGCGGTAGTGTTCGCCTATATCTTTGAGACAGTATGAAAATCCGAATTCTGTGCCTGCAAAGCCACTTGAAAAAATGGAGAGGCAGTTGTCCAGCGGGTCGCGAGATGAATGAATTATTTTAGCGTTAGGGAACAGTAATCGAATAGTGGCAACCAGCCAGAAGCTGGGCAGGGTTTTATCAATATATTTTTCAGCTTTAGAAAATCGGGAGATCATGCCTTGACGATATCTTGAAACGGCATCAATAAGTTGTTCACGGCTGACTTTAGAAAGATTTTCCATGATGTGTTGGTCATAGCTTCCGCTGGTTAAGAGTCCAGTCACCTGCTTCATTGCATCATTCTCTCCCATATCAACGACTTTGGGATGAGCGGCTAGAATCTGAGCTAATAGCGTTGAGCCGGAGCGCGGCATGCCAACAATGAAAATCAGATCATCGCCATTAGCAGGGCAATCAGCAAGTTTATTGTCAAAGAACTCTTGGGTGAATAGTTCTTTAAGCTTCTCAGCGCGTTGTCTGTCATCTTCAATATTATAATCAGCAGTTTTTTTTCTGATTTGATTGGCTGCGAAATAACATGCAAAAGATTTGTCATATTCTTTCAAGTCTTCCCATGCCTTGCCAAGAGGAAAGAGAAGGGGAGCCCTTACTTCATCATCTGTTTCAGGTAAGGCAATGATTTCTTCAGCCTGTTTCATCAAGTCGTTGTAAGTAGATGGCTTGTTGATACGAATGAGTTTAATTATTGAGTCTGCATGGTGAGGGTCAACTTCAATTGCATGGTTGAATGCATCCGTCGCATCGTTAAATCGACCAGTCTCCATTAGTGCAGTGCCGAAGTTATACCATACATCAACATCATGAGGCTGTATGGAAGTAGCCTTCCTGAAATAATTAAATGCCTCTTCATGGCGGTTCAGCTTGTAAAGGATCTGCCCATACCCACCTATGAGGTCACCGCGGCTAGGAGCAAGTTGTATTGCCATATTACAAGAGGATTCAGCATCAGGCCAGTTTTCGAGTTTATTGTATGCTGCAGAGAGCGCTTGCCATCCATCTGGATTCCTCGGCTGGAGCTTGGTGAATTGTTTCCAATATTCAATAGCATCTGAATACTCTTCAAGGTTTCCATGGAGCAGGGCAAGGCTTGCAATTAAGCCCGGGTGCTTACGGGAAGATTTGAATCCGTGCTGATATAACTCTTTAGCTTTTTGCGTGTCGCCCTGTTTTTCACTGATCTTTCCAAGAATGTTATATGCATCAGGGTTGTTCTTATGAAGCTTTAGAATGTCCCGGCAGAGCTGTTCTGCGCGAATCAGGTCATTGGCAACATAGGCGCGCATGGATGTAGTGGCTAATGATTCAATCTTACGCAAGGCATTATTGGATGGCTTTCTTACTTTCATCATGAAAAATCTGACCCTTATTATATATAATAGAGACATCTTCTGATTAATGCTGCTTATGTCAACTGAGGAATTAACGTCAAATGCATAAGGATATGAAAAATAAAGAAGAATGTGTTTGTGTCAAAATGACACAGCACAGATGTGTCGTGTTGACCCAGTGATCTGGATCACGCAAAGTTCGCAACGTCATCCCATGGGGGAGAGGCTTTTCAGCGATCTAGATTGATGAAAAGACTTGAAACGAGGGATGGGAATATTTGCACTAACCCCAGTAGGGGTTAAATAAACTTTTTAATAGAGGATATCACAACATGAAGAAGACACTTCTTTCTGCTGCTGCTTTCGCTGTTGTTGCTGTTTCTGCTGTTGCAGTTGCTCCAACCACTTCTGAAGCTGTTCCTGCATTCGCACGCCAGACCGGCGCTGCATGCTTGAACTGCCACTTCCAGGCAATTCCACGTATGACCGCTTTCGGTCGTACTTTCCGTATGAACGCTTTCCGTGACATGGGTGAGCAGGGTCTCATCGAAGACGAGCACCTGTCACTTCCAGCGGTATTCAACATGGCTTTCCTGATGAAAGCTCGTATCTCTAACGGCGCAACTAAAACTGGTGCTGGCGTACAGACCGCTGGTGGTGGTTTGATCGGTACTCAGGCAACAGTTTCTTCTGTTGCTGTAGCAACCCCAACTGCTAACAAGACTGCTATCCAGTTCCCTGATGAAACTGCATTCCTGTTCGGTGGTCGCTTGGGCGAGCACACTGGTATGTTCGTTGAAATGGGCTACAACGGCGCAGCTATGGACATGCTGGGTTACAAAGTTGCATACGTTATCGATATCGACGGCGGCCTGATCGCTGTTGCTCTGGGTACTTCTGATGCACTGGGTCTCTCTTCAGTGTTCAACGATCCTTCAAACGCAATCTCTCGTAACACTCGCGGTGTTCAGACTCGTGCACGTGCAATGCGTGACACAGTTCACCACGATGCAGGAACTGGTGTTGGTGTATACGGTCACGTAGCTGACTCTATCTACTTCGCACTTGGTGGCGCTGTTGCCGCTGGTGGCGGTGCTGTAGTTGGTGGTGGTGTTGACCTTGACCTCGGTACTTATGCACGTCTGGCTTACACTGGTGAGCTCGGTGGTTTTGATGTTGTTGCTGGTGGTTGGTATGCCAACCTGCACAATGCAAATCATAAGATTAACAACATTCCTAAGGGTTCACGTAAGGAAGTTGGTCTGGACATTCAGGTTCAGGGCGACCTCGGCGCTGCTTCTGTAGGCTTCTATCTGCCAATCGTTCTGTCTTCTAAGACTGATGCTGCTTGGGCTGGTGGTATAGGTACCATGGGCGCTAACCAGAAAGTTACTGGTTACATGCCTTACGTAAACATCGCATTCGGCGCTGCTGGCGTACGTCTGGGTTACGATTATGCTAAACGTACCAACACAATCGGTGCTGCTGCAACTCAGAAAGACACTCAGTTCGTATTCGGTGCTTGGTATGACCTAGCTCAGAACTTCACACTCGACCTTGAGTATGATGCACAGAAACGCACTGTTAATGGCGCAGCTACTCAGAAGCTGAACGCTACTACTCTGCAGCTTGAGTACGTATACTAAGATTCCTTTAGGAAACTTTGGAAAGGGGCCCTTCGGGGCCCCTTTTTTTATGCCTGGAAAAGTTCGAATAAACAGCGTTCCCCTTGTCAGTAAAGTAGCAGCAACCTCCTTTTACCTTGACCACGCTTCTGCAACTGGCTGTAATGCGCGGCTATGAAACGATACCTTCTCATTCTTCCTATGATTTCTCTCCTCTCCGCATGCGAGGGAAAGCAGTTCTTTTATCCCAATGATCAGCAAGGCCCTGCATACACACTGGGCAATGCTGCAGATCCAGTCAGTGGTAAGCCGCGTGCACCGCTGGATGTGCCACCTGAATTGCAGGCTGAGCTAGAGGTACCAATGGCGGGCGAAGTTGCCAGCAGAGCAGACGAGAAGGTGCTCTCTAAAGATTATCAGGATGCAGTGGCAGGCAAGGCGATTGCGCTGGATGCCCGGATTTATCCGGTTGATGCAGCCAAGGTCTTCTCTGCAGTAGTGGATGCGATGACCAGTATGAATATTCCGGTTGATTCAGTTGATTCGCCAAGTGGCATTATTACCACTGACTGGATCCGCAGGGGCAGTGCTGCTGCGTCGATGTTTGACTTTTTCGGTTCTACTTCAGCAAACACTCCGACACGGCATCGGTATATCGTACGCGTTTATCGGGCAAAGATTGAAGGGCAAGATGAAGCAACCAAGCTTGAAGTTCGTGTGCATGGGCAGATGGCAATTAATCGCACCTGGGTCAATAAAACTTTGAAACAGAAGGTGACGGATCAGTTGTTTGTGGGTGTTGATGAGCAGCTTGAGCGTATGCAACAGGGTGTAACTGGCCAGACAACCGGTGACACTGCGCAGTAGTCGTGAACAGTTCTGTCGAGTGTTGCTTGGCAGGCTCCCAGTTATTTAATCAGTGCTTTCAGTGCCAGACCCGGATCGGGCTGGCGCATCAGTGATTCGCCGATCAGGAATCCGAAGACGTCATTCTTATTCATCAGCCTGATATCATCGGGTGTAAAAATGCCCGACTCGGTAATGATGGTTCTGTCGTCGCCAATCATGTCGAGTAGTTCAATGGTTGTATCCAGTGTGGTTTCAAAGGTGTGCAGATTACGGTTATTGATACCCATCAACTGCGTATCCAGTTTCAGAGCCCGTTCCAGCTCCTCAGCATTGTGCACTTCAGGCAGTACAGAGAGGCCCAGTTCATGGGCGCAGCTTGTCAATTCGGCAGCCAGTAGATCATCCAGCATGGCCAGAATTACCAGGATGGCATCGGCTCCCATCGCTTTGGCTTCAATGACCTGATACGGGTCGAGCATGAAATCTTTGCGCAGGATGGGCAGAGAGACAGCTTCACGAATGGCTGTAACGTATTCATCCGCACCCTGAAAATATTTCACATCGGTCAGCACTGACAGGCAAGTGGCACCTCCAGCCTCATAGGATTGTGCGATGGCTACCGGATCAAAATCAGGGCGGATAATGCCTTTGGATGGGCTAGCCTTTTTCACCTCGGCAATAACAGCACTTTGTCTGCTGGTCACTTTTGTTTGTAAGGCTCCGGAAAAATCTAGGGGAGCTTTGGCATTAGCCAATGCAAGCAGCTCGGCTTCACTGCGATGCTGTTTGCAGGTGTTTACCCAATCACGTTTGTAAGCGGCAATTTCATTCAATATTGAGCTCATGCTGCTTCCTGAGTAAAGGCAATAAGTTTGTTCAATGTCTCAGACACAGAGCCGGAATCGATGGCATTTGCAGCCATGGCAATGCCATCACCAATGCCATCTACTTTACCAGCCACCCAGAGGGCTGCAGCTGCATTTAGCAGCACAATATCACGTCCTGCACCTGTCTGGCCGGCAAAGATATGTTTAAGGATTGTAGCATTGGTGGCTGCATCATCGCCTGCCAGTGCTTCAGGGGTGCTAAAAGGCATGCCGAATGCAGAGGGGTCAATCTCAAAGCGAATCGGCTTCTCACCGGCCTGAATCAGAATGGCATCGGTAATGTTGGTGGTGGTGATCTCATCCAGCCCATCACGGCCATGTACAATCAGTGCTCGTTTGCTGCCCAGTTTGGCAAGGGCACCGGCAACCAGTTCCAGTTTGTCCTTGGCAAATACACCCAGCACCTGATATTCAGCATTGGCCGGATTGGTCAGCGGGCCAAGCAGATTGAAGATAGTGCGCACACCCAGTTCACGACGAACAGGCCCGGCATGTTTCATGGCCGGATGCAGCTGCTGGGCAAAGAGAAAGCCGATGCCTGTTTGATCGATGCATAGAGCCACCTGTTCGGGCGTAATATTCAGGTTCACACCCAGTGCTTCAAGTACATCTGCAGCTCCGGATTTGGAGGACATGGCACGATTACCATGTTTGGCTACGGGCACACCGCAGGCGGCAACCACCATCGAAACGGCAGTTGAGATATTGAATGTTTTGGCGCCATCACCACCTGTGCCGCAGGTGTCGACCAGACCTGTTGCCTGTGGGGTGATCTTTGTGGATGCACTGCGCATTGCCCTGGCTGCACCGGCAATGATCTCGGAGCTCTCTCCGCGAATGGAGAGACCCATCAGTATCGCACCGATCTGAGCAGGCGTTACTTCACCCTTCATAATGGAGGAGAATACCTGTTCGCTCAGGTCGCCACTGATGACTTCGCAGTTTTGCAACGCTTTGATCATTTGTGTCACAGATTCACTCATCGCATGCTCCTTTTTGAACCGCAGAGGGCGCAAAGTTTCGCAAAGTAAATGATGCGCAATGGGCGGGTGCAACGAATAATGAATCTGGTACAGCAGCTGACCTGCCGATGACTGGGCGGATTGTCGGATTTCCCTTTGCGCCCCTTTGCGTCCTTCGCGGTGAAATCATCAGGCCTCCGCCTCAAGGAAGTTTTTAAGCATCTGGTGGCCGTGTTCGGTGAGGATGGACTCCGGGTGAAACTGTACACCGAAGGTCGGGTGCTCACGGTGACGCAGTCCCATCAGCTCCCCCTCTTTGGTCCAGGCCGTTTTGATCAGGCACTCTGGCAGGGGTTCAGGCACAATCAGAGAGTGGTAGCGCGTCGCGGTAAATGGCGATGGTAGCCCTTTAAAAACACCTTCTCCATCATGTTCAATCGGACTGGTCTTGCCATGCATCAGGCGTGGGGCACGAATAACCTGACCGCCGAACACTGCTGACATGGACTGGTGACCGAGACAGACTCCGAGTATCGGGATCAAACCTGAAAAGCGGCGAATCACATCCATAGAGATACCCGCTTCATGTGGCGTACAGGGGCCGGGAGAGACGAGAATGTGGTCCGGTTTTAACGCGGCAATCTCATCCAGGCTGATTTTATCGTTACGGTAGACCAGTGGCTCTTCACCCAGTTCGCCAAGATATTGCACCAGATTGAAGGTGAATGAATCGTAGTTGTCGATAACGAGGATCATGGTTCCCTGCCTTGTGCTTCGGCCAGTGCAACGGCGCGGAACATGGCTGTAGCTTTATTAACGCACTCGGTATGTTCACGCTCAGGGACTGAATCAGCAACGATGCCTGCACCCGCCTGAATATGAATTTCGCCATTGTGGATCACAGCTGTACGAATCGCGATAGCGGTGTCCAGACGCTGGCCACCGAAACCGATATAACCAACCGTGCCGGCATAGGGGCCGCGTGCCACAGGTTCCAGTTCGTGAATGATCTGCATGGCGCGCACTTTCGGTGCGCCGGAAACAGTACCTGCGGGGAACGTGGCCTCAAGCAGATCGAGGCTGTCGGCATCTTCTTTCAAATTACCCTCTACCTGCGAAACGATATGCATCACGTGTGAGTAGCGCTCAATGCTCATCGACTCAGTCAGCGAAACCGAGCCGTATTCACAAACGCGTCCCAGATCGTTGCGACCCAAATCAACCAGCATTACATGTTCAGCCAGCTCCTTGGCATCGGCCAGTAGGTCCTCTTCCAGGGCTTTGTCTTCTGCCATAGTTCTTCCACGTGGCCGTGTGCCGGCAATCGGGCGAACCACCGCTTTATCCATTTCACGACGCACCAGAATCTCTGGTGATGAACCCACCAGAATAGTGTCGCCAATATGCAGGTAGAAGAGATAGGGCGATGGGTTGATATGGCGTACGGCGCGATAGACATCAAAGGGGGCGCAGGTCAGCTTTTTGGAGAAACGCTGACTCAATACCACCTGAAAAATATCACCGGCAAGGATGTATTCACGGGCTTTGGATACTGCTGCCTCAAAATCGGCCTGTGTGGTCTGCGCTACTGGTGGCTCTGTAAGCGTGGTGTCGGCATCGAGTTTCAGCACCTGCGCCGTTTCACCCTCATAAATACTGGCTTCCATGCGATTGAGGACACTCTCTGCCTCTTCGCTCTCACTCTCCGGCAGGCGAACACAGCAGGTCAGTGTGCCTTTGAGGTTGTCGAAGACCATAAAGCGATCGACCAGCAGATAGGCTGATTCAGGCGCACCAACCGGATCGGGAAGGTCGGCAGGGATATCTTCAAACCGGGAGACAATCTGGTAACCGAAATAACCAACGGCACCACCGGCAAACGGCAGGTCGTCTTCAGGAATAAACTCCTGATGCAGTACAAAATCACGCAGCCAGTCGAGGATGCCACCTTCAAAAGTATCTTCGCTGCCATCACGGTAGAGCAGATGCGTCGTGTCACCATTTGATGTGGCGCGACATGCAGGGCTGATGCCGAGAATGCTGTAGCGGCCCCACTGTTCGCCGCCTTCGGCGGATTCAAACATAAAGCAGTCACCACGATTTACGAGGCGAGAAAACAGGCCCGGCGGGGTCAGACAGTCGGCTGAAAGTGTGCGTCGGAAAAGTTTCATAGTCGCGCTCATATTGACAAGGTTACCCTACTATGGCGAAATGCGCCGCCTTCGGGACAGGAGAGATAACCTGTTTGCGAGGAAACGGGGCCATAGCTCAGCTGGGAGAGCGCCACACTGGCAGTGTGGAGGTCAGCGGTTCGATCCCGCTTGGCTCCACCATATTGAAAACCGGGCACATTGTGTCCGGTTTTTTTATGCTCCTGTTTTTCTGAGCTGATGTGCTGTGAAATATTCATTGTCGCGAAGGTTATATTTTCTCCCTTTATCGGGCTATCCCCAATTCATGGTTTTTCACCGCTGTTTCAACTGAGCAATTTCCATTGCATTAAAGGTGTGGATGCATTCGAATCGGTCAATGGATTTTGATGCGAATATTGCTGATACGCTGATTAAGCTCTTTGCCGCCTGGTTGCTGCTTGCCGGTGTCGCCTATTGGGCCAAGCGAGAGGGTTTAGGGCTATCACGCAAGATGCTGTTCGCCTCCGGACGTGGATTGCTGCAGCTGCTGGCGCTGGCATTTGTATTACACTGGATATTTGATATCCAGTCGCATCTGGCACAGGCCGCGCTGATTGCAGGGTTCTGTATTCTTGCCGGTCATAACAGCGCCTCTCATCATGATGGTGGACGCGCCACATGGTTAGCTTGCGCAATCGGTTTGATATGTGCCTGCCTTGTTACGCTGCCGTGGCTGGCAGTGACCAGCGCCATCTCTGATGACACTCGAACATTGGTACCACTGGGCAGTATGATTGCTGCCAATGGCATGAATGCGATCTCCATTATGTTTTCACGCCTGAAATCAGGCGGCGAAATGGGTGATGGCCTGAAAACAGCTATGATTCCAACCATTGATACGCTGCGCGTGGTGGGGCTTGTGCATATGCCGGGCATCTTTGTTGGCATGGTACTGGCGGGAGCATCGGCAATTGATGCCGCAGTAGCGCAACTGATTGTGCTCTACATGGTTGTGACCTCCAGTTTTACAGCCTGTCTGATTACTTTTCTGATGATGAATCATCTGAATAAGCGTGAGGCGTAAGGCGTTAGATGCCAAGTGTTAAGAGGCAGGTCGTTGATTTGACTTCTCTCTTCTCACTGCTTGATGTGATCGCCTTTTCCTGCGACTCTGTGGCTTATGAGACGGGAGAGGAGAACTACAGACGTTAGTGTGTGGCAGGTGATTTCCAGATGCGGCTGAAGCGCATTGAGCTGGCTGGTTTCAAATCATTTGTTGATCCGACCAAGATCGATCTGGATCAGGGCATTACTGCCATTGTCGGGCCTAACGGTTGTGGTAAATCAAACATTGTTGACGCGTTGCGCTGGGTGCTGGGTGAACACTCGGCAAAACATCTGCGTGGCGGCGTCATGGATGATCTTATCTTTCAGGGCTCTGATTCTCGTCCGCCCGTGGCGGTCTGTGATGTGGAGCTTACCTTCTCCATTCAAAGAGGCACCCTGGCCACGCCCTATCATGAGTTGAATGAGATCAGTATTCGCCGCCGCCTGACCCGCGATGGTGGTTCAGATGCCTTCATCAACGGCAAAATGGTGCGCCTCAAGGATATTGTTGATCTGTTCCTTGATACCGGTATCTCCACCCGCGCCTACGCCATCGTTGAGCAGGGCTCGATTGCCCGCATGGTAACCGCCAAACCGGAAGAGCGGCGTGTCATCTTCGAAGAGGCGGCAGGGGTGATGAAATACCGCTCCCGTCGTAAAGAAGCCAGTCGTCGTATGAAAGACACACAGCAGAATCTCGATCGCGTGCTCGATCTGCTGGAGGAGGTGCGTAGTCAGTGCCGCAGCCTGAAACAGCAGGCATCACGCGCAGAGCGCTTCAAGACATTGCAGGATGAATTTACGCATCTGCAGTCGGTCAGCCTTGGTTTGCGCTATCGCAATCTGAAAGAGGGATTTATCGCCATTGAGCAGCGTATGAAACAGGCGCGTTCAACAGAAGATGAAGCGGCCCAGCAGTTGACTGCATTTGAGAAGGTGGTTGCAGAGCGGCGGGAACAGGTTGTTGCCCATGAGGATGAAGCGCAGTCGTTGCAGGATCAGTTGCGCGAGGCTGAACGCCGCCGTGCTGACCTGCAGCAGCAGGCTGAACGCATTGCCGGTGAACGGCGTCTGTTTACAGAGCGCAAAGCGGCACTGAACTCGCGCATCGAGGAGGCTACTCAATTCAGTGGTCGCATTTGTGAAGAGTTGGCGATGGCTGAGCAGCGCCTTGCTGATCAGGATGACTCCGAACTGCAGTCACTCAAATCGATGGCCGCCACAAGCCTGGAGCAGGCGCAGCTGAGCTTTCAGCAGCAGGGTTTGCAGCGTGACAGCTCTCTCTCTGAATATGAGCGCTTACGTCATAGCGGTGAGCAGGCCCGGCAGCAGCGGGACAAAGCTGAGGCCGCACTGCTTCGTTTGAGTGAACGTGAAGTGCATTTGGCAAACCAGTTGCGTGAGATAGATACCCAGATTGGTAGTAACAGTTCGCTTCTGGGAGAGGCTGAGCAGCTTCTGGTAACCAGTGAACAGGCTTACCGCAGTGCCGAAACCCATGTTGCATCAGCTCAGGAATCTCTGGATCAGAGCAGAATTAGCCGGGAAAATGCGGCGCAGGCGCTGGCTCAGCAGGAGTCAGCAGTTCGTGAGTTAAAAGGCTCAGTACAGGAGCTACGCGGACGCACCAAAAATCAGGATGTACCTGATGATCTGCGTGATGGTCTGAGAGCATCGGGTGGCATTTGGGTTGATGAATCACTGAATGTGCCTGAGGGGCTGGAGGCTGCGGTGGCTGCTGCGCTGCGCGGACGCTCTGCCGATGCACGTATCCCTGTTGATGCAGATCTGAACAGCTGGCGAGAGACGTTAGCTCGTTCAGCCACCGCTCCGATTGCCCTGTTTGCCGGTAAAGGCAGCACTGCTCAGGCGGTTGCCGCAAGCTCGCTTGCTGATGCCATCGGAGTGGATGCCAGGCATCCACTTTATGATCTATTTGCCCCGATCAGACTGGTCGATACGATTGATCAGGGTTTTGGCAGTGGCGGCCAGTGTGTCAGTCGTGATGGCTGGCGTTATGAGCCGGAAGGTTGGCTGGTGCCACCGGCGGGCAACAGAACAGCAAATCGACTGGCCACACAGCGCAAACTTCGCGATGCTGAAGGTGAGCTGGCTCAGGCTGAAGTGGCTCTGCTAGCAGTATCCGAAACATTTGCCGAGGCAGAAACAGTTCTGGAGCTGCAGCAGAAGGATTGGCAGCAGGCCCATATTGAGGTGACAAGAACCGAAGGCGACTGGCATAAATCTCAGGCTGAACTTTCTCGCGCAAAATCAGAACAGATATCTCTTAACGAGCGCCAGCAGCGTCTGCAGGGCGATATCCAG
The DNA here is from genome assembly GCF_013387455.1 of Mariprofundus sp. NF. Classification (NCBI taxonomy): domain Bacteria; kingdom Pseudomonadati; phylum Pseudomonadota; class Candidatius Mariprofundia; order Mariprofundales; family Mariprofundaceae; genus Mariprofundus; species Mariprofundus sp. NF. The sequence goes on from NZ_VWNC01000004.1 coordinate 234,708, forward strand.
GAGGCAGCTGAAGAGCGTAAACACTGGCAGCAGCAGTTGGATCAGGCTGGTGGCGTGGATCAGGAAGCCCTTGATCTGGCACGCCAATCGCTTGATGAGCAGAACAGTGCAGTTGCCAGATCTGAAGAATCGCTCAATCAGGCGCGTACAGGTTTAGCACAGGCCGAGCAGTCGCTGGCCCTGTTTGCTCAGGCGCAGGATAATATGCGCCGTGAGTGTGAACGGCTAACGCAGGAGCGTTCGCGATTAACCGGTCAGATCGAGTCAGACACGCTACGTCTCTCTCATGCCGAGGCTGAATTGGCCAAGGTTCGTGCGCATAGTGATCTGGATGAGCAGCTGGCTACTGCGGCTGAAGAGGTGGAGAAGAAACACCAGGAAATGAACGCCATTCGCCAGAAAGGGCATGAACTTCAGCAGTCTCAGCATGAGGCTGAGCGTAGTGAGCGTCAGGCGCGCCAGCAGCTGCAACTGGCTGGAGAGCAGCGCCAGTCCATTGAGCTTTCACAGGCTCAGGATGCAACACGCATGCAGGATCTCGAAGCGGAGATTGAGAATCGTTGTCAGGCATCAGCAGCTGAATTGCTTAAGCGCATTGATAGTATGGATGATCTTGAAGATGCAGAGGTGATGATAGCCCGCAGCCATGAACTGGGAGATCGTCTGGAGCGGTTCGGTCCGGTCAATCTGATGGCCATTGATGAGTTTGAGCAGGCCAGTGAGCGGGAGGTGTTCCTCTCTGACCAGGCTGCAGATCTGGAAGCGAGTCTGGCAACACTCAACGATACTATCACCCGTATCGACAGGACCACTCGCCAGCGTTTCCTTGAGGTGTTTGAGCAGACCAACGCCTACTTTAAACAGACCTTCCCACAGCTCTTTGGCGGAGGCCGTGCCGAGCTGCGTCTGGACTCCGATGATGTTCTTACCGCAGGTGTTGAGGTGATTGCTCAGCCGCCGGGTAAACGGCTGCAGGATGTCACGCTGCTTTCAGGTGGCGAAAAGGCATTGACTGCAGTGGCTCTGGTATTCTCGATATTCAAGATTAAACCGGCACCATTCTGTGTATTGGATGAGGTGGATGCGCCGCTTGATGATGCCAATGTGGCTCGCTTTGGTGAGATGGTGCGCGAACTCTCGGATCGGGTGCAGTTCCTCTCTATTTCGCACAATAAAATCACCATGCAGCAGGCAGATCGCCTGATCGGCGTATCGATGCCAGAGCCGGGCGTATCCAAGATTGTTGCCGTCGATATGGAAGCTATTCCGCACTAGGCCCTGTTTTTGACCGCAGCAATATGGGGTAGAAACTAAACAGTTCAGATCAGCGAAATTGACAGGTCATTGCCGGAAGCGTGGCAGTAGCGACGCGCCAATATCCGATCGAGGATATTGTGAGCAGAGCCAAAACCACGCTTTTGGCTTTGCGTAGAGAATCATTGCATGGATGCAATGATTCGGATCAATAAAACTGGCATGAAACCTGCTCAATAACCGAGCTGTTTAGGCAGGAGGATGCATGCCGGATTCCCCACAATCAGAAGAGATCGCAATACCGGGCTTGAAAGAGCGCCCCGGCGGCCAGTTTGCAGTTATCCTGATTCAGGATGGGGTGATGACGGTTGCCGATGTCAAAAAAGCGATGCGCGTACAGGAGAAGCTGGGCAGCAGTAAGCTTGTATCCACCATCCTCACTGAGTTGGGCATGCTTACCGAAGGTGAACACCGCCGTATTATCCGCAAACATGGCAGAGAGTTCCGCATTGGCGAACTGATCTGCGAGCTGGGTTATATCACCCTGCAGCAGCTGCAACAGGCAGAGAAAAAACTGGCAACCTCTCCGGGCAAACGTATCGGTGCAGTGATTCGAGAGATGGGTTTGATTGAAGATCGTCAGCTTGCTCAGGCGCTCTCAGAGCAGCTGGCGATGCCACTGATTCATCTCGATATTGATACCGCAGATCGTATGGTACTTACCCAGTTTGCTATCAAGTTCATGCGCATGCATCTGACCGTTCCCTATGAGGCGAGCGGTAGTAAGGTTTCGATTGCTACAGCCAATCCACTGAACAATACGGCGATTGCCGAGATTGAAAAGCGGATGCAGAAAAAGGCGGTGGTCTCGATTGCTGCGGAAAGTGCGATCCTCTCGCTGCTCAGTAAACTTGAATCAGCCGGTGGCAAGGGGGGAGAAGCCAAGGATCAGGTCGCTGATGTGGTTGATAGTATCCTGCTGTCTGCTATCCGTGATCACGCCAGTGATATTCATATTGAGCCGATGGATGGTTTAGCCCGGGTGCGTTTCCGTCTCGATGGTGTGCTGATCCATAAGATGGACCTGCCATCGGAACTCTCACAGCGTGTGCTGGCTCGCCTGAAGGTGTTGGCAGAGATGGATATCTCCGATAGCCGTCGCCATCAGGATGGCCGTTTTACCCGCGAAGTGAGCAATGTCAGGGCGGATTATCGAGTATCCACCTATGTAACGATCTATGGCGAGAATATGGTGATGCGTATCCTGCGCAGCTCAGGTGGCATCAAAAATATTGAACAGATAAGCATGAGTCGCGGTGTACTTGATCGCTTCAAACATGAAGCGCTGGATGTGCCGACCGGCGTGGTATTGATTACCGGGCCGACAGGTTCAGGTAAAACATCCACACTCTATGCGGCTGTTGACTACCTGAATCGCCCGACAACCAAAATCATTACGGTGGAAGATCCGGTAGAATTTATCGTACCGGGTATTATGCAGTGCTCGGTGGATGCGACTGCAGGCCGCTCATTTGATCAGTCGCTGAAAGCGATGATGCGTCAGGACCCCGATATTATTGTTATGGGTGAGGTGCGGGACCGCCCTTCAGCTCAGGTGGCTGTGCAGGCGGCGCTGACCGGCCATAAGGTGCTGACAACATTTCATACCGAGGATTCCATCGGTGGATTGTTGCGACTGATCGATATGGGTATTGAGACTTTCCTGATCTCATCTACCGTGGTCAGTATTCTGGCTCAGCGCCTGATTCGCACCATCTGTCCGGAGTGCAGGCAGGCTTATATGCCCAACAAACGTATCGCCAACCTGATCGGTATTGATGATGAGACCTTGCGCACCAATACATTTTATCGCGGTACCGGCTGTGGCACCTGTTATGGTACCGGTTATCACGGGCGTACTGCACTGCATGAGCTGCTGGTACTCAATGAGGATGTGCGTGAGGCAATTCTGGCACGTAAAAGTTCGCATGATATTCGACAGATCAGCTGTGAGACCACCAACCTTCTCTCTCTGATGGAGGATGGTATGTACAAGGTGCTGCTTGGGCTGACCACGGCTGAAGAGGTTTACCGCATTGCACCGCGTTCACTCTCTACACGCTCAGTAGAAGATATTTACCGATTAATGGGACATGGGGAATAAAATGGACGCATTTCAACTGGCTGAAGAGATTCGACTGCGCTTTCGACAAGGCGATGCCAAGCTGCCGGTACTGCCTGAAGCGGTGATGGAGGTGCGCAAAATCGTCAATGACGAAGACAGGGGCGCAGCCGATATTGCCAAGGTGGTGGCAAAAGATTCAACACTGTCGACGACTGTGCTGCGCATCGCCAACTCAGCCCGCTTTAGAGCAGGCGGTGCAGAGATCCGTAACCTCCCCATGGCGATTCAGCGACTGGGTGGGCGCAGGACACTGCAACTGTTGACTGCGATCTCCAGTCAGGTGCATCTGGCGGTAAAAAACAGGCAGCTTCAAGGCGTGCTTCGTGACTGCACCCGCCATGCCCTGCTTGTGGCCACTGCGGCTCAGCATCTGGCCCGTTTGACGCGCACTGTCGACCCTGAAGAGGCCTTTCTTGGTGGTATGCTGTTTGATGTGGGTGTCTCGGCCATTATCTGTGCCGTACCTGATGAGATCATCAAGTGTGCCCCTGAAGAGCAGACGGTGATCTTGAAACAGCTGCATCGCGAGATGGGCGGTCGCCTGCTTACCTACTGGGAGATGCCTGATGCTTTTATCTCACTGGCATCACACCATGGCGTTGAGGCTGATGATAGGCCACGTGAGAATCTGATTGATCTGATTGATGCCGTGCAGTTTATGCTCGACTCTACAGGCCATTCGTTACCCTTTGATGACGTGCCGGAAGGCATTGATGCGCTGCACTATCCACCAATGCGCAGATTGAGTGTGAATGAGACACATCTGGCCGCTGTTGAGGTGGAGCTTGAGGATGGCGTGGCTGAGCTGGAGCAGATATTCAGCCAGATCGGTTGATCGGACTCCCCTATTCAGCTGCCTGAAAGAGATCCGCGAAGCTGAGCTTGATGCGTGAAACCTCACCCTCAAGCTGGCGGTAGAATGCTGCGCTTTCGATTGGCAATCGTAGTTCATCGCTAATAAATGACTCATTGATTCTGGCAAAACCGCAGCAGTGAGCGCTCCAAACCAGTTCGCTGGCCATGATCGATTCACCTTTAGTGAAATGTTCGAATATGAGATGGGCCAGGTTCAGCGCCATCATGGCGTGCTGCAGCTCTCTCGGGATTGAGGATACGGGCAGGCTGCCTGTGTGGTGGTGGTATGAGATAAAATGCTGCACCTTTTTCGGCAGCTGCCAGTGCAGGGCGAGGATCACACCTGCATCAATATGGGTGTAACCCAGCTGCTCATATTCAGCCTGCAGGGCGTCAGTGCCGGAATCAATGGCAGCCTTTAACTGAGTAAGTTTCTCATCCGACTCAAGATTCAGAATCACCAGTTTACCGATATCATGTAACATGCCGATCAGGCTGGCATCGTGACGCTCAAGTTTCTGACATGACTCAGCCAGCAGACGGGTGAGGCTGGAGATCGACTGGCAGTGCATCCAGATATAACGAACCTGCTGACGCATATTCTCATTCTGCCCCAGTTCAGGTGCAAGGCAGTTAAAGATGACATTGCTGGTCTCATCCAGTCCAAGCCGGGCAATGGCCAGGGGGATGTTGCTGATCTCAGAGCTTCCGGGAATCGAATAGGCCGATGAGTTGCACACCTTGAGAATCTGAGCGGTAAGGATCGGATCCTGTGCGATCACTGCGCCCAGCTCTCCGGCTGAGGCGTCGGGCTGCTCCAGAATCTGCTGAATCTTATGCCAGATCTCCGGCATTGGTGGAATCTCATGAATCTTGGAGCGCAGATGCTTGAGTATCGGCCCATCAAGGCGGGGCGGTTTGCTGAGGTCGTATGCGGAGCTGTTACACAGTGAAGAGGGGCAGCTGGAGAGCAGACCTCCCAGTGAATTGGGGGGGCACTCATTGATTTGAACCGTTTGGGTTGGTATCGATTTTCTGGTTGTTGTGCGAGATGATCTCTCACTGCGCTCATTTTCACTGTTTCGTTTGCCGAATAGTTTTCCAAACCAGGACATCTAAACCCCCATGGTGCCTGAGACTGCATACCCTTTGCTGCGAGCAAATTCAGTGCCATAAGTTGCCTCGGATATGGCGGCGCTCTAGCCTGCGTCGCCTGATGAAACAAGAGAGCCAAAAACTACAAGGTCTGGACAGGCTGTTTATTAAAACATACGGCTGCCAGATGAACGAATACGACTCCGGCCGTATGGCGGATATGATGAAGCAGGCTTATGGCCTCAGGCTTGTCGCAACCCCTGATCAGGCCGATGTGGTCCTGATGAATACCTGCTCGGTTCGTGAGAAGGCGGAGGATAAGGTCTACTCCGAACTTGGCCGTTATAAGAAGCTGAAAGAGAAACGTCCTGATATGATTATCGGGGTAGGTGGCTGTGTCGGACAGCAGGAGGGGGAACGCATCCAGAAGCGGGCACCCTACGTCGATATCGTGTTCGGTCCGCAGACCTACCATCGTCTGCCTGAGATGATCAAAGAGATTCGCCGTGATCGCGTCTGCCTCACTGAAATTGATATGCCCGAGATCGAGAAGTTTGATCATCTGCCCAAGGCAGAGAGTCATGGTGCGGCCGGTTGTGTGACGATCATGGAGGGGTGTGACAAGTTCTGCACCTTCTGTGTGGTGCCTTATACACGTGGAGCTGAAATTTCACGGCCGGTTACTGATATTCTCGAGGAGTGTCGTCAGTTGCTGGCTGGTGGTGCGGTAGAGATCAGTCTGCTGGGTCAGAATGTGAATGCCTATCGTGGTCCTGGCCCGGATGAAGAGGAGTGGGATTTCACCATGCTGCTCTATGCTGTGGCTGAACTTCCAGGCCTTAAACGGCTGCGTTTCTCTACCAGTCATCCGATGGAGATGACCAGTGAACTCTGTATCGCTTTTGCCGAGATTCCACAGCTGATGCCTTATCTGCATCTGCCGGTACAGAGTGGTTCGGATCATCTGCTTAAGGTGATGCATCGCAGCCATGATCGTGAAACCTACTTCCGCATTATTGATGAGTTGCGTCAGCACTGCCCCGATATTGCCCTCTCTTCCGATTTCATTGTTGGTTATCCGGGGGAAACGGATGAAGACTTTGAGGCCACGCTTGATCTGGTTCGCAGAGTGAACTACGGCTCCGCCTTCTGTTTCAAGTATTCACCACGGCCGGGCACACCTGCATCCAAGGTTGAGGATAGTGTGCCTGAAGCGGTGAAAGATATTCGCCTGCAGCAGTTGCTAACACTGACGCGTGAGCAGACGCGAGAAGCCATGCAGGCCCAGATCGGTAAAACGGTTGAAGTGTTGGTTGAGAAAGAGAGCCGTGATGCCGGTGATATGGCCGGGCGCACTGCCGATTTCAAAATCGTTCATTTCAAAGGGCAGAAACGGTTGATTGGTCAGATTATGCCGGTGCGGATTACCGAGGCTTATGGCCAGTCGCTCAGGGGCGAGTTGATTCTTGCCAGCGATTAGAGGCATTATACAACGATGACAGCAGTTTCCCTGCGCCTTGAGGCGCGTGATGCAATCTCTCTACAGAGCCTGTGCGGTGCCGGTAACCGGATCGTGAATCGGGTTGAGCAGTTCTATCAGGTGCGCTTTCATGGTCAGCCCGGTGCCTGGGATATTGAAGGTGCGCAGGCTGAAGCTGCGCGCGCAGCGATGTTGCGACTTGTTGCAAGGGGCGCTTCCCAGCCGGATGAACTCAGTGACGTTGATGTGGAGGGTGTATTGAAGGATGTTCAGGTGACCGATAGTGCTGGCAAAGAAGCAGGGACGGGAGTGCTGATCGCCGGGCGCCGTCATATCAGCGGCAAAACAGCCAACCAGCGTAGCTACCTTAAATCGATTCAGTCTAACACGCTCTCGCTGGCGGTTGGTCCGGCAGGATCGGGAAAAACCTATCTGGCGGTCGCTGCTGCGGTCGCTGCTCTCAATAGTAATCGCGTTGAACGCATTATCCTGACCCGTCCGGCTGTGGAGGCTGGTGAGAAGCTGGGTTTTCTTCCCGGTGATCTGCAGCAGAAGGTTGATCCCTATCTGCGACCCCTGTTTGATGCCCTCTCTGATATGCTGGGCGTGGAGAAGATGAATGCGATGATGGAGCAGACGCGCATTGAAGTGGCTCCGCTTGCTTACATGCGTGGCCGTACCCTTAATGATGCCTTTGTGATTCTGGATGAAGCGCAGAATACGACCCGTGAACAGATGAAGATGTTCCTGACCCGGCTCGGTTTTGGTTCGGTGATGGTGGTAACCGGTGATGTCACACAGATCGATCTGCCACGCCATCAGCAGAGTGGTCTGTTGCATGCCTTGCAGGTGCTGGAGCATGTCTCTGATATCGGCATATCACGCATGAGCAGCAGTGATGTGGTTCGCCACCAGCTGGTTGAGAAGATTGTTAATGCCTATGAAGGGATGGAGAAGCAGGAGTCGTGATCGAAGTCGTTGTTGATGATGAACTGGAAGCGTCGTTCAGCGCTCCCGATGGTATCGACAGGGCTGTGTTGATGGCCTGTGAGGTTGCCGGTTTTTCAGCGCAGAAGCCGGAACTGTGTATTCGTTTTGCAGCAGATGCAGCGGTTCAGGAGCTTAATGCAACGTGGCGCAGCAAAGATAGCGTGACCGATGTGCTCTCCTTTCCTATGCAGGAGGCTCCCGGCTTCGATTTCTCCGAGTCACTCGGTGATATTGCGCTGGCCGTTCCCTTTATCCTTACTGAGGCAGATCGTCTGAATTTGTCGCAGGATGATCACATCCTGCACCTGATTGTGCATGCCACCCTGCATCTGCTCGGCTTTGATCATATCGATGATGACGATGCAGATGAGATGCAAACGCTTGAACGGCAGGTCATGTCAAAGATCGGCCTGCACGATCCATATCCAGCAGAAGTGAAAGATAGTCCGGAGAGTATATGAGCCCCACATTCCAGAAATGGACCCTCAGTTTGCGCGAATCCTTGATTGAGTACCTGCGCCCGGGGCGTAACGATGATGAGCTGCTGGCAATCCTTGGACGCGCTGAAGCGGTGCAGTCGGATGAGCAGCGCAGTATGCTGGAGCAGGTGGTGGCCTTTAACGATACCCGCGTGCGTGAAGTGATGGTGCCACGTTCTGAGATTCATGCTGTGAATGTGGATGCTTCTCTTGCAGAGGTGGAGGCGGCTTTGATCGAGCATGGGGTTACCCGACTGCCGGTCATTGAAGCAGATATCGATCATGTGCTTGGTGTTGTCCACACCAAGGATATTCTGGCTGCCCGTGTGCGTGGCGAGTCGCCACAACTCTCGGCCATTCTGCGCCCCTGCCTGCGGGTGTTGGAGCTTGAGAAGGTATCGGGCCTGCTGGAAGAGATGAGGGATGAGGGGTGTCACATTGCCATGGTACTCGATGAGTATGGCGGCACAGCCGGTCTTGTGATGCTCTCTGATCTGCTTGATGAGATTGTTGGTGAGATTCGTGATGCGGGCGAAGAGGGTGAGTGTCAGCTGCAGGACGATGGTAGCTATCTGGTGCTGGCGCTGATGCATATTGAAGACCTTAGTGAAGAACTTGGCGTGAAACTGCCGCTGGGTGATTACGATACTGTGGGCGGCTGGCTTACAGACCGACTGGCACGTATCCCGAAAGTCGGCGAAGTGGTGAGGCTGGAAGGTTTTCAGATTCATATTGTAGAGGCCGATCCACGACGCATCACCAAAGTACGCATGGTACGTATGCAGGATAATCTGCCCGATAGCTCCGGTGGCTAACTCCCACAAACTGCAGATGCTGCTGGCATTGGCTCTGGGTGGGTTGATGCCTTTTGCCTTTTCCCCCTTTGATTACGCCTGGCTGGCGATACCGGCACTGGCCGGTTTTTTATGGCTGCTCTGTCAGGGCTCGCCGTTTCGCATCGGTTTCGCCTTTGGCTTTGGCTGGTTTGGTTTCGGGGCATGGTGGTTGGCACCAACCCTGCACACCTTCGGCCATCTGCCGTGGATCGCAGCAGGATTCTGTGTGCTGCTGGTCGGTTGTGTGATGGCACTGCTGCCAGCGATGTGGGCGTGGCTTGCTGCCAAAGATGGTGGCCGAACACACTGGATACTGGTCAGTTTTCCTACCGTCGCTGTGGCTGAGGAGTGGCTGCGCGGGCACATTTTTACCGGCCTGCCATGGACGGCACTGGGTACCCTGATGCTTGATACACCGGCCATTGGCTGGGCATCGTGGTTCGGTGTTTACGGATTGGCATTTATTCCGGCTCTGCTGGCGGCATCACTGCTGCTGCTTGTCACCCATGAAGAGAAGAGGTGGGGGGCAGGTGGCCTTGTGGTTGTCACTCTGCTGGTGCTGGCTGCACCGCAACCCTTGGATGCAACCGGTGAAGAGGTTTATCACGCAGCCCTGATTCAGGGCAATATTCCACAGGATCAGAAATGGGATGCTGCCTTTCTTAATGAGACCATGTTTCGCTATGCCAAGCTCTCTGAACAGGCCGCTGAGAAGAGTGATGTAATCATCTGGCCTGAGGCCGCGATCCCCTTCTTTCTCGAACGTGCACCGGAGTGGGACAGCTGGCTCAGTGGCAAGATCACAACCTGGCAGGTACCCCTGCTGTTTGGCGGGTTGAAGCTGACCGGTGAAAATACGGCCAATAACGGACTGTTTGCTGAAGAGCCTGTTGGCAATCATCGGACGTTTGCCGGCAAACAGCATCTGGTTCCCTTTGGCGAATATGTACCATCGTGGGTGCCCTATTTGAGTGCGCTGGTTCCTGCCATCGCCAATTTCAGGCCGGCTGAGGATTCCGGTACAGTGCAGCTGCGTGGTATCCGTTACGGTTCACTGATCTGTTATGAATCGCTCTTTCCCGAGCAGACGCGTCTGCGCGTGCAGAACGGCGCCCAGGTTTTGGTCAATGTCACCAATGATGCATGGTACGGCACAACCCCTGCGGCCTGGCAGCATTTTCAGGCGGCTCGCATGCGTGCAGTGGAGAGCGGCCGTTATCTTCTGCGTGCTGCCAATACCGGTGTGACGGCGATAATCGGACCCGATGGCAAGGTGAGAAACAGTGCTCCGTGGTGGACGAAAACGGCACTGGTTGGTGAGTTCAGGCTCTCTGAAGCGATCACGCCTTATGTGCGCTGGGGCGATGCTCCTTTGCTAGGGCTGCTTATTTTGTTAGTAATTCCTCTGTTATTTAGAAAAGGTGAATAAGTGCATCCATGAAAAAGGAGAGTCTATGAGCAGGCAGCAGGTTTGTGTGTTGGGTGCGGGATCGTGGGGAACGGCGCTGGCGCTGGTGCTGGCTCGAAGTGGTGCACGTGATGTCTGGCTGGTCGCACGCGATGATGAGCAGGTGAATGCCATCGAATCGAGCCGTGAGAATCGCCACTATCTGCCGGGCATAACCTTACCTGATAATATCCGCATCACAGCAGATACAGGATCGGCTATCGAACATATCGATGCCTGCGTCTATGCACTGCCGTGTATTGCCGTGGATGATTATCTGCCGCTACTGGCCGGTGGTGATTATCCGGTTATCGCCGCCTGTAAGGGGTTGCATCCGGAGACATTGATCCGCAGCGATGAGATGCTGGCCAAGTATATCGACAGATCGCGTATCGCGCTGCTTTCAGGACCCTCTTTTGCGGCTGAGGTGGCTAAGGGTCAGCCAACAGCCATTACCATGGCGGCAGAAACGCTGGTGCTGGCTGCTACAGCAGCTTCATATTTTGATGATACAAATTTCCGCATCTACCCCAGTGATGATCTTGTTGGTGTGGCCATGGGTGGCGCGCTGAAAAACGTCATTGCCATTGCCGCAGGCATGGCTGATGGTCTCGGTTTTGGTCATAACTCGGTGGCGGCAGCTGTAACGCGGGGGCTCTCTGAGATGGCGCGTCTGAGTGTTGCCTGCGGTGGCAGCACGGAGACGATGATGGGGCTCTCCGGCCTTGGTGATCTGGTACTCACCTGTACAGGTGAACTATCGCGCAATCGCCAGTTCGGTATTGCTGTTGCCAAGGGCAGCAGTTGTTCAGCAGCCATTGAGGAGATCGGTCAGGTCGTCGAAGGTGTTCGCACAGCAAAAGCCGCAAATCAGCTGGCTGAAAAACTGAATATTGAGCTGCCGCTGATGCAGAGCATCCACCGTATTTTAATTGGAGAAATTGAGATCAAAGAGGCAGTGGCGCAGTTGATGGCGAGGCCGGAGCGGCCGGAATAGATGGCCGATGAGGATGATCTGTTTGCCGAGGCGATGGGCAAGGTTCGCCCGCTTGCACCGTCCAATAAGGTTGAGTCGGAGCCACTGAAAAGAAGAAAAAGGGTGGTTCTGGTCAAAGCAGCGACAGGGTCGATCATGAGTCCGCGCGCGAACTATTCACCTGAGCGCACGGATGATCCGTGGCGACTGGTTGCCGATGGTGTCTCCCGCGAACGCTTGAGACGCCTGGCTGGCGGGGATCCCTCTGTCGCTCTCACGCTTGATCTGCACGGATTAACACGCGATGAGGCGTTGCGCCAACTGACTTTAACATTTGAAACTGCCTTGCAGAGTGGGCAGCGTGCTATGCGCATTATTCATGGGCGCGGCCTGCATTCACAGGGTAAGGCGATTCTCAAAGAGGCTCTCTACCACTGGCTGCACGATGGCCCTTTTGCTTACGCTGTGCTGGCGGCGATTCCAGAGCCGGGAAGCGGTGGCGGAGCCTGTCTCGTACTGTTACGCAGACAAAGCGTATAGCTCGATTGGCAATCAACGGAGGGGAAGATGAAAAGTCTGTGGGATGAGAGTGATGCGCAGGAGCTTGAAGGCGATCTGTTGGCGCAGCGTGTTTACACCTCGCGCCTGCTGGGTCATGAGCCTTCGCTGGTGCTGCATGGCGGTGGCAATACCTCGGTAAAAGCTGAAGCAGTGAACCTGTTCGGAGAGTCTGAGACCGTGCTTTATGTTAAGGGCAGCGGTTGGGATCTGGCCACGATTGAGAAGGCGGGGTTTGCACCGGTTCGGCTGGATGTGCTGAACAAGATGGCAGAACTGCAGGCGCTGACCGATTCAGACATGGTCAATGCGCAGCGGGCGGCGATGACCGATCCTAATGCGCCCAATCCTTCGGTTGAGGCCATTCTGCACGCCATTATCCCCTCAACCTTTGTTGATCACACCCATGCTGATGCGGTGGTGACAATCAGTAACAGCCCCGGTGGAGAAAAGCGGCTGCAGGAGATTTACGGGGAAGAGGTGCTGATTCTGCCCTATGTGATGCCGGGTTTTGTGCTGGCACGTCAGGTCTATGAGCTGACCGCAGGTATTAACTGGTCAAAACTGAAAGGTATTGTGTTGCTGCATCACGGCGTTTTCACCTTCTCTGATGATGCACGTGAAAGTTACGAAAACATGATCGATCTGGTCTCAAAAGCTGAGGTCTACCTGGCTGAACATGTTGCCACTGAGAGTGCAGCTGCCACTGCCAATGCAGCAAATCTGCAGCAGATGGCAGCGATGCGCAGGGCGGCATCCAGAGTGCGTGGCTCTGCCATGCTTGCTCGCCTGACCAGTGATGCTGAGGCCGTTCAATTTTCTGCTCGTAGCAATGTTGCAGCCATTGCCGGGCGTGGGCCGTTGACACCCGATCATGTCATTCGCACCAAACGCACTGCCATGATCGTGGGTGATGATGCGGCTGCCAGCGTAGACTCCTTTGCTGATGATTATCGCAACTATTTCAAGCGCAATAACAGTAGCGACCTCACCTGTCTCGATCTGGCCCCGCGCTGGGCAATCTGGCCGGGCTGCGGGGCAGTGGCTTTCGGCACGACGCCGGGAGAGTGTGACATTATCGCCGATATCTCTCGCCATACGATGCAGGCGATCTGCCGGGCCGAGGCCCTGGGTGGCTGGCAGGCACTGCCTGAGAAAGATATTTTCGAGCTGGAGTACTGGGAGCTTGAGCAGGCAAAACTGAAGAAGGGTGGCTCTGCCCCTGAACTCAGGGGAAAAGTTGCCATGGTCACCGGTGCGGCAAGTGGCATCGGCAAAGCCTGTGTCGATTCTTTGCTGGTCAAAGGTGCTGTGGTTGTGGCGCTGGATATTAATCCGGAAATTATCGATATGAATGCGCCCAACCTGCTCGGTCTGGTCTGTGATGTGACCAGTAGAGCTCTGCTGAAAGGGGCGATTGAGTCGGCAGTTAGGAGATTCGGCGGGCTTGATATTGTGATTAGTAATGCAGGCATTTTCCCAGTCAGCTGTGAGATCGAAGCGATGGATGCGGATGTGTGGCAGCAGAGTCTTAATCTCAATCTGACCAGTCATCAGGTGCTGTTGCAGGAGGCGATCCCCTATCTGAAACAGGGTATCGATCCGGCAGTTGTGATTATCGCCTCTAAAAATGTGCCGGCACCGGGCCCCGGAGCATCAGCCTACTCTGTAGCCAAAGCGGGCTTGACCCAGCTTGGACGAGTGGCAGCCCTTGAGTTGGGCAGAGATGGTGTACGCGTTAATATGCTGCATCCTAATGCAGTCTTTGATACGGCTATCTGGACGGATGAGGTGCTGGAAAAACGTGCAGCCAGTTATGGTTTGAGCGTGGACCAATACAAGAGAAATAATCTCTTATGCTGTGAGGTGACCTCGCATCATGTGGGTGAGTTGGCCTGTGCCATGGCAGGAGATCTGTTTGCCTGTACCACCGGAGCACAGCTACCTGTTGACGGTGGCAATGAACGGGTTATCTGATACAGGGGCTGCTCTCACTAATTAATGCTGTCTGAACCGGATTCCTGCGCTATAGTACTTGCATGAAAATGAGATATCTCCTACTCCCGGTTTCACTGACTATATTGCTCTCTTCCCATGCGCTGGCGGAAGAGGATGCGGCCCTGCCGCCGCCTGAGGTCGGTGTTGAAGCCCCTGTCGAACCTGGCCTGGCCGATGAGATGAAAGAGAGTGCTCCCAATCTGCGTGATGAGCTGGGAACTGCCGATAACGACACCACCATCGATGTCCGCTCTTATCAGCGTAAAGATGGTGCCAAAATCACCGAATATGCTGTGCGCGGACGTGTCTATAAGATCAAAGTGCAGCCAGTTGGTGGTTTGCCAGCCTATTATCTCTATGACCGTGATGGTGATGGTACCTTCGAGCGTCGTCTGCCAGGTGGCGGTAAACCTATCTCACCACCAAGCTGGGTTGTAAAAGAGTTCTGATCCATGCGGGTTAAGATCCCGTCGCTGACCCTGATTACTGACAGTAGCCGATATCCGGATGATCTGCTTTTCTCTGTACTGGAGAAGACACTGGACCATGGCGTGGACGCTGTTCTTCTGCGTGAGAAGCAGCTTAGCTCAGCAAAGCTGTTGGCGCTGGCATCGAGATTGCGCGAGCTTACTTCAGCATATGAGGCTGCACTTTATATCCATACACAGGCCGATATTGCAGTCGCAGTGGATGCTGATGGTGTGCATCTGGCAAGTGGTGATATGAGCAATATTCCTGGCATACGTGGCTGGCTCAATGATGCGAATAAAACAGTATCCGTCTCCTGCCACTCTCTCACTGAGATCAGAATGGCGGAGCAGCATGGTGCAGACTTCCTGTTTCTCTCCCCTGTTTTTCCCACGGCCTCTCATCCGGGTGCAAAGCACCTTGGTGCTGACGCGTTTATCGATATCGTATCTCAGAGCAGACTTCCAGTCATCGCACTGGGAGGCATTGATGGCGACAACTGCCACGAAATTCAGGGCCATGGGGTGGCGGTGATCAGCGCTCTCCTGGCTGCAGATGATCCCACTTTGGCGGCGATCAGTTTACGCCAACAGGGTAAGCAAGGCTGATGCTTGTCCCCCCTTTTGGGGGATAGACCACATTGAAATAATAGATAGGATTATTTCCTATGAGTCAGCCAGATGATTTTCCCAAAAAGAAACAGAGCAGAACCATAACCACCATCAACAGAGCCGGGTTACGGCCCTATCGGTTGCATATAGATATTGAGGGCCAGCAGCTCAGGGTTAAACTTGACGGTCATTGGGCATTCAGAGACTCCAACTCTTTTTGGCAGCGGATATTCGACGAATGTCGGGCTAACAGCCTGAATTTTGCAGTGGTGATGTTCCAGTTTAGTAAAAAAATGTCGATCCAGGAGTCCCATGCTCTGGCGGGCAGGGCGTCTGAGATATTTTCAGGGCAGGGCATACAACTGGCGATTGTGGATATCAACCGCTGCTCATTCGCCAGTCCGGGTTTCTGGGCTAGGGCTGTGGGAAACGTTGGTTTTTCAACGTTTTTTCAGGATATGGCTGAAGCTGAAGCCTGGCTTGATAAGAAGGTTCTGGAATTTTCAAACAAAGAGTCTTAATAACATATCGAGGATGCTTGTCCCCCATTTGGGGGACAACACTTTTTTTTCAAGGCTGTATCATTGGCCGCTCTTACGGATGAGAAGAAGGGGTTCTAGAGATGAAACAGTTAATTCTTGTACGACACGCAAAATCCAGCTGGGATGATCTAAGTGCCAGAGACTTTGATCGGGACCTCAATGATCGAGGCCGCGGTGATGCCAGTGATATGGGAGCGCGACTGGCCAAAAGAAGAGGATTCAAACCTGACGCATTTTTAATCAGTTCATCACAGCGTACCAGAAGCACAGCATATCTGATGGCCGATCAGTTCAATTTTGCACATGCTGATATTGAACTGAAGGATGAGCTCTACTTGGCAAGCCCCAGCACCATGCTCAAAGTGATTCGTCAGACTCCAGATCATGTGCAGCAGTTGATCATCCTGGCCCATAATCCGGGCATTACAGAGCTGACCAACAGGCTGGCCAGAACCTATATTAATAACGTACCCACCTGTGGTCTGGCCATCCTTGAAATGGATATCAGCTCATGGCACGAAGTCGGTAGCCGGGCTCTGTTGCTCGATTTTGATTATCCTAAACGATTGCTTGTGGAAGATGCATTGCAACAGCAGCCATAGCTTCTAGAGTGTTTCGCCATGGGCATTGGCGAAAAATTAAAAACGTTTACTCCGGCAGTCGTTCTGACGCTAATCGGATTTATGGTCGCTTATCAGTTTGTTGATCCGGCACCACCGAATACACTGACCTTTTCTGCAGGCTCGAAAGAGGGTGCTTATTATGCCCATGCGCTCGCCTACCGCGATTATCTGAAACAGCGTGGCATCACGGTCACTGTGCTGGAGTCGGCAGGTTCACTTGAAAATGTTGAGTCTTTAAGCTCGGGCAAGGCCGATGTGGCTTTTGTACAGAGCGGCATCGCAGACCCTGACAACAGCAAACTCTCTTCGCTTGGCAGTATGTATTATGAGCCGCTCTGGGTGTTTGTGCGTGCAGATATTACCATCACATCACTGAATGAGCTGAAGGGGAAATCGATTGCTGTAGGGCCGCAAGGCAGTGGCACTCGCGTTCTATCGCTGCAGTTGTTGCAAGAGAATGGTGTGGATGAGTCAACTGCAACCTTGCTGCCATTGTCTGGAAATGCTGCGGCTGATGCGCTGAACAGTGGTAAAATCGATGCTGTATTTCTGGTTGCAGCAGCAAGCGCTGATGCGGTGTGGACATTGAACCAGAATACCAATGTGAAGCTGCTCAATTTCAGTCGTGCCGATGCCTATACCCGGCGCATTGCAACCCTCTCCGCATTGACACTGCCGCAGGGTTCACTTGATCTTGGCACCAATGAACCGAAACAGGACATGAAACTGCTGGCAGCTACGGCTACACTGCTGGTGAGTGAAACATTGCATCCGGCACTGCAGGATCTGCTGATGCAGGCGGCCACCCATGTGCACGGAGGCAGAAGCCTCTTCTCTACCGCCGGAGAATTTCCAACACCGTTGTATACGGCACTGCCATTGAGCAAAGAGGCGTCACGATATTATAAATCCGGCCCGCCATTTCTGCAGCGCTATCTGCCATTCTGGGCAGCCACATTGCTGGATCGTCTGAAGGTGATGTTGCTGCCATTTATTGCGCTGCTTATACCACTGTTTAAGGTGATGCCACCGCTCTACCGCTGGCGGGTTCGTTCAAGGATCTATCGCTGGTATGATGAGCTTAATCGTATCGATGAGGCACTGGGCAGTGGTTTTGATCAGTCACAGTTGGATGAACTGGATCGTATCGAGTCTGAGATCAGAAAGGTGCATGTGCCGCTCTCCTACTCTGATGAGCTGTACAACCTGCGCATGCATCTTGTCCTGATCCGTGAATCTGCCGAAAGAATAGAAGGATAAATAATGAGTAACCGACCCATTGAACTGCTGGCTCCGGCAGGCACCATCCGCAATATGCGTTACGCCTTCGCCTTTGGTGCGGATGCCGTTTATGCCGGGCAGCCGCGCTATTCGCTACGTGTGCGCAACAACGATTTTCAGCTGGAAAACCTGAAAACAGGTATTGATGAAGCACATGCACTGGGCAAACAGTTCTTTGTTGCCAGCAACCTTCTGCCGCACAACAACAAGCTCAAGCGCTATCTGGAGCATATGCAGCCAGTGATCGACATGAAACCAGACGCGTTGATTATGGCCGACCCCGGCCTGATCATGATGGTGCGCGAGAAGTGGCCTGAGATGCCAATTCATCTCTCTGTGCAGGCCAACACAATGAACTGGGCAGCAGTCAAATTCTGGCAGTCGGTGGGCGTGAAGCGGATTATTCTATCCCGTGAGCTCTCGCTTGATGAGGTGGAAGAGATTCGTCAGCAGTGCCCGGATATTGAGCTGGAAGTGTTTGTGCATGGTGCGCTCTGCATGGCCTATTCAGGGCGTTGCCTGCTTTCCGGTTACTTTAACCATCGTGATGCCAATCAGGGCTCTTGCACCAATGCCTGCCGTTGGGAATATGGCATGGAGAAAGCTGCTGAAGATATCTCCGGCGACATTATCCCCATACAGGTGCTTGATGGCATGAATGCCCAGCCTTTTGCTGATACCGGAAGTGTTGAGCGTCATCCTTTGGGGGACAGGGTCTATACCCTGACTGAACCCAACCGCCCTGATGAGCAGATGCCGATATTCGAAGATGAGCATGGTACCTACATCATGAACTCCAAAGATCTGCGCGCCGTACAACATGTTGAGCGACTGGTGAAGATCGGTATCGACTCACTGAAAATCGAAGGCCGCACCAAATCCCACTACTACGTGGCACGCACAGCCCAGACCTATCACCAAGCCATTGAAGATGCTGTGGCAGGCAGGCCCTTTGATGAGAAGCTGATGTTCCAGCTCGATGGTTTAGCTAGTCGCGGTTATACCGATGGTTTCTATACTCGCAAACGTTCATCGGGTACCCAGAACTATGAAACCGGCAATTCACAATGGCTAAGCCAGCGTTTTGTCGGTGAAGTGGTCGGTTATGATGAAGAGAAGAAGATGGCTGAAGTGATTGTGAAGAACAAATTCTCAGTCGGTGACTCGATTGAACTGATCAATCCCGATGGCAACCACACCTTTATCGTCGAATCAATCAACGATGCCCGTTACGGCAATCCAATGGATGTAGCTCCGGGCAGTGGCCATCAGGTCAAAATGCCCGTACCGGTGAAACCTGCTGAACTGGCGCTGCTGGCGGTTAATCTGCCGGACTGATCCCCCTGCGCAGTTTTTCGATAATGGTAAATGGCTCGCCTGCATTGGTCAGGTTTTTCAGGCGCGGTGTGGTTTCTCTCTGGCCGGGGAAGAGCATCTCGCTCTGATAGGCGGAGGTGATCTCCTCAAAGCCGAGAATGATTGAGCCGGAACCATCCCGATCCTCAAATTTCTGCAGGTTCTCAATCTCGCCGATGGCAATAAATCGACTCTGTTTGGTGCGGATGCCGGAAAGGATAATAATGCGCTGATCGGTGATGCCATAGAAGGTTTTCTGACGCAGTATGGCATCGTAATAGAAGCGCCCGGCAATCATGTAGAGACCGATAAAGACAAATGGCAGACCGAACAGTGCCATCAGCAGCGGTGCATCTCCGCTGATCACCTGATACTCCCAGAAGATGGAGAAGCCACCCCAAAGCAGGCTGAAGGGGATCAAAAAGAGATCTGAAGAATGAAGCAGGAATCCCTGCTTTGGCTGAGCACTCCAGAGCAGTTGCTCATCCTCGGCCAACTCGGCAGCGATAACAGACTTATGGTCATACATGCTGCAAATATCCACCGATTACGACGAATTCTCAATGGTTGAATAGTCTATCTGAGACAAATGGGTTCACTGGAAACGGTTCAGGGCTAACAGTTTTGTGAATTTTCTGCGATACTGCCGCGCGGTTGGTGCAAGCTGGCCACAACCAGAGGTGTTCGGGGGCCTGACAGTTATGGCGATGAAGTACAATACAGATGATCTTCGCATTAGCGGCTTAAGTGAAATTGCTGCGCCGGAAGAGGTCCATGCTGAGCATGCGATCAGTGAAACCGCTGCGCGTACCACCCATGATGCCCGTGTTGCCATTCATGAGATTCTGCATGGTGAGGATGATCGACTGCTCGTAGTGGTTGGCCCATGCTCCATTCACAACCCGGATGCAGCCCTTGAATATGCAGTCCATATACAGCGCATGCGCAAAGAGTTGGGTGACGATCTTCTTATTGTCATGCGCGTCTACTTTGAGAAGCCACGCACTACCGTTGGCTGGAAAGGTTTGATCAATGATCCGAATCTCGATGGTACATTCGAGATTAACAAAGGCATTCGTCTGGCCCGTAAACTTCTTCTCGATGTCAACGAGATGGGTGTACCTGCCGGCACTGAATTCCTCGATCTGATCACGCCGCAATATGTGGCTGATCTGGTCAGTTGGGGTGCAATCGGTGCGCGTACGACCGAGTCACAGGGCCATCGTGAACTGGCCAGTGGCCTCTCCTGCCCTGTTGGTTTCAAGAATGGTACCAATGGTGGTTTCCAGATCGCCATTGATGCACTGCATGCCGCCAAGCATCCGCATGTCTTCATCTCGCTGACCAAGCAGGGCAAATCTGCAATCTTCTCAACCGCCGGTAATGATGACTGTCATATCATCCTGCGTGGCGGTACAGAGCCGAACTACGATGCGGCAAGTGTGGCGCGTGCTGTCAATGAACTGCAGTCTGCCAAGCTCTCCTGCAGCCTGATGATTGATTGCAGTCATGCCAACAGCAGCAAGCAGTTCAAGCGCCAGATCGATGTGGGCGCAGATATTGCTGATCAGATAACAGCCGGTAACCACTGCATCACAGGTGTGATGATTGAGTCGCATCTGCATGAAGGGCGTCAGAATGTTGTGGCGGGAGAGAAACCTGAATTCGGTATCAGTATTACCGATGCCTGCCTAGGCTGGGAAGATACAGAGGCCCTGCTTCATACGCTGGCTGAAGCGGTGCGTAAACGCAGGTCTGCAGCCGCCGCTTAAACGATAGTGAAATGAGATTAAAAAAAGGCGCAGTGAAAACTGCGCCTTTTTTATTCAATGTGTCCCGTCCTGAAATAAGTTGACACAAAAAGGACTTATTATGGGAAAGGAAGAAACAGCAAGGCGCAGACGAAGTCAGCGTGATTATACATTGGGCTTTAAATTGAGCATTGTCGAACAGGTTGAA